>UQZH01000014.1 GCA_900545445.1 uncultured Collinsella sp. | reverse complement strand
TCCATCCGGTTCCACCGGGCCGCGCGGCAAGGAGATATATTGCCAGACCGGAGGGCCCCCGGGGGCGGGAATCTGGGCGCACACATTTCCTACACAACTGTGCCCTCAACTGACGCTTGCCAGTTGATAGCTACCGCTTGCCGAGCACATCTTTATATAGAGTGGCCCCTTGGCTATAGCCGATATGCGCCCCTGGCCAAAGCGCAGCCGGCATCTAGCAGCTCATCGCGCTCCTCCACCGAAAAGCCCTCGGCGTACACGCGCACCACCGGTTCGGTCCCGCTGGGACGGATCAGCAGCCAGGTGTCATCTTCAAATGCCAGACGCAAGCCATCCATATGACTTACGCTCTGCGGTACCTTGCCGCATATCGACTTGGGATTCACTCCGGGAAGCAGCGTGCGCAACGTCTCGGCATCCTCGGCCTCAAGGCGCAAATCTCGACGTCCGTAACTCGTCTTGCCAAAGCTCGCCTCGAGCTGATCGATAAGCACGCCCAAGGGCGCGCCGGTCTTGGCCATGAGCTCGCACAAAATCAGGCAGGCAAGGATGCCGTCGCGCTCGGGCATGTGCGCGGCGATACCGATACCACCGGCCTCTTCACCGCCCACGAGAACGCCGCCCTTCTTCATCTCGGCGGCTATATATTTAAAACCGACGGGCTTGATGACCACGCGGCAGCCGAGCGCCTCGGCAATGCGACGCACAAGCGTGGAGCATGAAAGGTTGACGACGACGCGTCCCTTCAGATCGCGATACTGGACCAAATCGCCCAAAACGAGCGCCATGATCTGATGTGGATGTATATATCTGCCGCGCTCATCAACCGCGCCGATACGATCGGCGTCGCCATCAGTCACCAGACCGGCGCACGCCCCGTCTTCGACAACTGCGCGCTCACAAGCATCCACCCACGGCTCGACCGGGTCGGGGCAGATATCTCCCCTATCGGTCGTCTCGTCGGCGTGAATCTCGTGGACTTCGACGCCAATCTCTCGAAGCAAGTCGGCAAGATATCCCTGCGCAGCTCCGCCCATGGGGTCAACCACCACACGCATATGCGCGGCGCGAATGGCATCCGCGTCGACAAACGATGCCACCGCTCGCATATAGTCGGGAATGATATCTGCCGTGCGGTATTGCCCCTCAAGCCCCAGCGGCTCGGCGGCCATCGTCTCCTCGAGCTCTTCGATGACATCCTGGTTGGCCGTCGAGCCATCACCCATCCGCAGCTTAAGGCATAGATAGCCCTGCGGATGATGTGAGCCCGTCACCATAAGCGCGCCGCATGCCTCGCCGTCATACGCAGCCGCCCACGTAAGAGCGGGAGTCGGCACCGGTCGAGACACGAGCACGGCATCGAGCCCGTGGGCGGCAATCACGCCCGCCGCGAGCTCGGCGAACTCGCGCGCTTGCGGCCGAGTGTCAAATCCTACATATACCGTTTTACCGGGATTCGTCTTTTGCCATAGCCTGCCGATAGCATCGGTGACACGAGCGACGTTGTTGATAGTAAAGTCTCCGTCGACGCGAGCTCGCCAACCGTCAGTTCCAAAGTGAATTATCGCGCACACGCGCAGACACCTCGCAGTGTTTGGATCATGGTACGCATGAGGTATACCCGCAACGGGCATCCGGCAAGCCGCCGGCACGCTCGTTCACCGTTTAGGCAAAAGCGTCGAGGTGCGCACCGCCAACAAAAAAAACCGCCCCAGCGGGGGCGGTGATTCGATACTCCCATTTTCGGGTTCTATATATTGAGCGCATCTGCCATAGCGGCTGTCGTAACCGCCGTGGTTCCGCAGCAGCTGCCTACCATTGCGGCGCCCGCCCGCTTCCACTCGACGCATGCGCGAGCGAAGGCTTCGGGGTCCTCATGCCACACGGGACCATCCTGTGTCTGAACCGGATTTCCCGCATTGGGACGCACCGTGACGGGAGTAGTCGCCGATGCAACCATCCTGGGCACCGCCGCGTTCGCGGCCGCAAGCGAACAGCAATTAACACCAACCGAGTTTGCGCCGTGTTTTTCGGCGTACAAAACGGCTGCCTCGATGTTGAGGCCATCGCCCAACAGGTCGCCTTTATCGTCAACGACAAAACTCACCAGGACAGGCATACCGTCGGCGGCATCTCGGGCGCCGGCAAGCATGGGCTGCAAATTACGGATAGACGTCACCGTCTCGATCAGCAGACCGTCAACACCAGCATTGAGCAAGGCGTGCGCTTGTTCGCGCGCAATGCCTCGGATTTCACGATACTCGGCAGAGTCCTCGGCAAACCACTCAATACAAATCGGGCCCATCGAGCCCAGCAGCAGCTGTGGGTGCGCCTGGCGAGCATCGTCGACGGCCCCGCGATTGACCTCCGCCA
Source organism: uncultured Collinsella sp. (assembly GCA_900545445.1). Taxonomy (GTDB): domain Bacteria; phylum Actinomycetota; class Coriobacteriia; order Coriobacteriales; family Coriobacteriaceae; genus Collinsella. The sequence continues at coordinate 38,919 of UQZH01000014.1, read as the reverse complement.
CGGACGGCGCAATCTGGTCGTGCTTGAGGGCATAGCTTGATGCCTGAAAGGTGTTGGTAATGAGCACCTGCGCGCCGGCGGCGACATACAAGCGATGGATACGAGAAACGGTCTGCGGCTCTGCCAGATTCCAAAACGCCGGTGGAATGTCGGCGGCATCGTACTCACTCAACAGAACACTGCCCATGGGGCCCTGCGCCAACAAGGTCTCGCTCGACAAGCGGCGCGTAAGTTCCTCGGCACCAAAGCGGTTGTAATAACTCGTATCCATATATATCCCGCTATTCCTCGACGCTGATTCCCTGCTTTTCGAGATAGGCGAGCCAGCGGTTCATCGTGTCCTCGGATAGAGCATGCTCCATCATGCAGGCCTCGGAATCGGCTCGCTCAAATTCGACACCGAGTTCCTGAACCAAAAACGTGCGGACCAGACGATGGCGATACCAGATAGCCGAGCCGACCTCGCGCCCACGGTCAGTCAAGATAACTTTGCCGTAGTGAGACTGTTCGACAAGTTCAGATGCCTTGAGAGCCGAAACCGCCTTGTTGACCGATGCCTTCGAGACGCCAAGGCGCTGTGCGATATCGACCGACCGCACGCCGCCGGTCTCCCCATCTTCGCTTTCGATGCGAACCATGCACTCCAAGTAGTCTTCGTTCGCCACCGTTAGGTGTAGCTCGCGCGAGCTATTTGTCGTATCCATGAACATCCGTCCCTTCTGCACTCAATGGCTGATTCTACCCCATCCAAGCGTCGCGGTATGCCGCGGCATACCGTGCTAGAGTTCTTGTTGCACACGACGACCAAGATTGGAGCGATCTTTATGGAAAACACCACCACGGACCCCGACGTCCTCGAGCGTTTTTTGCGCTATGTCCAGATCAACACGCAGTCCGAGGATGCCAACTGCGACCAGGTGCCGTCGAGCACCGTACAGTTCGACCTTGCCAACGTGCTTGCCGAAGAACTGCGCGAGCTGGGTGCAACCGATGCCCATGTAACCGAAAACGCCTATGTCTGCGCGCACATTCCCGCTAGCGCCGGTTCCGAGAATAAGCCCGCCCTGGGCCTGATCGCGCACCTCGATACCACCGAGGTCGCGCCGGGCGCCGGCGTAGCGCCGCACATCGTGCACTACGAGGGCGGCGATCTGGTTTGCGGCATCGTCGACGGCAAGCCCGTGTCCATGAGCACCGCCAAACTTCCTGCCCTCAACAACCTGGTGGGTGAGGACCTTGTCTGCACCGACGGAACTACACTGCTGGGCGCCGACGACAAGGCGGGTGTCGCCGAAATCATGGCGCTTGTCGCACGCATCGCGCAGGATCCCTCCCTGCCCCATCCCGCGCTCGGCATTTGCTTCTGCCCGGACGAGGAAATCGGTCACGGTGCCGAGCTGTTGGATATCGAGGTCTTCGGCTGCAAGTACGCTTACACGGTCGACGGCGGTCCGGTTGGCGAGCTTGAGTGGGAGTGCTTCAACGCCGCCGAGGCAACCGTTCGCTTTGAGGGCCAGTCCATTCACCCCGGCGACGCCAAGGGGCGCATGGTCAACGCGGGCAACCTGTTCTGCGAATTCAACGCCCTGCTCCCCTACGAGCAGCGCCCGGAATACACCGAGGGCTACGAGGGCTTCTATCACCTTGAGGGCGTCTCGGCAACGGTCGACCATGCCACGGCGCGCTATATCGTCCGTGATCACGATGCCGCCAAGTTCCAGCAGAAACTCGAGCTGATGAATGCCGCCGCCGCACTACTCAACCAGCGACTGGGCGAGGAGCGCGTAACGGTCGAGATTAAGCAGCAGTATCGAAATATGGCCGAGATCGTTCGTGACTATCCCGAGCTTATTGATGTTGCCAAGGAAGCCTACCTTGCCTGCGGCGTTGAGCCCCAAGTACTGCCGATTCGCGGCGGCACCGACGGCGCACAGCTGTCGTTCCGCGGCCTGCCCTGCCCCAACCTCTCGACAGGCGGCTACTGTTACCACGGCGTCAACGAGTTTGTCCCGGTCAGCTCGCTCGTCAAGATGACCGACGTCCTGCAGGAGCTCGTCGCCCGTTTCGCATAAGACTGGCTGCATAAGCCCAAAAGACGAATCGCCCCGTCCTCAACAGAGAACGGGGCGATTTTTGGTGCAAGAAAAGTAGTCGGCATCGCAGGTTGAGCCAACGTCAGCGAGCGACGTCCAAGGCGAACAAGTTGGCATGAAAAAGGCAGGGCATTGACCTTCTGGTCATGCCCTGCCTTTTGAATGACAAATTGTCGCCTTGGGCGGCGCGCAGCGTCGAGCCGTTACGCGGGCTGGTAAGCCCGCGTAACTCTAATAGTTGGCTTCGTAGCCGTTGCCGTCACCGGTGGGCTCTTCGTAGTAATCGGAGCCGTCGCTCGAATCGTCGGAATCGTCCGAGCCACCCGACGAGGTCGCGGTGCCATATGCGTAGTCCTCGGACGTATTGTTGTTGAGGTCACCGATCGTGGAGCTGGAGCCGTCTGAAAGGCCCATGGTGTTGGGGCCCTTGGGATCCTCACCGGCGTCAACGCGGGCCATCATTTCCTTAAGCTCGTCTTCGTAAACAAAGACATAGCTCACGCCGTCGATCATAGTGCTGTCGTCGGCGTACGAAGGCAGGTTGGCCGAGTAGATGCCCTCGACATCCATGCCGCGCATGGCATTGACCGTGGACACGATATCCTGAACGCTCATATCGGTTACGAGCATATCGGACAGCGAATTAACCAGGCCAAAGATCTTCGTGGCATCGAAGTTATTGAGAATCTGGTTGGCAAGGGCGCCAAGCACCTGACGCTGATGGCGCATGCGCGTGTAATCGCCGTCGGCATAGGTGTAGCGGCAGCGGGCATAGGTAAGAGCGGTAGCGCCGTCCATATGCTGCTGACCAGCGGTAATCTTAATATCCAGATGCTCGGGATCGTCGACGTCGTCGGTCGCGTTGATGTCGATACCGCCAACCGAATCAATAAGCGACTGCATGCCGTCAAAGCTGACCTCGGCATAGTGAGAAATCTGCACGCCGCACAGCTCGTTGACCGCCTGGACCATGGCCTCGGCGCCGCCAACGGTGTGGCAGGCGTTGATCTTCATGGTCTCGCCCTTGTACACGACCTTGGTGTCGCGCGGAACGGAAATGAGCGTCGCCAGCTTTTGCGTGGGGTCGATGCGTGCCAGGATAATCGAGTCGGCACGATACGTATCCTCGCCCGGACGACCGTCGGTACCAAGAAGCAACACGTAGAACGGATCTTTTGCCTCATTGGTATCGACCAGAATCTGGCGCAGGTTGTTGGTAATGACATTGGAGTCGCCAAGCTTGCCCATGATAGTGGCAAACCACAGACCCGCAGCAGTCGTGGCGCTCAGCAGCACGCCGAGTACGGCGATGAGAGCTACGCGGCGAACCGTGCGGCCGCGACGGCGCTGACGGGCGCGCTCGGAATAGCGTGCGACATTGTCGCGGCTGTAGATCTTGGCCTGCGCACCAGTCGAGGGTCTTCGGGTGTTATCCGCTAGGGGTTTCTTGTTAAACATAGGCAACCTGCATTAGTAGATGACGGGATCGGGAACGGTGGCATGTTCGACATGCGCGCCAAGCGCCTGCAGCTTTTCGACAAACTGCTCGTAGCCACGTTTGATGTGATGGATGGCCGAGACCTCGGTAACGCCATCGGCGATAAGACCGGCAACCACAAGCGCTGCGCCGCCACGCAGGTCGGGCGAGGTGACCTGTGCGCCCGAGAAGCCCTTGACGCCGTGAATCATGGCGTGATGGCTCTCGATACGAATATCGGCACCCATACGCACGAGCTCGGAGGCGAACATAAAGCGGTTCTCGAAGATGTTCTCGGTAATTACGGAGCTTCCGTCGGCAAGGGCCGAAAGCACCATGATCTGCGCCTGCATGTCGGTCGGGAAACCCGGGAACGGAAGCGTCTGGATATCGACCGGCCTGATGCGCTCGACGCGATTGACGTGGACGCCGTTCTCGATACGCTCGCACTCGATGCCCATAAGTTCCATCTTTTTGAGCACCATTCCCAGGTGGATGGGGCAGAAGCCCGTAACATCGACGCCGCGCTCATCGGCCATGAGGGCGCCGGCGACGATAAAGGTGCCGGCCTCGATGCGGTCACCCACCACGCAATGGGTAACGGGATGCAGCTCCTCCACGCCCTCGATGGTCACGACGGGCGTGCCTGCGCCGACGATCTTGGCACCCATCTCGTTGAGCATGTTGGCAAGGTCGACGATCTCGGGCTCGCGGGCAGCGTTGTCGATAACCGTGGTGCCCTGTGCGCGCACGGCAGCCATGATGAGGTTCTCGGTGGCGCCCACGCTCGCGAATTCGAGCGTGACGGTGGTGCCGTGCAGACCCTGGGGAGCGCTGGCGTTGATGTAGCCGTGGGCGGTGTCGAACTCGACGCCCAGAGCCTCGAGACCCAAGATATGCATATCGATCTTGCGAGCGCCCAGGTTGCAGCCGCCCGGCATGGCGATCTTGGCGCGATGGAAACGACCCAGCAGGGGGCCCATCACGGCCGTAGAGGCGCGCATCTTGGCGACAAGCTCGTAGGGAGCCTCCCAGGAATCAACCTGGGAGGTATCGATTTCGAGCGTGTGCTCATCGAGAACTTCAATCGTGGCGCCCATGCCCTTGAGCACCTTGCCCATCACGTGGACATCGGAAATATCGGGCACGTTCTGCAGCGTCGTCTTGCCCGGCGCCAGAAGCGTTGCCGCCATAAGTTTGAGCGCGGAGTTCTTGGCACCCGAGACGGGCACGGAGCCTCCGATGGCGTGGCCACCCTCAACGCGGATAATATCCAAGGTCTACCCTTTCAAAAAGCATGCCCGGGGTGGCTGGGCCATCCCGGGCATGATGTGTTCGCAAATGGTCGAACGCTAAATCGTTTGACTATTGGGCAAGCTTGAGCTTACACCATGCGATTTCATTATAGAGGTAGGCGCGGCGTGCATCATCCTCCGACAAATTACCCAGCTTCTCTTCAAAACCTTGAATATCAGCTTTAACCTTGTCGGCATCGACGGTCGCCAAATCGCAAGCGCGCTCGGCGAGAACGGTCACGACATCTTCCGCAACCTGGACATAGCCGCCGGCCACGGCAAACGTGTGGTCGACAGCGCCCATGGCCTTATCGGAAACGCGAACGTAACCGCGGTCGATCGTGCAGATCTCGCTGGAGTGAGCAGGCAGAACGCCAAACTCGCCATCCGTGGACGGAATCGACACAAACGCAGCGTCGCCCTCATAGGCGCAGCTCACGGGGCACACGATGCGGATACGCATAACCTACTTCTCCCCCATCTTGCGGGCGCGCTCGCGCACGTCCTCAATCGTGGAAGCATAGCGGAAAGCCTGCTCGGGCAGGTCATCGGCCTTGCCGTCGACAATCTCGGCGAAAGAGCGGACGGTATCCTCGACGCGGACGTAGACGCCGGGGTTGCCGGTGAACTTCTCGGCGACGTGGAAGGACTGCGAGAGGAACTGCTGGATCTTGCGGGCACGGTTGACCGTAAGGCGCTGCTCCTCGGACAGCTCGTCCATACCCAGAATGGCGATGATGTCCTGAAGGTCGGAGTACTCCTGCAGGAGCTCCTGGACCTTGACGGCGACACGGTAGTGCTCCTCGCCGACGATCGAGGGATCGAGGGCGTCGGAGGAAGACGCGAGCGGGTCGATGGCCGGGAACAGGCCGAGCGACGAAATGCTACGCGAAAGGACCGTGGTGGCGTCGAGGTGGGTGAACGTCGTGGCAGGCGCCGGGTCGGTCAGGTCGTCTGCAGGGACGTAGACGGCCTGGACGGAGGTAATGGAGCCCGTCTTGGTCGAGGTAATGCGCTCCTGGAGGTCGCCCATCTCGGTTGCCAGCGTGGGCTGGTAACCGACGGCGGACGGCATACGGCCCAGCAGTGCGGAAACCTCGGAACCTGCCTGGGAGAAGCGGAAAATGTTGTCGATGAACAGCAGAACGTCCTGGCCGCGATCGCGGAAGTACTCAGCGGTGGTAAGGCCGGCCAGACCGATGCGCAGACGCGCTCCGGGCGGCTCGTTCATCTGACCATAGACCAAGCAGGTCTTGTCGATAACGCCAGACTCGCTCATCTCGAGATAAAGGTCGGTACCCTCGCGAGTACGCTCGCCGACGCCGGTGAACACCGAAGTGCCGCCGTGCTCCTGGGCGAGGTTGTTGATGAGCTCCTGAATCAGAACGGTCTTGCCGACGCCGGCGCCACCGAACAGACCCGTTTTGCCGCCACGGATGTAGGGCTCGAGCAGGTCGACGGCCTTAATGCCGGTCTCGAAGATCTCGGTCTTGGTGGTGAGCTCGTCAAAGCGGGGCGCCGCGTGGTGGATGGGGTAGAACTCCTCCACCTCGGGCATAGGCTTGCCGTCGACGGGCTTGCCCATGACGTTCCAGATGCGGCCGAGCGTCTTGGGGCCGACGGGCATCTTCATGGGCTCACCGGTATCGGTGGCGATGAGACCACGCTGCAGACCGTCGGTCGAGGACATGGCGACCGTGCGGACGACGCCGCCCGGAAGCTGGCTCTCAACCTCGAGGATCGTGCTCAGATGACCGATCGGGGTCTCGGCCTCGACCGTGAGCGCGTTGTAGATCGGGGGCACCGCACCGTCAAACTTGACGTCGACGACAGGGCCGATGATACGCACGATGCGGCCATCACCGGCAGTCGTCTTCTTGGTGGCTTCCTCGACCGCAAGCTTTACGGTGTTATTAGCCATTACTGTTCCTCCAATGCTGAGGCTCCGCCGACGATTTCGTTGATCTCGGTCGTGATCGAAGCCTGGCGCACGCGACTATACGTGCGGGTAAGGGTCGAGATGATCGCGGTGGCGTTTTCCGTCGCGGAGTGCATGGCCTTGCGGCGCGCACCCTGCTCGGCGGCCGCCGAATCGATCAGGGCCTGGTAGATGACCGTCAGGATATAAGACGGCACAAGTTTGCCGAGAACATGCTCGGGAGAGGGCACGAACTCGAACGTCGACGAGATGCGCTTAGGGGCGTCGGTCTCGTTCTTACGCGGACCGTGGGCCATAGCGATCATCTCGGGGTCGAGCGGCAACAAATGCTCGACGCGAAGCTCCTGATCCACGCGGTTCTTGGCGTGGTGGTAGACAAGCTCGACACGGTCAAGCTCACCGGAACGATACGCATCGCAGATATGAGAGGAGATCATGCGGGCCTGATTAAAATCGGGCTCGGAGGAGTTGCCCTCAAAGTGCATGGTGACGTTTGCGCGGTCACGGAAATACGTGGCCGGTTTGCGCCCACACGCGATGATCTCGCACTCGATGCCGTCGTTCGCCCAAGAAGCGGCGAGCTTTTCGGCCGTGCGCTCCACCGTCGTATTGAAACCGCCGGCAAGGCCGCGGTCCGAGGCAATAACGACAATCAGGCCATGCTTGACGCTCTCATGCTTCTGCAGCATGGGATCGGTGCCCGAACAGGAGGCGTCGCCGGCGACCGTCAACATGACGTCGGTCAGCGCCTCCTTATAGGGCTCGGCCTGCTTGGAGCGATCGAGGGCACGGCGGATCTTGGCCGTAGAGACCATCTCCATCGTGCGCGTGATCTGCTTGGTCGTGGTAACCGAGGAGATTCGCTTCTTAATGTCGCGAAGGTTGGCCATGGGGCTTAGTTCTCCTCTGATCCAGTCGTGTCGGCATGGTGCTTGGCCATGAACTGCTGCTTGAAGTCACCGATGACACGCAAGAGCTCGGCCTTGGTGTCGTCGTCGATCTTCTTGGCGCGAACCTTGTCGAGCAGCGAGCCAAAGCCATTGTCCATGTACTCGATAAGCTCGGCACGGAAAGGCAGCACGTCGGCGATCTCCAGGTCATCCAGGAAGCCCTCGTTGCCAGCGAACAGCGTAACGATCTGCTCGCCAACCTCAAACGGCTGGTAGCGCGGCTGCTTCAGGAGCTCGGTCATGCGGGCACCATGGGTCAGCTGCTTCTGAGTAGCCTCGTCGAGGTCGGAGCCGAACTGGGTAAAGCCAGCGAGCTCCTGGTACGAAGCGAGGTCCAGACGGAGGTTGCCGGCGACCTGCTTCATAGCCTTGGTCTGTGCATCGCCACCGACGCGGGACACGGAGATGCCCACGTCGACTGCCGGGCGCTGACCCTGGAAGAAGAGCTCGGACTGCAGGTAGATCTGACCATCGGTAATGGAAATGACGTTGGTCGGAATGTAGGCCGAGACGTCGCCGTCCTGGGTCTCGATGATCGGCAGTGCCGTCATGGAGCCGTAGCCGTTCTTCTTGGACATCTTGACGGCACGCTCGAGCAGACGAGAGTGCAGGTAGAAGATGTCGCCAGGATAGGCCTCGCGTCCGGGCGGACGATGCAGCGTCAGCGACATCTGACGGTAGGCCACGGCCTGCTTGGACAGGTCGTCGTAGATGACAAGCACGTGACCGCCGGGGTTGGTCTCGCTGGCGGGCTTACCGTCCTCGCCGTTGTACATGAAGAACTCGCCGATAGCGGCACCGGCCATAGGCGCGATGTACTGCATAGGGGCGGAATCGGCAGCAGTGGCCGAAACGATGATGGTGTAGTCGAGCGCACCGTGCTGAGCGAGGGTCTCGCGGATGTTGGCAACCGTGGAGGCCTTCTGGCCGATGGCGACATAGATGCAGACCATGCCCTTGCCGCGCTGATTGAGGATAGCGTCAATGGCAATAGCGGTCTTACCGGTCTTACGGTCGCCGATGATGAGCTCACGCTGACCACGGCCAATAGGCACCATGGAGTCGATGGCCAACAGGCCGGTTTGAACCGGCTCGCACACCGGGGTACGGTCGATGACACCGGGGGCCTTGAACTCGATGGGGCGACGATGCGTGGCGACGATGTCACCCAGGCCGTCGATAGGCTGGCCGAGCGGATTGACGACGCGGCCGAGCATGGCGCGGCTCACGGGGATATCCATAATGCGGCCAGTGGTGCGGCACTCGTCGCCTTCCTTGATGGAGTCGACGGCACCGAACAGAACGGCGCCGACCTCGTCACGGTCAAGGTTCTGGGCAAGGCCGAAGACGGTCTCACCGGTATCGGAGCTCTTGAACTCCAGAAGCTCGCCTGCCATGGCGCTCTTGAGGCCGGAGACGCGCGCGATGCCGTCGCCTACCTCGTCGACCGTTGAAACCTCATGCGTATCGACCGTCGCAGAGAGGCTCGTGAGCTGCTCCTGCAGTTTCCTGGCGATATCCTGGGCATTGAGGGTTTCGGACATTAGGCTTCACCTCCGTACGAATTAGCAGAGTTTGCGAGGGTCTCCTGCGCGATGCGCAGCTGCGTCTTGACGGAAATGTCACGACGCTCGCCGCGGGCCTCGAGCACCAGGCCGCCCACGATAGACGGGTCGACCTGCTCGATAAGGAATACCTTACGGCCGAAGTCCTGCTCGCATTTCTTAGTGATGGTTTGACGCAGCTCGTCGTCGAGCGGGATCGCCGTGGTGACGGTCACGCCCACTACATCCTCGTCTTCCTCGGCAACATACTTAAAGGCAGCTGCCACCTTGGGAAGAAGGTCGAGCTGGTCGCGCTTGGACATGGTGTCGAGCACGGCGATGATCTCGGGGCTGGCGCTAGCCAGGCGCTCGATCATCTCGAGGTCCTCGAACACATGGTTCTCGGCCTTGGCGGCTTCCAAAAGGGAGCGCGCGTAGGTCTCGAGCACCTTGTCCTGATAGCGGCTAGTCGGCATTCAGGCTACCTGCTTCCTGGATGTAGCGCTCGATGAGCTTCTTCTGCTCGGACTCGTCCTCGAGTGCCTCGCCCACGATCTTGGTGGCGACGGCAACGGACAGGTCGGCGATGGAGCTCGCGGCACCGGCGTAGATGGACTTGCGCTCGTCCTCGACGGTCGTGTGGGCCTTGGCGATAATCTCCTCGGCCTCCTTGTGGGCAGCCTCGATGATACGGGCGCGCTCGGACTCGGCGTCCTTACGGGCCTCGAGAACGATGTCAGCGGCCTGACGACGGGCGTCGGTGACGATCGAGTCGGACTCAGCGCGCTTGGCGATAGCCTCCTGCTTGGTCTTCTCGGCCTCGTCGAGGCTCTCCTCGATCTTCTTGCCGCGCTCCTCCATGGTTTTCATGATGCCCGGCAGGGCGACCTTGGCCAGCACGATCCAGATGATCAGGAAGGCGATAAGCGCCGGGATGAACTCCGCCATCTTAGGGATGAGGATGTCCGCACCGGCAGCGCCGTCCTCGGCGAACGCGGAAACCGGCATGAGCAGCGCGGCCGCGGACGCGGAGAGTGCGATCGCGCTCTTCTGGGATGAAAGATTCATACTTGACGCTCCGTGCTATTTAACGATCAGCGCGACAACGAAGCCGATCAGAGCCAGAGCCTCGCCGAAGGCGGAGCCCATGATGAAGACGGTGAACACGCGGCCCTGGACCTCAGGCTGACGGGCCATAGCACCCGTAGCACCCAGAGCAGACAGGCCGATAGCAAGACCAGCGCCGATAACACCGAGACCGTAACCGATAACTCCCACGATTCCTCCTTTGTCGTGCGTGTCTTATTTCACGCAGGATAACCTATTTATAACTGCCGGGCTCCATGGGTACGGGCACCGGCGGTTTAACGAATTGCCTTACCATTAAGGCGCGAACGGAAGATTACTCCTCCTCCGCGACCTCCTCTGCCTCGGAGACATACACGGCGGTAAGGACCGTGAAGACGTAAGCCTGGATGGCGCCGACCACAAGCTCGATCGCATAGATCAGGATGAGGATGGCAAGCCAGGCCAGCGAAGGCAGGGCGCCGACGGCGTGGGCCGCGGAAACCTGCTGAAGCAGCGGTTGCATGAACATGCTCGCCATGATGGCGAACGATCCCATGACCACGTGTCCTGCGAACATGTTGCAGAACAGACGGACGGCGAGCGTGATGAGGCGCAGGAAGGTCGAGAAGAGCTCGACGACCCACACGAGCACGTTCATCGGGAAGCTCACGCCCTGCGGGGCGAGGCTCTTGATGTAGCCGATCACGCCGTGAGCCTTGCATCCATAGTAGATGAAGTACACGAAGGCGAAGATGGCGAGCGCGGCGGTGGAGCCGATTGCGCCGGTGCCGGGCTTCATTCCCGGGATCAGGCCGATCATGTTATTGATCAGGATGAACAGGAAAAGCGAGCACAGGAACGGGAAGTGCTTCTTCCAGTTCTCACCCACGACGCCCTTGCCGATATCGTTCTCGACGTACTCGATGATGTACTCGAAACCGTTGACGAAGAAGCCCTTGGGAACCAGGGTCTGCTTCTTCTTGAACACGGCCAGGACGATCAGGAGCACGATCGTGGAGACGATCAGCCAAAACGAGTACTGCGTGATGCCGCAGCTCAGATCGCCCACGACAGGGGTGGAGCTGAACTCGCTGACCAGATGATTAATCTCATCAGGCAGCTTTTCAAAAATTTCCACGACTTACCTTTCGACCTCATGAGGATCTCGCAGCGCCTTGGCGACGCGAACCGTGCAGGCGGCCATAAAGGCCACGAAGCCGATCGCCTCGCCCAGGAGGAACATGCGAAATGCCTCTCCGAACAACGCAAACACAACTAAGGTAAAGACGAGCAGGGCGACTGCCGAGACCGCCAGGCTCACCATGCCCTTGAGCATGTCCGCATTCTGTTTATCGTCAAGAACCGGCTTGAGCGTAAAAACAAAGGGAAGGAAGGCAATTGCGCCCGCGATGGCACCTGCAACGATAGCGAGCAGATCGGCTATCTGAAACACTGGCGTCCTCACTTTCCTTTTTAACGCCTCACAGCACAGTCCCAGCCAAACATTGGTGACTATTGTACGAGCCAATCGCTAAAGTACAACCGAAAAAGCATCGGTTAATACGCAGCTGTACGTTTTCTTAAGACCTTCTTTATCCCGTAGCTACGGTAACGCGTTTTTCCGTACCCTGCGGGGCGAAACGTCCGTTAACAGGGGTGAGCGCGGTCGCCTTTTATTTGTCCGCGCGCACCGTTTCTTCGTATTTTCGACGTTAGCCGGTTTGGCCCAGAGACTACAGCGTGCCGTAGATGCGGTCGCCGGCATCGCCCAGGCCGGGGACGATGTAGGCGGCCTCGTTGAGGTGGTCGTCAATGGCGCAGGTATAGATATGCACGTCGGGGTCTTTCTCGGTCAGCGACTTGAGGCCCTCGGGGGCCGCGACGATGCACAGCATGCGAATGTCCTTGACACCGCGCTCGCGCAGATAGCCGATAGCCATCTCGGCAGAACCGCCCGTGGCGAGCATGGGATCGACGACCAGGCAGATACGTTGGTCGATATCCCTGGGCATCTTGCAGTAATACTCATGCGGCTCGTGGGTGACCTCGTCGCGCTCCATGCCAATGTGGCCCACGCGGGCAGAGGGCACCAGGTCGAGGATGCCGTCGACCATGCCAAGGCCCGCGCGCAGAATGGGGACGATGGCGAGCTTCTTGCCGGCAAGCTGCTTAAACGTGGCAGTGGTGATGGGAGTCTCGACTTCGACATCCTCCATGGGCAGGTCGCGCATGGCCTCGTAGCCGTCAAAAAGCGCGAGCTCGCGTACGAGTTGGCGGAACTGGTTGGTGCCGGTCGACTTATCGCGCAGGATCGACAACTTGTGCTGGACGAGCGGATGGTCGACAAGCGTCACGCGGGACGCATCGTAGGTAACGGTCATGGGTTGATGCCCCTTTCGTTGCGGCCGCAAAACGACCTTGCTGACATGACGCACAGCGATGTTGCCGCCGCCCGCCATGCATAAGTTTAGCGGTTTGTTGTATCGAACGCTCCGTCACAACCCTACTGAGTGGTGCTGAGCGAACGCCTGACCGCATCGTGCCAACCGTCCAGGTTGCGCTCGCGACGCTCAACGGACATATGGGGATGGAACGTCTTGACGATCTGGGCGTTTTGCTCCAGCTCCTCCAGATCCTCCCAATACCCAACCGCAAGACCCGCCAAGTACGCGGCACCGATTGCCGTGGTCTCCACCGTCTCGCATTGCAGTACAGGGATATCCAGCAAGTCTGCCTGGAACTGCATGATGAACTCGTTGCGCGAGGCACCGCCATCGACGGACAGGCGCTCAATCGAAAGACCCACATCCTGCTCCATGGCACGCAGCACGTCATAGCTCTGATAGGCCATGGACTCGCAAGCGGCGCGCACGATGGTCGCTCGAGTCGAAGCTCCAGTCAGACCGCATACGATGCCGCGGGCGTGCGCGTCCCACCAAGGTGCACCCAAGCCCGCAAAAGCGGGGACAAAGTAGCATCCCTCGTTATCGCCGATCGAAGAGGCGAGCTGTGCCGATTCGGATACGTTGGAGATAACGCCCATGTTGTCGCGCAGCCAGTTCATCGTTGAGCCGGCGGCAAAAATAGAGCCCTCGAGCGCATAGCTGACCTTGCCGTCCGCAGCGATACCGATGGTGGAGACCAGGCCATTCTTGGATTCGACGATCTCGTCGCCGGTATTCATGAGCATAAAGCAGCCCGTGCCATAGGTGTTTTTGGTCTGGCCGGGATGGAAGCAGCAGTGACCGAACAGCGACGCCTGCTGGTCGCCCGCCACACCCATGATGGGCGGCATGTTGGTCATGATGTCGCTCGCTACGCGGCCGTAGTCACCGGCGCTCCAACGGACCTCGGGCATCATGGCACGCGGGATGTCGAAGAGAGCCAGCAGGTCATCGTCCCAGTCCAGCGTATGAATATTGAAAAGCGCCGTGCGGCTGGCGTTGGTGTAGTCGGTGGCGAAGGTTTGGCCGCCGGTGAGGTTATAGATGAGCCAGGTATCGATGGTGCCAAACATGAGGTCGCCCGCTGCCGCGCTCTCGCGCGCGCCGTCGACGTTGTCGAGAATCCACTGCACCTTGGAGGCCGAGAAATACGGGTCGAGCGTAAGGCCGGTGCGGGAACGCACCAGCTCCTCGCGGCCCTGCTCGGCCAGTTTATCGATTGTCGAGGCGGTGCGGCGACACTGCCACACGATGGCGTTGTAGATAGGCTGGCCACTCACGCGGTCCCACACCACCGTGGTCTCGCGCTGGTTGGAGATACCGATGGCGGCGATGCGATCGGAATGGATGCCGCTCTTAAACTGGACCTCCATCATCACGCCGATCTGGCTGGCAAGCACCTCCGTGGGATCCTGCTCCACCCAGCCGGGGCGCGGGAAGCTGGTTTTGACGCTACGACGTGCCTGGGCGACAATGCAGCCGTACTCGTCGACGATGGTCGCGAGCACCGAGGTGGTGCCGCAGTCGAGCGCCATGATGTAGGAACCGCCAAAGTTAAACGAGGCATCTTCCATGCCCAGGCTGCCCAGATTCAACGACATCGCTTACACCTTTCTATTGCATCGGGTCGGACAGGACCCGCTCGATCTCTGATGCGGGAAGTGCGCCTTGGCGCAGGATCTGAAGCTCGCCATGCTTAAACGTCACGATGGTCGAAGCGTCGCGGCACGGGGTCTCGCCCGCGTCGACGGCCAGATCAACCCCCTCCAGAATACGGTCCTCAACGTCGGCAAAGCTTGCCGGCGCGGGCGCGCCGTGCGTATTGGCGCTGGTGCAGGCAAGAGGGCTGCCGCAGGCGCGGATGAGCGCTTGCACCACGGGCGAGGCCGAAGCGCGAAGTGCCACCGTGTCGTCGGCGGCGCGCATAAAGGTCGGCACGCAGGGGGCCGCCTTGACCACGATAGTCAGGGCACCCGGCCAGCATCGTCGGGCGAGCACGCGGGCCTCATGAGGGATATCCACGCCATAACGATCGAGTGCCTCGGCATCATCAACCAGCCAGGCAACCGTTTGCGTGAGCTCGCGCTGCTTGAGGGTAAAGATACGACGATAGCCGGTACCGAGTGCGGGGACCGCGGCGCCGTTGACGGTGAACTGCGGATCGCGCGGCCACGGCAGAGGTTCACTTGTATCTTGTGGAACGGCATCCGAGAAGGCGTTGACTGCCACGGCGACACCGTAGACCGTCTCGGTTGGAATAAGCGCCAGGCCACCGCGACCGAGTAGCTCGGCCGTACGCTCGACGGCGAGCCGATGCGGCTCACGCGCTCCCTCGAATACCCGATAGACCGTCTGCATGTGTATGCCAGCCCCTTACGCTCTGGTGAAAGTTTGTTTACTGTGGGGCATTCTCGCACGAAACGTTCAACCTATTTGCCCAGAGCGCATGTTGGTTTGGTGAGCGGCTCTAGTAGTCGGTGAAAGTGAGGGGGTTATTGGACTGCGACGAACTTCTTTGGCCTGCCGGCGTGGCGTTCTTGGGCGGCGTAGCGCTCGATGCTGTCTATCGTTATCATCCGACGGCCGTCGACGAGTTCAACATCGAGCTTTCCGGCTTTGACCAGCGCGGTAATCCGCGGAGCGGAAACTTTGAGGTCCAGCGCTGCGTCTTTAAATGTTCGGCACGCCGCTTCCCGAGCGTCCTCGTGGTCGATTTCGACTGAAAGGGTCACGACCTCGGCCAAGCGTTCGTACCCTGCCGGAGTCAAACCGTTGTTGAGGTCGTCGGCCAAAAACGCCATCAGTGCCTCGGTGGCATGGGCAATCGCTTCTTCGCGCGTATCGCCATCGGCAAAGGCGCCGGGAATCTGCGGGAAGCTAGCGCAGTAACCGTCGTCTTCTTTTATGAGAACGCAGTCATAGGTAAATCGCTGCCTCATTTTGCCTCCAACTACCATCCAGCTTGGCGACGAATACTTGCCCACGTGCCCTTCTTTGGTCGATCACCACCAGAACCGTTCACGGTGACAACGCGGTCACCAGAAACATACTTAGCATGACTACCGACTTGCGCGACCTTCACGAATCCATCGTGCTTGAGTAGGGCAATGATTTCCCGAAAGGTAGGAGGTTGCATGGGCCGACCTCTTTCAGCCGTCCTAATTATAAACTACTTTATAATTTTTGCTAACCAGTTAATAAATATTACTGGCGCTGTTTGGGCTCGGTGACGATGGCTCGAACGATACGGGGACGATCGGTGAGGTCGCGGACGATGCGCACGTCCGAGAGACCCGCCTGGCGGCAGAGCTCGGCGGCGGCGTCGAGGGCGCCCTCGTAGAGCTCGCAGGCAAACAGGCCGCCGGCGCGCAGCATATAGGGCGCCGCATTGAGCAGGCGGCGGAAGATATCAAGGCCGTCGGCACCGCCCTCGAGCGCTAAATCGGGCTCGAAGTCCTTGACCTCGTGCGGCAGCGAGCGCATGACGTCAGTCGGAATGTAAGGCGGGTTGGAGACGAGCACGTCGAAGGTGCCCCATTCCTCGCGGGGGATAGAGCTCACCAGGTTTGTGAGGCTGAAGGCGACCTCATCGGACGTAAGCCCGAGCGCGTCGCGGTTTTTGGTGGCCAGGTCAATGGCACGCGGTTCGATATCGGTAGCGGTGCAGGTGACATGGCCGCGGCGCTCCCAGGCAAGGGAAAGCGAGATGCAGCCCGTGCCGCAGCCGACCTCGAGAACGCGGGCAGTGCGGGGCTCGGCTGGGGCAGGCGCAGCGGCATCCTGAGCTGAAGCCGTCTCCTGGTCGGCGCCCTCGATGGCGATGCCGTATTCGTCGAGCTCGGGTTCGGCGGCTTCCGCGGCTTCGGCTTCTGCTATCTGCGTGGCGGCTTCCTCGGCCTCGCGGTCGGCCAGTTCCTCGGCATAGGCACGGCTGCCCAGTACGTCGCCACCCAGCGCAGCCTCATCGGCAGCCGTGAGGTTAGCGGCACGGCGCTCGGCCGTCGCTCGCTCGTCGGCCAATGCGGCTTCGACTTTGCGCGCTTGCTCGACCTCGTCGTTCCAGGGCAGCTCAACGCGCTGACGGGCGGCAGCCTCGGGGCTCAGCACCTCGGCATCCAGATAATTGAGGACTTCCTCGACGAGCATCTCGGTCTCGGGACGCGGAATGAGTACGCCGGGGGCGCACGCGACGTCGATCATGCGGAACTGCGTGCTGCCGGTGATGTACTGCAGCGGCTCGCCCTTGGCGCGACGGACGACCGCCGCGTGCATGGTCTCGAGCTGCGCCGCATCGAGCGTCTCGTCCATACGCATATATAAGTCGATGCGCGCCAGACCCGTGGCTGCGCACAGCAGCCATTCGGCAGAAAGACGGGGGTGTTCCTCGCCGCGCTCGGCCAGGTACTCCTTGGTCCACTCGAGACAACGCTTGATGGTCCAGATCTCGTTTGCCATGGGGTCCTCCCCTCTTAAGCGCCAGGCGGCGCGCGAATGTCGGAGCAGATTGTACGCGAGGCCAGCGCTTGGCAAGGGACGATTGAAGGCGATTATCGAGAATCAGCCCAGAATTTTGCACCGAGCTCGCTCAAATTGTTCATTCGTCGACGTCTAGATTTGCATTCGTCAAGCTTTTGGCAAGGTTGCCCCAAAACTAACCAATATCTAACCAAACGCTTGCCACATCACTTGACGCGCAACGCGTCAAAAATCACCCCGCGACTTCTTGGACGATTTTTCAAGCAATATTTTCAATTGCAGATGCATACCGTTAATTGCTTTCAGCAGGTAGACAGCTTGAAGTCTATCAAAGACGATTGAATAACATCTCAAAGCAATAAGCCCAACCTAGTCGTTTAAGAACGTCCCCAATGACCACCTCTAAGGCGCCGCAGGTTGAGCATAAGTCAGCGAAAACGCCCCTAAGCGAGCAAGGTGACGTGAAAGAGGAGGGAAGCGTACTTTGGTACGCGACCGACGATTGAACGTCAGATTGCCGCTTAGGGGCGTTTGCAGCGTCGAGCCGTTACGCGGTTTGGTAAAACCGCGTAACCTAAACAGCCTGTGCCAGCTTCTCGGCTCGCTCGGCGGCGGCGAGTGCCTCGATCACGGTGCCGAGCTGGTCGCCCAGAAGAACGCCGTTGTAGGTGGAGTTGAAGCCGATGCGGTGATCGGTCACGCGGTCCTGGGGCTGGTTGTAGGTACGGATCTTCTCGGAACGGTTACCGTGGCCGATCTGGCTTTGGCGCTCGGCACCAAGCTCTGCCTGCTGCTTCTCGAGCTCCATCTCGTACAGACGGGCGCGCAGCATCTGCATGCAGACCTCGCGGTTCTGGATCTGGGAGCGCTGCTCCTGCGACTGCACCACGGTGTTGGTGGGCAGGTGGGTGATGCGCACGGCGGAGTAGGTGGTGTTAACGCACTGACCGCCAGGGCCCGAAGCGCAGTAAGTATCGATGCGCAGGTCGGACTGGTTGATCTGAACGTCGATCTCCTCGGCCTCGGGAAGCACGGCGACGGTTGCCGTGGAGGTCTGGATGCGACCCTGGGACTCGGTCTTGGGGACGCGCTGGACGCGATGCACGCCGGACTCGTACTTCATGACGGAGTAGACGCGGTCGCCCTCGACCTTGAACTCGATGGACTTAAAGCCGCCGGCCTCGCTGGGGCTGGAATCGAGCACGGTGGTCTTCCAGCCGCGCGACTCGCAGAAGCGCTGGTACATCTTGTACAGATCGCCGGCAAAGATGGCCGCCTCGTCGCCACCGGCGGCGGAACGGATCTCGACGATGGTGTTCTTGTCGTCGTTGGGGTCGCTCGGGATGAGCATGTACTTAATGTCTTCCTCGAGCTGGGGAAGCTTGGCCTCGTTTTCGGAGATGTCCATCTGGAGCATCTCCTTCTCATCGGCGTCGGTGGTATCGTGGAGCATTTCCTTGGCAGCCTCGATGTCGTCGAGCGCGCCGATGTACTCGCGCGAAGCGGCAATGAGGTCGGACTGGTGCGCGTACTCCTTGTTGAGACGCGTGAACTCCTTGATGTCGGAGGCGACGGCCGGGTCGGACAGCTTCTTCTCGAGCTCCTCGTAGGCCTTGATGATCTTTTCGAGCTTGTCGCGCATGGCAGGACTCCTTTATATGCGTGAAGATGAAAATCGGCAGAGTTGATGGGGCGCATGGCGCCACTGCGGGGGTAAGCCCAGCTAGAACATGTCGATCTTCAGATACATGCGCATCCCTTCGCGTGTGGGGTACATAGTTGCGGTCTAACCCATACATGATAGCGTGCGCAGACAAACCTGCATATAACCCGCACGGAATGAGTGGACGTAGCCGTCGGGTATGTTCCTTAACGACTAGTCGTTTAAGAACGTTCCCAACGGCCAACAAAGGGACTGTCGCTTTGTCACATTCTAGAGCGTGTGGAGCAGGGCGATGAGGAAGCGGACACCCTGGAGGTAGGCACGGCGGGTAATGCGCTCGTTAGTGCCGTGGACACCGCGCTCGCACTCGTCATCGTCGACCACAAACGCCGAAAAACGAATGCACTCGGAGCAAATGCGCTGATAGTTGGCAGCGTCGGTCGCGCCGATGACAGTTGAGGGGACGATGCTGACAGGAGCCCCGCCCGTCGTAGATGATCCGTTTTCCTCCGTCCCCTTTGGATCACGGAAATAGCGGGCGGCAATGGCGCGAACGGCCTCAAGTCCCGGTCCGCCGACACGCGGGGACGGCGAGGGCTCGGAGCTGCCGGGGCCGAGTTCGACCTCCACACGTCCGGCAAGGCCCGCCGCGGCAACGGCCTCGCAGCAGCAGGTAACGACATCGGCCACGCCCGCACCCTCGAGCATGCGGAAGTTGATATTGGCCCACATATCCTGTGGCATCACGTTAGCGCCAGTGCTGCCGCCCTCGATCTGCGTGGGCGCGCAGGTGGTCGTCACCAGCGGATAGAGCTTTTTGCTGACGAGGCAATCGCGGACAATGGCATCCCCGTTGGCGGCAATTTCATCGGCCGTGTAGAGCCCCAGCTCGACGAGCTGTACGGCAAGCAGATCGGTCACACGCGTCGGCCACTCGATATCGCAGATTGCGGCGATGGCACGGCTCAGCACCTCGAGCGAAGTGCCGCCGTAGGGGTTAGACGAATGCCCGCCTTCACTCTTCGTCTTGAGCACGATATCGGCATAGCCCTTCTCGGCAAGGTCGGCATGCATAAGCCAGCCCTCGCCCGCGCCGTACTCGGCAGCCGAAACAATACGGTAGTCGCCCTCGTCGATCAGGTACTCAAGCTCAATGCCGCGCTCCTCGAGCACGCGGCCGATGGCGCCTGCGCCGTACTGCGTAGTCTCCTCGTCCTGGCCAAAGGCGAGCAGCAGGGTGCGCTCGTGCTCCCAGCCGTGCGCCAGCGCATACTCAACCGCCTCGAGA
This sequence comes from uncultured Collinsella sp., assembly GCA_900545445.1. Taxonomy (GTDB): domain Bacteria; phylum Actinomycetota; class Coriobacteriia; order Coriobacteriales; family Coriobacteriaceae; genus Collinsella. The sequence continues at coordinate 18,682 of UQZH01000014.1, read as the reverse complement.
ATGCCTGCGACCTGGTCTTTCATGTCGATAGCGCCGCGACCCCAAATGTAGGTGTCGTCCACGTGGCCACTAAAGGGGGCATGCGTCCAGTCAGCCTCGGTGCCGGGCACCACGGGGACCACGTCCATGTGGCCCATGAGCATGACGGGTTTGAGGGCGGGGTCGGAACCGCTAAGCGTCACCAATAGCGAATGGTCGATAAGCTCGACCTCGCCCGCCGCAAACACGCGCGGCCAGGCCTGCTGCATATAGACGCGCAGGTCGTCGAAGGGCTGCCAGTCCACCGCCTCGGCATCCATGCTCGAGACAGTCGGAAACGACAGCACGCGGCCCAAGCGCTCGCACGCGCCAGCTTCGTCCAAATCGGCAAAATCATCCTCATGCGCAAAGAAGCGCCAAACCTCGGCCATGGCATCCTTTCGATTGTGATGACGAGGGCCGCCCCACCGGAGCGGCCCTGCCACATAAGCGTTTGCGGTCGGTTATTTGTCCTCGAGATAACGCGAGAGGAACTCGCGGGTACGCTGGTGCTTGGGGTTGCCAAAGAGCTCCGCCGGCGCGGCGTCCTCGAGGACCACGCCCTTGTCCATAAAGACCACGCGATCGGACACGGTGCGGGCAAAGGCCATCTCGTGCGTGACGACGACCATGGTCATGCCGTCGGCAGCGAGCTTGCGCATGACCTCGAGCACCTCTCCCACGATCTCGGGGTCGAGCGCGGAGGTCGGCTCGTCGAACAGCATAATCTGCGGATTCATGCACAGGGCACGAGCGATGGCCACGCGCTGTTTTTGACCACCGGACAGGCGGCCCACGGCGGCGTGCGCGAACTTTTCGAGTCCCACGCTCGTCAGATGCTCCATCGCAATTTTTTCAGCCTCGGCCTTGCTCATCTTTTTGAGCGTGACGGGCGCAAGCGTGCAGTTGTCGAGCACATCCATGTTGTTGAACAGGTTAAAGCCCTGGAACACCATACCGATGTCCTCGCGGAGTTTATTGATATTGCAGCGCTCGGCCGTGAGATCCTGGCCGTGGAACCAGATGTGGCCCGCGTCCGGGGTCTCGAGCAGGTTGAGGCAGCGCAGGAAGGTCGACTTGCCCGAGCCCGAGGCGCCGATGATGGTGACGACCTCGCCGGGGTTAACGGACAGGTCGATGCCCTTGAGCACCTCGAGCGAGCCGAAGCTTTTGCGCAGGCCCTCGACGCGGATGAGCGGCTCATTGGTCTGTGCGGCGGCCGCAACGCCGGTAGTGGCGGTATCTGCCATGATGATTCTCCTCGTCTTAAGCCTAGTTGGAGCTGGGCAACGTGGCCGGAGCCTCGGCACCAAGTTTTTTGCCAAAGGCTTCGAGCAGGCGGCTCGCCACGAGCGTCAGGATCAGGTAGACCACGAGCGCCACGCAGTAGACCTCCATCTGGCGGTAGTACACGCCGGCGACGGTGGTGGTGGCGTACATGAGGTCGAACACGCCGATGACCGAGAGCACCGACGAGTCCTTGATGTTGATGATGAGCTCGTTGGTGAGCGCCGGAATCGCGTTTTTAATGCCCTGGGGGAACACGACTTTGCGCATGGCTTGCCACTGCGACAGGCCCAGCGAGCGCGCTGCCTCGGCCTGGCCGGGGTCGATGGACTCGATGCCGCCGCGCAGGACCTCCATCATGTAGGCGGTGGAGTTGAGCGAGATGGTGACGAGGCCGGCGGTGAAGGTACTCCAGATCTGGTTGGCCTGGGCGGTCTCGAAGCCCATGCCGCGCAAAACGGTGAAACCCGCGTAATAGATGAGCAGGCCCTGGACCATCATGGGCGTGCCGCGCACGATGGTGGAGTAGATGGTCGCAAAGCCGCGGCCAATGCTCTTAAAGAAGCGCACCAGGTCGTTGTCCACGCGATCGAAGGTCTGAATACGCAGGAACACAAAGAGCAACGCCAGGAAGAATGCGATGACGGTGCCGAAGGTGGCAAGCGCGATGGTGATCTCGATGCCGCGGATAAAGAAGTCCCCGCTCTTGTAGGTCATGTAGACCAGGCTCGACAAAAAGTCGCTAGGGTTGGAATCCGAGACAATGCTCACCTGCACCAGATCGATAAACGACATGACGCAGCGGTCCACGAAAAAAAACACCGCGATGGCGACCACGACATAGCTGCCCAGGCGCGCGCCGCGACGGAAGCGCTCGGAAGCAAACGGCGACGTTTCGCGATAGTCGTTCCAGTGCATGAGCTTGGTGACGAGCGCCGCCGCCGACACGACGAGCCAGGCCCAAAGAATCGCCCAAAGGCAATCCTGAAAGATACCGGTGGGGGCTAAGAAGCTCAGCGGCGTGGGGTTGCGTTGGCTAAACGCCAGGCCGAGCGCCGCGATAACGCTCGTGCCCAGGTACACATAACGGTGGTCGGCCTTGATAAAGGAGGCCAGACGATTGATGGTTTTCATGCTGCCTCCCTATGCCGGCTGACGATCGAGGCACGCGTCCCACATTTGGTCGCGCTCCTCCTGGCTGACACCCTTGAGTGTCTTGTCGATGAGCTTAAGGAGCTTGTCCGAGCCCTTGCGGCAGCCGACGTTTGCCGCGACCTCCTGCTTAAAGCCCTCGCCCTCGGCAAAATGGATGGGGACGATACCGGGGTTTTGGGCCATATAGCCCTTCTCGTTCTCGGTGTTGTAGGTCACGGCGTCGCACGTGCCCTGCAGCAGATTCGAGAACACCGTGGGGACCGAATCGACCGGGTTTTTGTGCACAACGCCCGGGATCTCGTCGATGACGGTATCGAGCATGGTGTCCTTTTGGCCGAGCACCGTGGCGCCGCTAAAGTCGCTGAGCTTGGTGGCGTTTTGGTAGGGCGAGCCCTCTTTTACGAACAGGCCAAAGTAGCCGATAAAGTACGGATCGGAGAAGCCGACCGACTCCTCACGCTCGGGCGTGGCGCTCATACCGGCGATGATGAGGTCGATCTGGCCGTTGTTGAGCGAATCGATGAGACCCGAGAAGCTCTGTTTGACGGCAACGGGCTCGCCGCCGAGGGCCTTGCAGACGATCTTGGCGATCTGCACGTCGTAGCCATCGGCGTAGGCGCCCTGCACGTTATCGATGGGGATGGTGAACTCGCTGGCCTCGGAAACCTGCCAGTTGTACGGGGCGTAGGCCGCCTCCATACCAATGCGGATCTTGTCCTTGCCGATCACGGAATCGGACAGGTCGTCGCGACCGCCGCCCGTCGTGGGCTGAACCACCTTGAGCGTGGACGGGCGCTGACAGCCGGCGAGCGCGCCGGCGACGACGGAAGCGCTCGCAGCGAGAGCGCTACCCAAAAAGATGCGACGACTGCACACCGGCTGGGCCTGCATGCCGCGCTGTTGGGGAGAATGCATAATCTGCCTTCCCTGTTGAATCGTATGCTGACGACTTAACAGGATATACGCCAGCGACCAGCAGTGCAGCACAAGCTCGAAAAATTAATAGACACATGGTAGTCATTGGGGACGTCGATGTTTTGGCAATGCCGGCGAGCGACGTCCAGAGCGAACAAGTGGCATGAAAAAGACAAGGCATGACCAGAAGGTCTATGCCTTGCCTTTTGAATGACAAATTATCGCTCTGGACGGCACGCAGCATCGACCGAGCGGCGGAACCTCTAGAGCAAGGTGACGCTAAAGCTGCGTTTATCGGTAGCGCCGGGGGCCAAGGTGATGGTGTTGACCTTGTGCTCAAAGACGTCGTCCTCGGTGGACATGGTGGTGTGACCGGTCCAAGGCTCGAGCGCCACAAACGGAGCGTCGTTGGCGGCGGACCACACGCCGATGTACTTAAAGCCTTCAAAGTCGATCTTGACGCCGTGGCCCGACTTGCGGCCGCGCAGCGTGAGCGTGGAGCCCGGGGTATCGGTGAACATGATGGCGTCGTTATCGAAGCTGCGGTGCGTGATGGGCAGCACGTCCGAGTTATCGGGGGCCTTGTAGCTACCCTCGAACGTCATAAGGCCATCGGGCGTGATGACGGGGGCCTCGTTAGTCCAAGCCTCGGTAAACGCCAGCTCGTAATCCTCGAACGCCTCGTCCTCGGCACCGGGGGCGGGCACGTTAAATGCGGGGTGGCCGCCCACCGAGAACGGCAGGTCCACGTCGCCGGTGTTGGTGACGGCAAAGGTCTGCGTAAGGGTGGCGTCGCCGGTCAGGGCATAGGTCATGTTGAGCTTAAAGTGGAATGGGAACGCCTTGAGCGACTCGGGCGTGTCGGTGAGCTCGTAGGTAACGGACGAACTGTCCTCCGACACCTCGACGATCTTGTGCTCCACGATACGCGCGATGCCGTGGCGCGCCATCTCGCAGGTGCCGGCGGCAGACGTCGCCGTGTTGTTGCGCAGCGATCCCACGATGGGGAACAGGATGGGCGCGTGCTTGCCCCAAAAGGCCGGGTCGCCCTGCCACAGATACTCATTGCCGTTGAGGGCAAGGCTCGTGAGCTGGGCGCCCATGGAATCGATGGCCGCGGTGAGGCCGCCGCGCTTGATGGTAGTGACGGTGGACATGCTACTTCCTCCAAAAGTAAACAACAGTGTCGAGGGTTATTGTCCCACTCTTGGCAGCAGGGCTGAGCGGCAGGCGCAGTTATTGAGCAATAGCGTAAAGGTCAAACCCGCCCTGCGGCGTGCTATCGACCGTGTCGGGCGCCTGTGAATTAAAACTCACCGGGACCATGCGCTTTGAGGCGCGGTAACGCGTGCCGTCGGTGGCGACGGGTGGCTCATCGACCGTGAGCTCGTAGTCGCCGGGCTTGAGCTCGATACCGTCACCTTCGGAATTGACGTATTGGTACTCGTCGATTGCTTGTCCCCTGAGCGTGCGGCCCACGATATGGACGAGCATTTGGCTGTCGCCGCGCGCGGTATCCCACGTCGCGCCGTCCTTAACCTCGACCGACACATGCACCGAGCGCGTGCGGCTGAGCGATTGCTCGACGGACATCTCGACCTTGGCGGCGTCTTGGCGCTGCTGCTCGACATGACCCCAGATGCTGCCGATTGCCGAGCAGGCGATTACGCCGGCCATGAAGGCGATGAGGATGGGGCCGAGCGGAGAACGGCGGCCCGCGTCTTCCTCACGAGCCAGGTCGGGGCGATGCGTGGGCGCTGGCGCCTGGGCGCCTTGCGCGGGCACGTCGAGAATGCTGAAAGATGCCGTACTGCCGGGGTCGATGGTGTGGCGCGGTTGCGGGGTCTTTGCCGGCGAGATGGACATGTCGGCTGGCTCACCCAGCGTGGCCGTGGCATCGGCCTTTGCCTCGTCGGCCTCGGCCTGGGCCCAGGCCTGTTCAAAGGTCAGGGGCTCGACGGGGTCGGAGGCGGCGTCCATCTCGACGGCATCGTTACCGGTCTCGTCTTCGTCGCTCGACACGTCACGCGGCGCGGGCTCGTCCCACTCCTCGTCCGGAGCCTCGCCCTCGCTATACCACCATTCAAAGTTATCGATATCCATACGGGGCGCCCCTTAGGCCTCGCAAATAAACACTTGCTAGTCTTATACCCGCAGACGGCGCCAGAGCTCGCCGACACAGACAGGAAAACCGTCACAACATTCGGCGCTTTTCCTCGTTTTCGAGATTTTCGCCGAATGTTGTGACGGCTTGGGCGACTGGCTGGCAGCGCAATGTGACAAAGGAGCTGCCCCTTTGTCACATTCTGCTAGAGTTGCAGGGATTGAATCCCGCCTATTCATGCGACATTGGAGTGACAACCTTGACCGCCGCAACCACGCCTAAAAGTAAGCCAACCGCCGCCGCGCTCTCCCCCGCGCGCACCAAGCTCTGCCTGGCGCTGCTCGTGCTGTTGGGATTCTCGCTCGGCTGCTCCGAGTTCGTGGTCATCGGTATCGAGAGCGACTTGGCAACGGAACTCGGCGTATCACTTGCCACTGCGGGCCAGCTCATCAGCGTGTTCGCGCTCGTCTACGCTATCGCTACGCCGGTGCTTGCGCTTGGCACGGGGCGTTTTCGCCGCTACCAGCTGCTCGTGTGCTATAGCATCGTCTTTGTGCTCGGCAATTTGGTTATGGCGCTAGCGCCCAACTTCCAAGTGCTCTTTATCTCGCGCATTGTCCTGGGCTCTGTCTCGGGTGCGCTGCTCGCCGTGGGCGTGACGTACATCCCTGAGCTGCTGTCCCCGCAGCAAACCTCACTCGCCATCTCGGTCGTGTACGGTGCGTTTTCCGTGGCAATGGTCTTTGTCACTTCGATCGGCAAGTTTGTGGCCGACACGCTCGATTGGCACGTGGCCATGTACGGCACGCTGACCTTTGCCGTTCTGATCTGCGGAGCGCTCGTGGCGTTTATGCCTCGCGCCGGGCAGACCGATGAGCCCGCCACCTTCCGCGAGCAGGCGGGGCTACTACGCGAGCCGAGTATCATCACCGGCATGCTCATCTTCTTGTTTGGTGTGGGCTCGGTCTACGTATTCTACGGCTACGTGACGCCTTATCTTGAGCAGGTGCTGGGCATGGGCACGGTCGAAGCCAGTACCACGCTTATGGCCTACGGCGTGTTCTGCCTGATCTCGAACATCCTGGGCGGATGGATTGATGCGCGCTTTGGCATGAAGGCGCTGCTGGTTACGTTTGTGCTGCAGGCTGCGGCGTTGCTCGGGCTGTTTGCTGTGGGCGGCACCATGCCGCTCGCGCTGGTCTTTGTCTTTAGCCTGGCGATGCTCATGTACCTGTTCTCGGTATCGTGCATCACGCACTTTATGGACGTGGCTCGCAGCCGCCATCCCAAATCGATGGTGCTCGCAAGTTCGGTTGAGCCCATGGCATTTAACGTCGGCATCTCGTTTGGCACCGCAGTGGGCGGTGCCGTGGTAAGCGGCGTTGGCATTGCGTACGTGGGCGCCGTGGGTGCCGCGTTCTCGCTTGTGGCCTGGGCGCTCACGCTGGTGACGATTAAGCTGGCTCGCTGGGAGCGCCGTCGTCAATCAGCACGGCCCTCAATACGGGCATAGGGGCAAACATAGCCCAAGGTGGCGAGTAACCGGTGAAAACCGCCCAATATGAGTATGTTTATCCGCCTGGAAGCTTCAGCAGTGCAATTTCGTGTATTTGAGATACACGCTTTTCTATTATTTCGTGTATTTCAAGTACATGAAATCGTACTAAACTATGTATCTGAAGTACACGAAATTGGAAAGGCGGCCCCATGCGCAGATCAATCGAGTCCGTTATCGAATCATGGGCGACAAAGGACGCCTCACGCCCCCTCCTCATCCGTGGTGCGCGACGCGTAGGCAAAACGTACGCTGCCGAGGAAATCGGCAGGCGAATCGCCGGCGATGCGTTTGTCAAACTCGACTTTCAGACCGATCTTGAGCTGATCGCTCCGCTGTTCGATTGTCCCACCGACGACGTTGACACCATCGTGGCGCGGATTTCAGACTATAAACGCGCCCCCATTCGCAAAGAAACCACCTTCATCCTGTTTGACGAGGTGCAGCTCTGCGAACGGGCGCTCAACTCGCTTCGCTTTTTTTCGGGTTCGGGCTGGCGCATATGCGCGACCGGCAGTCAGCTCGGCGTCGCCACGCGCAAACGTAAGCTGCCTTTTCCCAGCGGCGTTCGTCAAGAGACCATGCATCCTATGTCGTTCGAGGAGTTTCTCTGGGCGCTCGATGAGGAGCAGATGGCCGATGCCATTCGTACCCACGCCGGCACGCTCGAGACCTACGCCGCGCACCAAGCCGCGCTCAGCCTGTTTCATCGATACCAGATCGTGGGCGGCATGCCCGCCGCCGTCAACGCATATCGCAAGACGTTATCCATCGAGGATGCGCGCGTCGAGCAGCGCGAAATCAACGAGACCTATACCGCCGATATGACCGACCCCGAAAACGGGATCAGCGGCGTGGCGGCACGCAAGGTCTGGCGCTCCATTCCGTCCCAGCTGCTGAGATCGTCCACAAAAAAATTCAAGTACTCCGAGGTCGAACGCGGAGGCCGTCGCGCCAAGCTTATCGAGCCGCTCGACTGGCTCGAAGGCGCCGGTATCATATCGGTCAACAACCTGACCGAAGGCATCGAGCCTCCCCTCGTTCCCTTCGACGACGAAGATGGAAGTTTCTTTAAGGTCTATCTTCTCGATACCGGCCTCATGTTCTACAAACTCGGCATCAACCCGAGGCTCTGGCTCGACCTCAAAGAAGATTCCGCCATAGCGCTATCTTCCGACTTCCGAGGCGCCCTGGCGGAAAACTCGGTCATGCAAGCATTTTCGGGTAACAGCTTGCAGACGTATTACTGGGTGCCGCCGTCGTCTTGGAAGACGACCGGCGAGCTCGATTTTCTACTTCAGACCGACCGTATGGAAATCGTGCCCGTCGAGGTAAAGTCCGCACGCAACGTGCGCGCGAGAACCCTCGGGTCGTTCATGGACAAAGCCCGATCGCCATATGCCTACATTTTGTCCGAGAACAATTTTTTCCGCAGCGAAACCGATGACGGGCGCGAGCTACGCCACCTCCCCTTGTACGCAGCGGGCTTTATTGGAGCAAACTGCCTCAAGAGCAGTCTGTAAGCCCTGCACGACCGCCTAGAAAGGAAACCGCTCATGCAACGCATACTGTTTATCTGCCATGGCAACATCTGTCGCTCGACGATGGCTGAGTCGGTGTTTACCGAGCTGGTGCGGCGCGCCGGGCGCGCGGGCGAGTTTGTCATTGACTCCGCTGCGACCTCGACCGAGGAGATCGGCAACCCGCCACACCACGGTACCGTTGCCAAGCTGCGCGAGGTCGGGATTCCCGTCGTCGCACATCGTGCACGTCAGGTGCGTCGCGCGGAGTATGGCGACTGGGACCACATTGTCTATATGGACGACGAGAACGCGCGTGGCCTGCGTCGCATCTTTGGCGACGACCCCGACGGCAAGATTACGCGCATGCTCGATTGGACCGAGCGCCCCGGCGACGTGGCCGACCCCTGGTACACCGGCAATTTCGATGCCACCTACCGCGACGTACTCGACGGCTGCACCGCTATGCTCGAGCAGCTGTAGGCAATCGAGGTCGCGGGCCACGCCTTTGTCACATCCGGGACTAGCCCTAGACAGGCTTGACCTCCAGCTTTATCCCCTCGGCGCAGGAGTCGCCCAAAACATCCGAAAGGGCCCAGGTCGCATATAGCGGCAAATAGAGAACCGCTCCGTTGCGCTCAACGTTGCCTCTCGAGAAAACAATCCCGAGCCTTACGCCATATTCAGCCGTATCAAGCACATGACCGAGCGCAGCGTGCGCGTGGTAATAGGAGCCCGATTTAACCTCGATCGGAACAGCCGTCCCATCCGGTCCATCGACCACAAAGTCCACTTCACCGCGCTTTTTTGTCTGATAGTAGTAAAGCTGGCGATTTTGGGCAGCCAGCTGCTGGGCCACCACGTTTTCGTAAATGCTGCCCAGATTGGGCTCCTTGCTATCAAGATACGCCGCTTGGGCGACTCCGACGGGGTAGCGCGCCATCAACATGCCCGTATCCGATTGATATAGCTTGAACTGCGATGGCCGTGCCGTCTTGAGCAAGGGCGATTTTGGCTCGGTTACGATATCGGCTTTGAGAGCAACGCCGGCATCGACAAGCCATACAAAATCTCGCTGATACTTCTCGTAGTGAGCCTTGGGGTCAATGGAATTGAGCACGAAGCGCTTGTTTTCGCCCTCGAGCATAATAGGGAGCTGATCGTAAATGCTCTGCACCTGAAGGGCTCGCCCGCTTGCATACTTGGAGATATCCCGCCGGTACTGTTCGTTGAGCTCTGACTGTAGCTGACGAACAGAGGCAAGGTCGCCCTGCGTGTCAAGGAAACGCTGCACGACCTCCGGCATTCCGCCGACAACGGTATAGGTCCTGAAGTTTGCCATCATCGCGTCATGAATGTAATCAGGAACGGGCCTCTCGCTGATACACGCGTCACGTATCGTTTGGCGAGCCCCCTCGCTCACCCCGGTTGCCCAGCAAAACTCCTCAAAATCGAGCGGGAACATCCTAAGCTCGTGGACATACCCCACGGGATAGGACCTGACGCCCTTGAACTGAGTCCCGAGCATTGACCCCGAAAACGCCCAGCGGCACCTCCCGTCCTCAACAAGGAACTTTGCCATCGTCATGATGTCGGGGGCCTCTTGGACCTCATCGATAAACACGAGCGTTTTGCCTGGCGCAATCGACTTTCCCGAAAGAAGCGTCACCCTGCTGATGAAATCATCGGCATTCCGCGCCTCGAGAAGAGCATCTTTTGCCTGGCGGTTTTCCATGAGGTTAAGCTCGATGTAGGTTGCATGGTTGGCTTTGCCAAATGCGCGAATCGAATAGCTTTTGCCAATCTGGCGAGAACCCGTAATGAACAAGGCCTTTTGCTCGGAAGACTTCAGCCAACGCTCCAGCTCTGCCGCTATTTTCCTGCGCAGCATAGGCTCTCCCCTCGGTGTCATCAAATGAAATGCAAAGTTTTATACGCTTGATTATCGATGAAACGCAGAATTTTTAGAACCTAAAATCTGATGAAATGTAGAGATTTGAGATTATAAGCAAAAAGAAGGGACACCACCCGCGAATGTGACAAAAGAACTGTCCCTTTGTCACATTGCGCTCAGCTACTCGTCGACGATCTCGGCAAGCCAGACGTTCAACGTATCGACCTCGGGGCAGCAGAACTTTGCCGTACCGGGCTCGTTGCCAGGCACGGTTCCGCCGTAGCGCAGGATATCGATATAGGGAAAGCCCACGTGGCAGGCCATGGCGCACATCTTGCCGCGGTCTCGGTCGAAGTCAAAGACGTCGCCCGGCTTATGACCATGGTGGCAGCGACACACACCCAGCTGATCCACGCAGCTCACGCGGATACGCGGACGCTTGCCCCGCGACGCGCCGAGCGGCTTGTCCCCGCCCGCGGGCTTGGCACCGCCCTCGCCAGCGTTACTCATGGTCAATCACATCCAGGCAGGCCTCGATGGGAAGGCCGGCCGACTTGTCCTCTTGGTCGGCATTGCGCTCGATAAGCTCGGCCACCACACGCATAGCGTCGGTCGTCGCACGTTGCAGGCTCCAGCCGGCCATAACGCGACCCACGAGCACCGACGAGAACGTATCGCCCGTGCCCGGGAAATACACCGGGATCAGCTCAAAGGGAATCGTAAAGTACTCTCCCGCCACATGGTCGTAGCCGATAACGGCACTCGCCCCGTCGACCTTTGCGCTCGTGATGACCACCGACTTGGCGCCCAACGCGAGCATGGCATCCACGAGCGTACGAGCCTCGTCGGCCGTAATCTGCTCGGCCATAGGCGTATCGGTGAGCAGACACGCCTCGGTATAGTTGGGCACCGCGTAGTCGGCGCACTCGACCAGGCTGCGCATAAGGCCGATGGTCGACTCGGGCACGCCAGCGTAGAGCCTGCCGTTGTCGGCCATGATGGGGTCGACGAACACTTTGGTGCCCTTTTGCGCGCGGCGGTGGCAAAAGTCCGAGATGATGCGCGCCTCTTCTTCGGTCACGATAAAGCCGGTCGAGATGGCGTCGAATTCAAAGCCGAGTTCCTCCCAGATGGCGAGGCTCTGGCGGACATACTCCGTGGTGTCGTGGATGTAGAACTTGGGGTAGTTGAGCGTATCGGATACGAGGGCCGTCGGCAGGTTGTGGATGCGATAGCCCATGTGCGACAGCACCGGCAGCATGGCAGAAAGCGCGACCTTGCCGTAACCGCACATATCGTTGATCAGCAGCAGCTGAGTGTTCTTCATGAGTGTCCCCCTTGGGTCGGGTGCGACGCGACGGCGCCACAGTGCGACTAAGTGTAGCGCAGGGGACGTTGCAAGCGGGCGCAGGCGCCGAGGAGGGCACATTGTTGCGGAAAGGTTACGGAAATGGGAGGCAAAATCGCGGCGGTAGCGGCACAGTAGCTGCCATCTATTTACTACCATTCCAAAACTATGCCGGATTACTACGATAAACCGTCAGCTTCCAACCACAACGAATTGCACTCCGGAAAAACCGCAGGTAGACAGCTTGTGATTTTACGAAAAACAATGCCGAGGTCTGATATTTCGAATTCATCGTAGTAATCCGGCATAGTTTTGGACAAAGCAACTTCGAAAGGGTGTCACCGCAGCCCAAAATGATTCGTTTTCCTCCGTCCCCCACGGATCACTCAAATGCCAACCGAGGCAGCGCTGCAGATTGAGGACGGACAGCGAAAGCGTTCCTAAGCGAGCAAGGTGGCGTGAAAGAGGAGGGCATAGGCCTTGTGGCCATGCCCGACGATTGAACGCCAGATTGCCGCTTAGGAACGTTTGCAGCGTCGAGCGGTTACGGCGTTTGGCAAAACGCCGTAACGTAATAAGTTTGGTACCTTGACATTCATTTCTCATGCTCCTAGATTGGTTAGGCACAAAACAATTCCACTACCTAACTAAAGAAAGGAGCAACACTAATTCATGTGCGATGAACCTCTTAACCTTTGTTCGCACGAGCCCGGCGGTGACCTGTCGCAACCGGTAGACATACCCGAAGCGGTCAGCGCCGAAGACAAACTCGCCAAGCGCATCCTGAGCGGCCTGGGATTTTGCGGCCATTACATGCATTTTCACGGCGGCGGCATATCTGGCAAGGCGCCTATTGTCTGCCTACTCGCCAAGCAGCCGACCGGCGAGCTGTCCCAACAGGAGCTCGGCATGCACTTCGACCTCAAGCCGGGGTCCCTTTCCGAGATTCTGTCCAAGCTCGAACTGGGCGGTCTTATCGGGCGCAGTCGCAATCCCAAAGACCGTCGGCAGCTCACCATCCGCCTGACCGAAGCGGGATGGGAAAAGGCCCGTGTTGAGCAGGCAGCCCGCATTCGCTTTAGGGAACAGGCCTTTAGCGCCCTTACGCACGACGAGCGCGAACAGCTCGCCGAGATGCTCGAAAAAATCCGCGTAACCTGGGAGGAACTGGATGATTAAAACCCTCATGGGAAGCATCCGCGATTACAAGAAGGTCACGATCGCCACGCCGCTGCTGGTGCTTGGCGAGGTGCTCTGCGAGATGCTGATTCCATTTATCACCGCCGACATGATCGACGCCATCAAAGACGGCGCCACCGTCGCCCAGATGCTTCCCACCGCAGGCTTTTTGGTGCTCATCGCACTGACGTCGCTCGCTTTTGGTGCCGCTGCCGGCGTCACCTGCAGCCATGCGAGCTGCGGCTTCGCCAAGAACCTGCGTCACGACCTGTTCTACAAGATCCAGACGTTCAGCTTTGCCAACATCGATGAGTTCTCGAGCTCCTCGCTCGTCACCCGCCTCACCACCGACATCAACAACGTGCAGCAGGCCTTTATGATGCTCATCCGCATCGCCGTGCGCGCGCCGCTGGTGTTGGTCTTTGCCTTTGCCATGGCCTACGCCATGGGCGGCAGCGTCGCCATGGTCTACCTGGTCATCATTCCGCTGCTGGGCTTTGGCCTGTTCTTTATCATCTATAAGGTGCGCCCGATCTTTGCCCGCGTGTTCCGCAAGTACGACGCCCTTAACGAGTCCGTCGAGGAAAACGTCACCGGCATGCGCGTGGTCAAGAGCTACGTGCGCGAAGACTTTGAGAAGGAGAAGTTCGCGACCGCCGCACGCGACGTCCAGATGGACTTCACCCGCGCCGAGAAGCTGCTTGCCTTTAACAACCCCATGATGAACATCTGCGTCAACGGCGCGTTTGTCGTCATCATCTACCTGGGCTCCAAGCTCATCATCACGAGCCAGGGCACGCTGTTCGACGTGGGCCAGCTCTCCTCGATCTTTACCTATGGCTTCCAAATCCTCATGAGCCTGATGCAGCTATCGATGATCTTTGTCATGGTGACCATGGCCGACGAATCGGCGCACCGCATCACCGAGGTGCTGGCCGCCGAGCCCACGATCGCCGATCCCGCCGAGCCCGTGCTCGAGGTCGCCGATGGCTCCATCGACTTTGACCACGTGAGCTTTAAGTATTCCGCGCATGCGAAGCGCCAGGCGCTCGACGATATCGACCTGCACATTAAGAGCGGCGAGACCATCGGCATCATCGGCGGCACCGGCTCGGCCAAGTCCACGCTCGTAAACCTCATCGCCCGCCTGTACGACGCCACCGAGGGTACCGTGCGCGTGGGCGGCGTGGATGTACGCGACTACGACTTGGACGCCCTGCGCCACCAGGTGGCCATGGTGCTGCAGAAAAACGTGCTGTTTAGCGGCACGATTGCCGAGAACCTGCGTTGGGGAGACCCGAACGCCACCGACGAAGAGGTCCGCGAGGCCGCGCATCTGGCCTGCGCCGACGAGTTTGTCGACGGCTTCCCCAAGGGCTATGACACCTGGATCGAACAGGGCGGCTCCAATGTTTCCGGCGGTCAGAAGCAGCGCCTGTGCATTGCGCGTGCCCTGCTGCGTCGCCCCAAGATCTTGATCCTGGACGACTCCACGAGCGCCGTCGACACCAAGACCGACGCCAAGATTCGCGCAGGGCTGGCAAGCTATCTGCCCAACACGACCAAGCTCATCATCGCCCAGCGCATTAGCTCCGTGCAGGACGCAGACTGCATCATCGTCATGGAGGGCGGCCGCATCGCGCAGATCGGTAACCACGACGAGCTGCTCAAGACGAGCGAGATCTACCGCGAGACCTTTACCTCGCAGAACAAGATGTCTGCCGAGGGCGAAGAGGCCGTCGAGGCCGACACCGAGGCATCCGTAACGCAAGCTCAGACCCAGGAAGGAGGCGAGGCACATGAGTAAGGCAACGACCGCCGAGCGCGCGCTCAACCGCAAGGGCGGCACCATGTCGCGCCTCATCAAGACGCTCTTTGGCTTTTACCCCGTGCTTTTGCCCCTCGTCGTCGCCGGCGTGGTGCTCTGCGCCATCATCAACTCCATCGGCGCGACCTTCCTTCAGAGCGCCCTGCAAATTATTGGCGAATCGTGGCAGTCGGGCGATTGGGGAGCCGCGCAGCCCAAGATCGCACAGCTCGTGACCACCCTCGCCTGCATCTACGGCATCGGCATCCTGTCCTCGCTCTTCTGGAACCGCGCCATGGCCATCGTCACGCAGGGCTCGCTGGAGAAGCTGCGCGAGAAGATGTTCAACCGCATGCAGGACCTGCCGATCCGCTACTTCGACACGCACCAGCGCGGCGACATCATGAGCCACTACACCAATGACATCGACACGCTGCGCCAGATGATCAGCCAGTCGCTGCCCAACCTGCTCATGACGGTCATCGTCATCGTCACGGTGTTCTTTATCATGCTGTACTACAGCGTGTGGATGTGCTTGGTCATTATTGCCGGCGTCGCCTTTATGACCTTTATGACCAAGCTGCTCGGCTCCAACTCCGCGCGCTTCTTTATTGCGCAGCAGACCGAGCTCGGCGTTGTCGAGGGCCATATCGAGGAAGTCATGAACGGCCAGAAGGTCGTCAAGGCATTCTGCCACGAGTCTGCCGCCGAAGCCGATTTTGACGAGCGCAACGAAAAGCTCTTCGAGGTCTCGCAGAAGGCCAACATGTACGCCAACATCCTCATGCCCATCCTTATGAACCTGGGCAACCTGCTCTACGTGCTGGTCGCACTGGCCGGCGGCATTTTCCTGGCGCTGGGCGTGCCCAACCTGAGCATCTCGGGCATGGCGCTGTCCATCGCCGTCGTGGTGCCGTTCCTCAACATGACCAAGCAGTTCTGTGGACAGATCGGCCAGATCTCGCAGCAGATCAACGCCGTGGTCATGGGCCTCGCCGGCGCCGACCGTATCTTTGAGCTCATCGACGAGGAGCCCGAAGCCGACGAAGGCTATGTGACGCTTGTCAACGCTCAGGTGAACCCCGATACCTGGCAGCTCGAGGAGGCCGACCACCACACTGGCATGTGGGCGTGGAAACATCCGCACCGCGCAACCGGCGAGATCGAGTACGTGCCGCTGCGTGGCGACCTGGTCATGGACAACGTCGACTTTGGCTACACGCCCGACCACGAGGTGCTGCACGGCGTGTCCGTGTTTGCCAAGCCGGGCCAGAAGGTCGCGTTTGTCGGCGCCACCGGTGCCGGTAAGACGACCATCACCAACCTCATCAACCGCTTCTATGACATCGCCGACGGCAAGATTCGCTACGACGGCATCAACGTCAACAAGATCCGCAAGGCAGACCTGCGCCGCTCGCTGGGCGTGGTGCTGCAGGACGTAAACCTGTTCACCGGCACCGTGATGGATAACATCCGCTACGGCAACCTGGATGCGACCGACGAGGAGTGCATCGCGGCGGCAAAGCTCGCGGGCGCGGACGACTTTATCACCCGCCTGCCCGACGGCTACGACACGATGCTCACCGGCAACGGCGCGCAGCTGTCGCAGGGCCAGCGCCAGCTGATTTCGATCGCACGCGCCGCCGTCGCCGATCCGCCGGCAATGATTCTGGACGAGGCCACATCGAGCATCGACACCCGCACCGAGGCCATCGTGCAGGCTGGCATGGATAAGCTCATGGAGGGCCGCACGACGTTTGTCATCGCACACCGCCTGTCCACCGTGCGCAACTCCGACGCGATCATCTGTCTGGACCACGGCCGCATTATCGAGCGCGGTAACCACGACGAGCTGATCGCCAAGCGCGGGTATTACTACCAGCTCTATACCGGAGCGTTTGAGCTGGAGTAGTTCGGCCCGCCGAGACGGCCGATTTGCCGCTCATTCGTCGGGCATGACCCTAAGGTCAATGCCCTCCTCTTTCGGGGCAAATCGACTCATCTCAGCGACCCAAACACAATGCGCCGCAACGAATAAAGCCTCCGCAGCCACACGGGCTGCGGAGGCTTTTCTATGCCCTCTGTTACAGGCTTACCGCTCCTCGCGTTGCGGCCCAGCTGCCTCGGCTGTCTTTACGCGGTTCTTGTCGATGTACATGTTTTTGTCGGCTTGGGAAAAGAGCTCGCGCATCGTAGGCGGTTCATCAAAATCACTGGAAAGCGCATAGCCCACCGCATAGCTAATAGGCATGTCGGGGTGAGCCTCGGAATACTCGTTCACGTTCGCACGAACCCGAGCGAGACAGGACTCCACGGCAGCTCGATCGGCATCCCACAGCACCGCGATAAACTCATCGCCGCCGTCGCGACCCACGAAGCAGGTCTCGGACGACACACGCCCCAGCTGCCGGGCAAAAGAGCGGATGTATTCGTCGCCCTTCTCGTGACCAAAGCTGTTATTGACCGCATGCAGATTGTTAAGGTCGAAAACGCACACCGCAACGGGCGCCTCCGCGGAAACAGACTGCTCCTGCCCCAAGATCTCCTCGCACTTGTTCTTGTTGGGCAGTCCCGTGGCTTCGTCGAGATAGACTTTGCTCTGCAGTTCGCGATTGAGCGCGGCAGTTCGCACCGCGCGAACAAGTTCAACCGCAAAGGCCGCCACCAATCCCATGATGTCGATGATCACCAAGCCCTCGAGATAGTTGAGCGCCGACGCCTTCTCCTGAGAGTAGTCCTCTGCGAGTCGCGTAGCATCGTCGCAAATGCCAAAGAACTCCTCGCTCATGGAGATGATGTCGGTGTTCTCGTAGCCGACTTCGCGCACGCGGATGATCTCGGCGCAAAGCTCATCAAAATAATTTGCAAGCTCGGTCATCTTTGCCTGATACTCGTCGTCGTCGAGACGGACGAGGTTGAGGTCGTCACTTCCGTAACGCAAGCCGTTGATGTATGAATCCACGGCTTTGAGCAGGCCATCTTGAGGCTGGCCCGCGTCCTCGAGCTTAACGATTCGCTGCGTGGCACCGCGCACCAGACCGGCGTAGTTGACCACGCGCGCCGTGCCCTGGATATCGGAGACGAGCAGCATAACATTGATGAAGAAGAAGATGAGAACTGCCGTGAGCACCATCATGAGCAGGCGCACCGCCTGGCTGGCCTTCTTGGCGACAGAAGTATTCACAAGTTCAATCCCCTAAATGACAAAAGTGCAGGTAGCACGCAGTGTGCTGAAATTCACGTGAGGTCAACTCTACCAGATGATTTTTCTAGGACGGGGATTAAAGAATCATCGACACGATAGTTATTTGAGAAGCTGAGCCATGGCGTTGACGAATTTTTGGACTTGGAGGGTGGGCTCGAGCGGGTAGTGCAGAAAGACCGGCACCTCGCGGCCGCACAGGAACGGCACGCCCACAAAGGCCGGGTGCACCCCCGACCACGCCCCGCAGGTGAGCACCGCGTCGCCCTTTTCCTCCGCCTCGTTAAAGAGCGCAAAGTCGAAGCTGTCCACATCGATCACGTCCACGCCGCCGTCGGCCAACAGGTCGATGCGCAGGCTGTCCATGGCATCGTTGCCGTGACGGAGCACGCGCAGGCGCATGCCCTCCAAGTCGGCGACCGTAATGCGACTCTTGCGCGCAAGCGGGCTTGTACGCGGTACGTCGATATAAAACGGCACGTTGACGATGCGGAGCTTTTGGCAGGTGTCGCCCCAGCGCGGGGTCGAAAAACTCGACTGCACCACATCTACCTCGCGACCAAGGCTGCGCATGACGGATTCGCGCTCGTCATAGAGATCGCTTACCGGCACGATCTCAAATCGCAACGACGGTTCCAGATCGTGGATGCCCGACCACATCGACAGCGTCTGGCGCCCCGGGCACATCATCGACACAC
>UQZH01000013.1 GCA_900545445.1 uncultured Collinsella sp. | reverse complement strand
TCCATCCGGTTCCACCGGGCCGCGCGGCAAGGAGATATATTGCCAGACCGGAGGGGCCCCGGGGGCGGGAATCTGGCACTCCATATTTTGTTCACAAATGAATCGATCCTTCAGCTGTTCCACTGAAGTCATGTCTGAAGCATCGGCTTCTGGTATTGGCGATGACCAGCTGGTTTATAGGTGTTGAGGCGTCGGCCATCTCTGCTGGGCTACTTTACTCTAAAGACATTAGGTTTTGGTTTCCTGTCGGTAAAAGGCTGGTTTTGGCCGCCAGGCGTCCTTATATATAGAGAAGATCTGGTTCGAACCCGCGTCGCGACAACAAAAAAGCGACCGGCATCCGCCAGTCGCTTTTCTATTCTATGGTGGGCCGTCAGGGGTTCGGGCCCGCTGCGCGGGCGACCGCTGCGGCGCTTTCGCGCCTTGCGCGCTGCGCTGGCAAACGCTCGCGCGTTTCCTCAGCTCCGCGCCCTTTCGGGTTCGAACCCATGAAGGGGCGACAAAAAAGACGGCCAACCGAAGTTGACCGCCTCAACAATCTTTGGGTGGGCCGTCAGGGGTTCGAACCCTGGACCTTGGGATTAAAAGTCCCCTGCTCTGCCAGCTGAGCTAACGGCCCGCGGGTGGCATTGTACCACGGTCTGGGACTATTCCCAACTCCATTGGCCGTTCTGGAAAATCACAACTTCGCGTCCATCGGGCGTAATGCCCACAATATCGATGTCGTCCGTACCGATCATAAAGTCGACGTGCGTGCTCGAAACGTTGACGCCATGCTCAATGAGCTCCTCTTTGGACATATCATATCCACCCTCAATGCACTCGGGGAAGCCGACTCCCAGTGCAAGATGGCAGCTGGCATTCTCGTCATAGAGCGTGTCATAGAACAGGATGCCGCTTTCGCGAATCGGCGTGTTCTTGGAAATGAGCGCAACCTCTCCCAGATGAGCAGCGCCCTCGTCAGTATCGATGATACTTGCGAGTGTCGCCTTTCCCACACGGGCGTCGTAATCCACCACACGACCGTTCTCGAACTTGATCCAAAAATCGTCGACCTTGTTACCGTGATGGATAAGCGGCATTGCGGAATAGACGATTCCGTCAGCACGCATACGATCGGGCGAGGTGAAGACCTCCTCGGTGGGGATGTTGGGGAAGAAGGGGTGACCGTCGGGGGTCTCGCCCTTACCGCCGGCCCACTCATGCCCCTTCGTCATACCAATTACCAGGTCGGTTCCATTCGAAGCGGTATAGCGCAGGCAGTCGAAACGATTTTCGTTCAGAAAGCGCAGGTTCTTTTCAAACGCCGCATCGTGAAGCTCCCAGTCACTCTCCGGATCTTGGCCGTCAGCACGGGCGGTATGCAGAATCGCAATCCATAGTTTATAGATTGCAACCTCATCGGCGTCTCCCGGGAACACCTCGCGCGCCCAAGCCACGACCGGCGCTCCGGCAATGCACCACGGGTTGATGTTGTAATCCAGTCCGCGGCGGAAAATCTTGCACTGCGTGTTCCTCGCCTTGGAAGCGGCAGCGGGCTTGGCAGGATCGATGCCCTTGAGAGCGGCGGGGTCAGCACCCTCGATAAAGATAAAGCAGGCACCGTCCTGGGCCAGAGAATCCAGCTGTATGCGCTTCCACTCGGGCGTCTGCCCAAAATAGCTTTTCTCGACATGCTCGTACGCAAGCCTCGTCACGGCGTCGTCGGCCCAGATGACCGTCACGTGACCGGCACCGGCGTCATAAGCCTCCGCAACCACCACGCGCGCAAATGATGCGCACTCGACGGGAGACTGAACGACGACCTCCTGGCCGGGCTTAACGTTTACACCCTTGCGGACAACGAGACGCGCATAATTTTTAATCTTGGGCTCAAGGGTCTTCATGCCCTCAAGAGCTTCCTCGACCGTTAGGGCAGCTCGAATCATGTGCCACTCCATCTATCTATAGAACAGTAAAAAGGCGCGCCGCAAAAACGACGCGCCTTATATCTTAGCGATATGTATGGATACAAACGCTACTTCTTCTTGGAGTCCTTCTTGTCCTCCTCGGCAGCCGAGCGCTCGATAAGAGCGTTGAGCTTGTTCTCGGACATGCCCTCGGCCTGCGCGCGGTACATGTTGCGCAAGGGACGAATACGAACGAAGTCGTAGATAAAGTCACCCAGGATGATGACATAGGACAAAACGATGCCGACCATCTGAACAGGACTGGACACCGTGCCGCCGGGAGCGAAGTAGAGCGAAGCCCAAATTGCCACGACGAGTACCATGCCGATGGCGAGCACGGCCCACCAGATACGACGGCGCTTGGTGTAGTCCTCATCCTGCTTGAGAAGAATATTCGACACCGTATAGATACGATCCTCGCGAGCACGCTGCTTGGCCTTGCGGGCGCGCTTCTCCTCCTTGGAAAGGCCTTCCAGGTTTTCACCCTTCTCGAGCTCTTTGCGGCGAGCTTTAGACGAAGCCGGCACGACGCGAACGGAGCTCGCTGCTTGGCGGGCGGGTTTAGCAGATGCGGCGGACTTGCGCGCAACCCCGGTAACTTCGTGGGATTGCGTGCGCTTGTTCGTGGCGCTACGGGTACTCACTTATGCGTTCTCCTTCATGCTTGTGAACTGGGAGCCCGTGATGATCTGGAAGGCCTCGCGATAGCGCTCGGACGTGCCATCGATGACCTCGGCGGGCAGGTGCGGGGTCTCCCCCGTCATATCCCAGTTGGCCTTGAGCCAATTGCGGACGAATTGCTTGTCGTAGCTAGGCTGGATCTTGCCCTCCTCGTAGCTGGCGGCGGGCCAGAAACGGCTGGAGTCGGGCGTGAGGCACTCGTCGATCAGCGTGACCTTGCCATCGATAACACCAAACTCAAACTTGGTGTCGGCAATGATGATGCCACGGGTCGCTGCATACTCGGCAGCAGCCTTGTAGATCTTGAGAGACAGATCGCGAATCTGCGTGGCGATGTCCTCGCCAACGATCTCGCAGCAACGCTCAAACGAGATATTCTCGTCGTGATCACCGATCTCGGCCTTCGTGGACGGCGTGAACAGCGGCTCGGGAAGCTTGGAGGCCTCGGTCAGACCCTCGGGCAGCTGGATGCCGCAGACGGTGCCGTTCTCGTCATAGGTCTTCTTGCCCGAACCGGTCAGATAACCGCGGACGATGCACTCGATAGGAATCGTCTGGGCCTTCTTGACCAGCATGGCGCGGCCTGCGAGGTAGTCACGATACTCGGCAAACTCCTCGGGGAAATCCGCCGGATCGATGGAGACGAGGTGGTTGGGGACGATATCGGCAAACTTGTCGAACCAGAATGCCGAGATGCGGTTGAGCACCTCTCCCTTAAACGGAATCTCGTCGGGGAGAATAAAGTCGAACGCAGAAATGCGATCGGTGGCGACCATCAGCAGGTTTTCGCCGGCATCGTAGATATCACGAACCTTGCCACGGGAATCCGGACGACGCTCCATCGTTGTCACGTGAGTCACTCCTTACCTAAATACGACAGAAATGCGGGTTCTTTCCCGCATGTTTTCGCAAACTCGGAGCGGCAGGAACGCGGCCCCTCCTTCACCGAATAGCGAAAAGCTAGTGCTCCATTGTAGTAGATGCCGCGTCCGCCGTGTGCTCGCGAGGCAGATGAATCGTAAAAGTCGTACCCTTTCCAAGCTCCGACTCCACGGATATGTAGCCATGGTGACGCTCGACGATTTGCTTGGTCACGGCGAGGCCAACGCCCAGGCCGCCGGCTTCGCGGGCGCGGCTGGCATCTGCGCGCCAAAATCGCCCGAAGATGCGCGACAGGTCGTCCTTGGCAATACCGATACCGGTATCCGAAACGGCAATACTGACATGCTTGCGGTCACTGAGCACCGACACCACGACCCAACCGCCCTCGGGGGTGTAGCGCATGGCGTTGCTCATGAGGTTGATGACGCACTGCGTGATCATGTCGGGATCGGCCTCGACGACATCGTCGTGACCTTGGGTCTCGTCAGCAAAGCGCAAGCGCAGATCGCGGTCAACAAATAGGCGCTCCTGAGCGTTGACGATAGACCGCACAAAGGGAACCATGTCCACCGGTTCGAGATTGAGCGGCGCCGTGCTGTTTTCCATACGCGATAGGTCGAGCATCTGCTGCACCAAACGAGCCAGGCGGCGCGTCTCGGAAGCGACCGTCTCCAGATGCTCATCGTCGGTGGGATACACGCCGTCCTGCATGGCCTCGACCGTTGCAAGCATGGCCATGAGCGGCGTGCGAAGCTCGTGTGCGACATCCGAGGTCAGGCGCTTTTCGTGCTTCATATCTTTCTCGAGCGAGGTGGCCATCTCGTCAAAGGTCTCACCCAACTGATCGATTTCATCGTCGCCGCGCAAACCGGTACGAGCGGACAAATCGCCGTCGCGAATTTGCTTGGCTGTGCTGGTTATACGATGAATCGGTCTGGTAAGCATGCGCGACACGAACGATCCGATAACAACTGAGATGCAGACCGCAACAACCGCGGCAAGGGCCATGGCGTTAAAAGTCTTTTCCCTAAACGCAGAATCCGCCTTGGTGAGCAGGGCATCGGAGCCGATAGCCCATAGCTTCACCTGTCCGACATGCTCGCCAGAAGACGTTATGATTTCGACGTTGGCAACGCTATCGGAGTCGGTGGGCGCCGACGAGACCGGGCTATGCGAGGCCTTTTTACCGCTCGAGCTGCTCGACGCCGATTCGCTCTCGCGCACATCGGCGGTCGCACTTGCCGAAGGCCATGAGTCGTCATAGACGACAACGCCCTTTTTGTTGACAACCTGCATACTCAGGTCGTCGGACACCAAGCTCGATGTCGCGACCGTGCGTAGCTCGCCCGCAGTCCAGTTGCCGTTTTCCTCGTACGACGTCGCAAGCTTTTCGGCGGCAGAATTGGCAATCTCGACGATATTGGAGCGCGTGTAATCCGAAAAGACGGTACCCCACACAACGGAGACAACGCCCACCAGCACCAATACCGTCATGAGCGACGTCAGGGCAAAAGCCAAGGCCATGCGCGAGGGATAGCTCATCGCTGGCCGTGAATCGGAACGAGGCGTGTTCCAACTTGCCTTGGAACCCGCCTCGTTCTCCTGCTTATGCTTTTGCCCAATTTCAAAGCGCGCAGGTGTCATATGTGATTTCCCTATTTCTCGTCCGACTTATCGGTCTTGGCCGGAGCCTCGAAGCGATAACCGACGCCGTGAACGGTGTAGAGCCACTTAGGCTTCTTGGGGTCGTCGCCCAGCTTGGCGCGAAGGTTCTTGACGTGACTGTCGATGGTGCGCTCGTAGCCCTCAAAGTCATAGCCGAGCACCTTCTCGACCAGCTCCATACGGTTATAGACGCGACCGGGATGGCGAGCAAGCGTGGTGAGCAGCTTAAACTCGGAAGCAGTCAGGTCTACTTCCTTGTCCTCGACCAAGATCTTGTGGCCCGAGATATCGATGACCAGATCGCCAAAGTCGAGCACCTCAACGGCGGGCTCGTCTGCCTGGTGAGCACGACGGAACAGGGCGCGGACGCGGGCGACGAGCTCACGCGGCGAGAACGGCTTAATCAGGTAGTCGTCGGCACCAAGCTCAAGGCCGATGATGCGATCCTCGATCTCGCCCTTGGCCGTCAGCATAATGATGGGGACATCCGAGGTGTCGCGAATGGTGCGGCAAACGCGCTCGCCGGGAATCTTGGGGAGCATAAGGTCGAGCACAACCAGGTCGAACTGGTGCTTCTCGAACTCCTCGATCGCAGACTGGCCGTCCCCGACGCCAACAACCCAGTAGCCCTCGCGCTCGAGATAGGCAGCGACAGCGTCACGGATTGCCTTCTCGTCCTCGACCAGCAGAATCTTTTTTGCATCTGAAGCCATAACACGGCCCCCCTGTCTCAATTAGCTAAGAACAAGCCCATTTTAACGCACCTATGCCCGCCGAGCACCGCTACAGTGCGGCGGCTCGGCGGGCGGCACTCACAATTACAACGCGTTTATTCCCCCGTTGGCGCCCTTTTAACCCCTCGGCGCTAAAGAGAGAACAGGCGGGCGGTAACCGTCTCGGGAATTCCTTGGCTATTACGCACCGTGGCATAGGTTAAAAACGTATTCGATTTACCCGCCGTAGCTGGATAATCGCCATATTCGAGAGCGCGGTCGGGCGACAGCAGCGAACCATAGGTTTTGGCGGAGGTATCGATCAGAAAATGCGATGCCTGAACCTTAACCAGATATTTGCCTTTTCTGCCGGCAGCACACGCAAGCGGCTCGCGCGACAGGAATAGGAACGTCCCATTCTCGTTACCGATATAGGTGCCCATGTTGCCTAGGCTCCCCACGCCGCTATAGGTGGCCTCGATGGAGAACACAAACGTGTCGCCCATATATACGGCCTCGAAGGGAGACACCGATGAGGGAAGGACCAGCTGAGCCCTCTTGGTATTGTTGCCGTCCGTCAGGTCGATCGCCGTCATGCCGTAGTAGACGCCCTCGTCGTTGCGCACACGCGGGGAAATGGTCAAGATGCCGTCACTCACACGCGGGGCGGATGCAAAGCGGCCCGTTGACTTCCAAATGGCCTCGGCCTTTGCCTCGTCGAGCGAGCGGCGGTAGCAATACGAGTCGTGACTCGTCTTATTGCCGCCTGCAGCAGGCATCTTGTACCAAATGACGGACGATTCGAACGCCGTAAACAGCGGCGGGTCGTAGTCCTTGCCGCCTCGGTCGAGCTCGACCACATCGCCGACAAGCGACGCACCTGCCGTATTTTGCGCATAGAGTTTCCATGATGCATTCGCAAAGTTCATCTCGACCCAAGCAAATACGCCATCGCCGGCGCGGACATCGTAAAACGAATACCCCGCACCTTCCACGGGATCCTCGACGAGCGTCGTGAGTGAGCCGTCGCCCAGGTTGAGCATGCCGAGCGTATTGGCATGCCGCGCCGATGCGGGCGCCATCATCGCCGCGGCGTAATCACCGTCGCAGTAATACAGCAGCGTACCCAAAGGCAATGTCCATGAAGCTGCAGGCTCGAGGTCGATTTCGACAGCCTCGTACTCATCCGTAATCGAGACGATTTTTGAGTCATCTTTGATAACCTGCGGCTCGCCGGCGGCATCGTCGCTGGTGCCCGTTTTTTTCGAGCATCCGGCAAGTACCGTGGCAGCGCCCGCGGCAGCTCCACCGAGCACAAAGCCGCGGCGCGATATTCCGTTCTTGATGTGGTCGGCGATACCCATTAGGCGATCTCGGCGCGAGCGGCCTCGATAGCGCGGGTAAGCTGGTCGGCGCAGGAGGTCTTTTTCATACCGCAGGTATTACCGGCGAGAACCTCGATTACGCGATCGGCAGGAGCACCCTCAACCAGCTTGGAGATAGCCTTGAGATTGCCGTCGCAGCCGCCGGTAAACTCGACGCCCAGCACTTTGCTGCCGTCATCGGAAAGATTGAGGTGGATATTGCGAGAGCATACACCCTGAGGCTTGTAGTCAAAACTAATCATTGAGATCCCCTCTCAGAAAGAAATTTCAGACGTCTATTATCCCCGCCTGGCCCGACTTATTATCGTAAGCACCGATTCAACATCCTACGATGCATAGATTAGTGGGGGCAAGATTAGCAGCCCGTACCCCGTGCGTGGACTGTGCGCTTCTCCCGATACATATTGTGGTCGGCGACACGATATACATCGGCCAGCGTATTTCCAGCCGTCTCGACGGTCACCACGCCAATCGATGCGCTGACCGTCAGTGCCTCATCGCTTACCGCGGCAAGACCGAGACGAAGATCCTGTTCCAGCCCGAGCGCAGACTCGTTGTCAGTATGGGGGCAAACCAGCAAAAACTCGTCGCCGCCAACGCGCATCGGCAGGTAATCCGCACCAGCCACCCGCCGCAGCACGGACGCCGTCCGTCGCAGCAGTTCATCCCCCATCTCGTGACCGTAGATATCGTTGGTCCGCTTGAGATAATTGCAGTCCAACATAATCACGCTCACGGGCAAGCCCTCGTTTACCAGGCTATCTCCGCGCGATTCAAGGTAGTTGCGGTTGCGAAGCCCCGTCAGTTTGTCTTGGTATGTCAGCTCCTCGGCATGTTTGACCATCGATATGTTGTGCGTCGCCACGACGACCGACTCCAGCCGGCCTTGCTCATCGCGATGCTGGGGGACAACCTGTAGCGAGTACCAAGCGCCTCGACAATCTCGCACCTCGGCAGCCAAGTACGGTACGCCCTCCATACGTTCGCGAAGCGTACTTATATCTACGAGTCCCACAACCGCTTCGCGGCTTTCGGGGCTCACGACATCCCGGCAGACCGTGTCCATAAAGTCATATGCCTCGCTGTGCTCGGCAAATATCTTCGCTATCGTCGGCGACATATTGATTCCCTCGATCTCGAGGGTGTCGAGATGCAAAAGGAAGGTCGAATCGTAGATGGCGCTTATGGCATTGATAATGCCGAGCTGTTTATCCTTTTCGACCAAATTGCGGCGATCAACGATATTTCGAGCCAACAGTACCACGACCCAAAACGCAAGGCACACCAAGACGCCAGCGGCGACAAATGCGATCCTGCCAGACATGACCTCAGATTTGGGATACAGCGCAAACAGGCGGTAGTCCTTGTATGCCGCACGCACCGCGTACCATTTGTCTCCTCGATATTCGATGCGCGTTAGGCCATCGTCTTTCCACTCAACCCCTGCGCTGGTGAGGAATCGGGCGAGCGACACGTCAGCATCGGCGCTGTTGGATGAGACAATCTCCGCATCCTCCATAACAAGCACCGTGGGGCCCTGGTGGAAGGTGCTGTTCGAAAGCACGTCGACTATGGCATATGAATAGTCGTCCGCTGGATCGGAAACAAATGAGCGGTATGCCAAGGCAACGCCGTCGCCATACGGGATAGCACAGACGGCAAAAACGACACCACGGCGCTCGACGACAGTTGAGTAGGTCACTTTGGAACCTTGATACATCGATGCGACCGGCGCACAGGCCAGCTCCTCTCGCCACAACATGAGCGGATCGCGACCATCGATGTCGTAGTGGGCAGCCATATGGCCATCGGAGTCCATGACCATCAGCCCCGAAAGGTTCTCGGCATGGACAAATTGCTCGATAAGATCGTCGTTAACCTCAACGCGATCAGAGGACAGGAACGTCGCAAACGATTCGACCGCGGCGAGCAAATCGTGCGTCTCTTCGGTTTTTCTCCCCTGTTCGTAGCGGTCATATTTTTCGCAAGCGTTTTCCAAAAACGCCATGGTTTCTTGGCCAAACCCAAGCGTTTTTTCGAGGCAGCGATGGGTTCCAACCGTATACAACAGGCCTAACAAGACAGCGCTGACAATAACGCCGACAGCTATGACGGTCAGAGTCTTTCGACGCAAGCGGTGCTCATCATTTGTCATGGATTTGCTCCTTGCCCGCCCGTCGTCGCTCCTGTCTTGTAATTGCCCACAATACGGTCAATCGTGCCATCTCGGTCCATGGCAAACAATGCGGTATTGAGATCCTTTACGATCGGTCCTTCATAGCCGTCATCAAACGCGACGCCCAGATCAACCGTCATAACGTTGTCAGCGGACACGCGGTAAAGGCCGGGATACCGGGCGACAAGTCGGTCAAGCGGCTGAACGTCCGCCATCCAACAGTCGACATACCCTTTGGCGAGGGCGGCTTTGCAGAGTTCGGCAGAACCATACGATTTGATTTGCACGTTCGGCGAGATTTCCAGATCCCCTGCGAGCAATCGGCGTTCACTCACCGAGCCCGCAATTACCGCGATGGTCTTGCTTCCATCGAGATGCGCCAAGGACTTGATGCCACTCGTTTTCTTGGCGGCAACCGAGACCGTCACGGTTAGATACGGCTCGGTCCAGTAATACTAATCCTCGCGATAACAGGGAGAATAATCACACCACAGGCAATCGATATCACCGTTTTCGAGCAGCCGGTCGCGATCGTTCCAGTCAATATCGACAAACTGTGGCTTGAGCCCCGCACGCTCACACGCCTCGCGGGCGATGTCGATATCGATACCGGCGTAATCGCCCGTGGTATCGACATACACATAGGGGTCGTTATCCGTAACGCCGATTTTGAGTACCGGGAGATCATTGTCGGCTTCATTCGAGGAGGAAGAACTGCTTCGAACGGTATACGTCAGGGCGGCCACACAGGCGGCAACAAGGAGCATGAGCGCAAACAAGACGATGGCGGCTCGCTTGATACGTCCGGGCACAAGCCTCCCTTCATCGAAACAGCAGTCGGATTTCATTGTATACCCGGGGCTGATGCGGCGATAAAAAAGCGCCTCACCCAAGATGGGCAAGGCGCCAAAGGTTGGAATGCATCCGCAAACGGCCGAATTAGGTTAACCCTACTCGAAGCTCACCTGCTCCAGGCGATCGAAGACCGTGTCGATGCGGGTGAGGAAGTCCCACGGATCAAAGATCTCGTCGAGCTTCTCCTGGCTGACGGTGCAGCGCGGATCGGCCTCGAGACGCTCCTTAAAGGTGGGACCGGAGACACAATCCTGCACTTCGTGCCAGGTGGCCATGGCGTTTTCCTGCACGATAGCGTAGGCGTCCTCGCGGGTGATGCCAGTGTCGACGAGGGCCAACAGCACCTTGGAGGAGAAGATAAGGCCGCGGGTCTTGTTGAGGTTGGCCATCATGCGAGCCGGATACAGCTGCAAGCCGTCGATAACGCGGATGAGGCACTGGAACATGTGGTCAAGCGCGATGAAACTATCGGCCTGGGCGACACGCTCGGCAGAGGAGTGAGAAATATCGCGCTCGTGCCACAGGGCGACGTTGTCGAAGGCGACCTGGGCGTTGGACTTCACGACGCGCGACAGGCCGCAGACCTTCTCCATGGTGATCGGGTTGCGCTTGTGCGGCATGGCGGAGCTGCCCTTTTGACCCTTGCGGAACGGCTCCTCGGCCTCGAGTGTATCGGTCTTCTGCAGATTGCGAACCTCGGTAGCGATGCGCTCGCAGGTGGCTGCCGTGGTGGCAAGGACGCCGGCGAGGTAGGCGTGATGGTCGCGGCTGATGACCTGCGTGGACAGCGGGTCGTGAACCAGACCCAGGTGCTCACAGACATACTCCTCGACAAACGGCTCGATGGAGCTGTACGTGCCGACAGCGCCCGAGATGGCACCGAAGGCAACGTTCTTGCGGGCATCCTCAAGACGGTCCAGATCGCGCTTGAGCTCCCAAGCCCAAGAGCCAAACTTCATGCCGAAGGTCATCGGCTCGGCGTGAATGCCATGAGTACGGCCGGCGCAGAGCGTGTTGCGCTCCTCGAAGGCGCGGCGCTTGCAGATCTCGCCGAGCCTCTTGACGTCCTCGATAATCAGGTCACATGCCTGGGTGAGCTGGTAGCACAGAGCCGTATCGCCCAGATCGGAGCTGGTCATGCCGTAGTGAACCCAGCGGCTGGGCTTGGGGTCGCCCTCCGGAACATCGGCGTCGATGTACTCCTTCATGTTGGTCAGGAAGGCGATGACGTCGTGGCGCGTGACTTCCTCGATCTCATCGACCTTTGCCTTCTCAAAGTTGGCATGGTCGCGGATCCACTGGGCTTCGTCTTTAGAAATGCCGATCTTGCCGAGCTCCGCCTGGGCCTCACAGGCCAAGACCTCGATCTCCTGCCAAATGGCGTACTTGTTCTCGAGGGAGAAGATATGTCCCATCTCCGGGCGGGTATAGCGATCGATCATAGCGGCTCCTTTTTGGTTATTGGCACGTTGGTCGTAACTCAACCATTGTACCGTGCGCAGGTGCAAGTATGGGCAGCAGGCATTAACCTAACATTTTGCCGCAAGAGCGGCCATGGGGACGTCCGCGTATTTGCTTCGCAAATCCGCACCGGCTGCGGGCGAGTCCCTCAGCCTCACGAAGCCGAGGGGGACTTTGTTGAATCGGCCGTCCCCATCTCTCCCGTGCTCGATGGAGCGGGCAACGGGACGTCCGCGTATTTGCTTCGCAAATACGCACCGGCTTTAGGCGCCTGCCGGCGCCTTCGCCTGCTCGCTACAGACGCTTCGCGTTTGCTTTACGCTCGCACCCTGGCGGGTTCGAGTCCCGGCACTTTATTGAAAAAAGCACGGCACCGTAATGGTGCCGTGCTTGTGCTTTTAACTGGAGCGGGCAACGGGACTCGAACCCGCGAGTGTCAGCTTGGGAAGCTGATGCCTTACCACTTGGCGATGCCCGCATATGTGGGGGATAGTATAACGCGGTTGTCTTGTTCGATACAAGGGTGACGATACTTGTTTTAGCTATGGAGAATCCTCCTAAAAATAGGCCAATTGTGTAGATGAGGACCTGTAGGCTCTTTTATTTACCATTGTCTACCTGCAGATTTATTCCATTGTCTTTCGTAGGCGCCATTTGTCAGATATCGGGCAAGCTTTTGGTCAGGCTCCGGTACTTACCCGCATGAACCTCGGGGGTAGCCTCATCCCAAGCGCCGCGGCCTCCCCGTGCGGCGCACGAGGGATAAGGAGCAGCCATGTCCAACGCACCCACGCACTCTGTCCACAGCGCAATCACAGCAGGATCGCTGCTCCTAGTCCTCTTTTTACTTTTAGGCTGCATGACACCGGATGCCGCGCTCGCCGTCGACGGTTATGAATCGCTCGGATTCCGCACTATCAGCAATGAATGCGGTCCTTTTGAAGTTGGCAAATACGAGGCACAGGATTCTTCGATTGCCTACTGCATGAACCAGGAGCGCTTTGGCCCTAGCACACCGGGCGGACCCTGGCTCACCTACAATCAGGGCTGGGTATGGCTCGAAGACGAATTCGCGGCCATCATCTGTCATGGCTACCCCACCGCCACATCCTTTGGCGGGCATAACCTATCCCCCGATCGAGCACGTGCCGCAACCCAACTTGCCGTCTGGATGCTCAACGGCACCACCCATACCGACGGATCATTCTCATATACAACCGCCCGGGGCGTCACAGAGAGGGGAAATTTTTCCGGCGACAATGAGGTCGTTGCCGCAGCGCGCTGGCTCCACGACGGCGCCAAGTCGGGAAGCATTAAAGCCGCACCGCATCGCGCGCGGCGCTATTTGGGAGCTGTGTCGGGCGGCAGTAAACGTCAAGACATGCTCTACGTGCTCCCGGCCGTCTCCGTATCCTTCCAAAAACAGTCAGCCAACGCCGCCATCACGAGCGAAAACGATACCTACAGGCTCGACGGAGCGAGGTTCGACATCTATGAGAGCGTCGGCGACAAGCGTGTCGGCAGCATCCAGATGGACAGCAGCGGTCGTGCGCAGGCGACACTTTTGCCCAACGCGGCATATTACCTGGTCGAAACCAAAGCTCCGGCGGGTTATATCCCCAGGAGTGACCACATCGCCTTTTCCACCGGCAATGACGGCGGGAATGTCGTCATCGATGAGCAGCCCGGTACCATTACCCTGCGCATCGCAAAGGTCGATGCCGCGACAGGGGCAGGCCCTCAAGTCAGCGCGTCACTTGCCGGCGCTGAGTTCACCTGCGTCTCACAGTCTACCCCGGGCTGGACGCACACCCTCACGACGGATGAGGACGGCCGGGCAACACTTACCGACATCCCCCTGGGCACCTTTAGCATCTATGAGTCGAGAGCTCCCGAGGGTTATCTGCCCTCCAATGAAACCTGGAGCTATACCATCGGTGCCGACCAGCTCGGAGACGCGGGCGTCGTTGAACTCGAGCGTCGCATCCCCAACATCCCCATCGCTTTTGACCTCGAGATTTCAAAGTTCAAGGACTGCGGTAATAGTGACGAATCTGGTGTAGAGCAGCCGGCGGAAGGCGTGGTCTTTGAAGTGGCAAGCAACACTTCGCAGCAGGTTGTTGGAACGCTGACCACCAATATCTACGGCTTCGCATCGACCAAAGACCAGGCCGGAGCATGGTTTGGCGCAGGAGAGCGCCCCGATGGCGTCAGCGGAACCATACCGTATGACCGTGCCGGCTACACCATTCGTGAGGTTGTCGACACTGTGCCCGACGGCTTTAAGCAGGCAGGGGAATGGACTATCACGGCAGAGCAGATCACGGACGGCGCAGAGCTTCAGTACATCGTAGACAACCACGCCCTGTCGACACATCTTCAAATCGTGAAGCGCGATGCTCAGACCGGCAACGCCGTACCACGCGCTGGGTTCACCTTTCAGCTGCTCAACGGCGACCGTGAGCCCATCTCGCAAACATCCTGGCATCCCGCCCATACCGTTATGAATACCTTTACGACCGATGAAACCGGCACCGTCACCCTACCCGAATCGCTTAACCCGGGCACGTATTACATACGAGAGACTTCCGCCAAGGAACCGTATCTTGTTGGTGAAGATCTGGAGATAACGATTCCCGCCGACATGAACTTAACGCCCGTCGCGGTCGCCTCGTTTTACGACGACGCGGCAACAGGAAGCATCGAGATCGTCAAGAACGATGCCGTAGGTGGGCGCGCCCTTGCCGGTGCTGTTTTTGATATCCGTGCCGCGGGCGATATCGTGCGCCCCGACGGCAGCATTGCTGCCCTGGACGGCGAAACCGTCACATCCATCACGACCGACGAGCGGGGATTTGCGTGCGCGACTCATCTTTCACTGGGGTGCGGAACCGCCACCTATGAGGTAATCGAGGTGCAGGCACCCGAAGGTTACCTGCTCGACCAAAGCGTCCACACCGTCGAGCTGTCGTATGCCGGTCAGGAAACACCCGTGATCAATGCGCACCTCGATGTTTCTAACGACTACACCAAAATCGACATCTCCAAAGTAGATTTGACCGGCAAACAAGAAGTGGAAGGCGCCCGGCTCTCCCTCCACGGTGCCGACGGAACCGAAATTGACGCTTGGACCTCCTCTGACAAACCGCATCGCATCGAGCATCTTTTGCCCGGCACCTACACCCTGTGCGAAGTGATGCCCCCGCGCACTTACGACCTTGCCGAAGACATGACGTTTGAAATTAAGGCCACAGGAGAAGTGCAGACGGTAACCATGAAGGACGCACCCATCGAGATCGAGGGCAGAGTCGACAAGCGGCAAGAGATCGCCCGCCCTATCGGTAAGGGTCTCGTCGCCAACGGCGATGGCAAAAACCGAGCCGTGGCACAATCCGATGCGGACGGCTCCTTCTCTTATACGCTCGATGCTAAAAATGAGTCGAATACCTGGGTTGATGAATTCACCATCACTGACGATCTCGAATGCGCCAAGGAAGGCACTGCCAAACTCATCGCCATCGAAACCCCTGTCGCGACCGGGGACATCGACGGTCTTTGCAACGTGTGGTATCGAACGTCTCCAGTGGGAAGTATCGATACGGGCGAACAGACCAATGCAACGCTCAGCGCCGGGCATGACAACCCCTGGCTCAAAACGGACGAGGTCAAAAAGCTCCTAGGTGACGATTTGCGCATGGTCGATTACGGCGATTGGCGTCTTTGGAAAGCCGATATCCCAACAACGGAGTCGGTCACCCTCGAGGCAAAAGAGCTCGCTCTTTTGGACGATACCGCCGTCACGGGCATTCGTCTTGAGTACGGGGCCGTATCGGCCGACTTCACGACAAGAGGCGCTGCAGAATCTTGGACCCGCGAGGACCTCAAAGACGAGCATGACGACCTTGATGATGTGAGCGCCGTCCTTGACTCGGATATTCACGGTGCCGTCATCCATATGCAGGCCGCGTCGTCTTACACGCCTCAGACCGCACTCGCCAACAGCGCTCGCGTTGACCTCTGTCGCAATGGCGGCGGTAGCAACCTTGAATCACATGACGAGGATCGCGTCATCCAGCGATGCGCCATGCCGCAAGATTTACCGGCAACGGGCTCCCTTCCCATTGCCGCCTGCCTCACCGCCTTCGTGACCTCCGGCGCCGCGGCAATCTGGTTTGCCCATCTAAAGCTGGCGTCAAAACGTCGCTGACGCAATAAAAAAGAGGCGAGCCCGTCTCCCGGCTCGCCTCTTATTCGTTCGTGGCGAAATGGCTATTCCCCAGATGCAGACCCACCGTCGATGAGCGCTTGATCGGACTCGGAGATGCCATCGGCTCCCAAACTCTGCTCGTGCTCCACTTCTTCGCTAATCGTGGACTCAGGCGTTGAGCCTTTAACGCCCACGATATACGCGGCCCCGAAACCAAGGACAATGGCGATCAGGGCCAAGATGAGATAGACGGGCCAGTGGCGCTTGATGTACGAAAACACGCAGACTCCTTATAGGTCAACCTACGAACGACGAATGACCTCGGTCACGACCTCGGACACCGTAGCGATATTTGTCGGATTGACGTTGTACGGCAGATCGTCCTCAGTGTGAGCGCATGCCAAACGTGGGCCGTCGACGCCGGCAATGGTAAGGGCGCGTCGGCTTGCCTCGAGAGCAGCATAGGCATCGGTCTTGGCATAGGGCATCTCAAATGCACCGCAATCGACATGGAACGACTTGCACACCTTGTTGACCAAGTTCATGATGCGTCGGTCACCCTTGAGCAGCTGCTGCTCGCCCTCGACCGTCACGGCCGAAAGCCTACCGGCACCAATGGACTCAAGGTTGATAAAGAACACGCCGCGGAGCTTGTCGCGATGCGCGGCCAGGAACGCCTTCATGCCGGCGCCGTCGCAATCGGAAGCGCCTGTAGCCACAAACCAGATGTCGTGGCCAAGCAGCTCGTCATCGCCCATGGAGGCAACGGCAGCGAGCATATCCTCGGCGGAAGCTCCATCGGAAGACGTGGCACCGCCCTTCCAGCCGTCGTCGTCATCCTCGAAGTTATCCCACGAGCCGATACCGCGACCAGACTTCTTGGCGTCGTAATCATCCTCGACACCAAGCCAATCGCTCATGCTGTCCTGCTCGTTTTTCTTTTTGCGGCCGAAAAGACCGCCCAAGCCGCGCTTTTGCGGCTTGGCGGCCGGAGCGGCAGGAGCCGAGATAGTCTCAAGCGGCTGAACATCCGAGGTGGCCGGCATGGGAGGAACAACCGGAGCCGATATGGGCTCGGGACCCTGTGCCGTCGCGAAGGGATCGTTGACCTGAGCCGAAGGGTCGGGAAGGTCGAACAGCGAGGTGCGCGAGGCGACATTGGCCTGCTGCATCGAAGGCATCGAGGGATCGGGGACCGAGGCTAGCGGAGACGCAGAGGGCATGGGAGCCGGCGCGGATGCCGGGTCGGGAACGTTCATGTTCGGGCGCGGCGACGCCTGAGACGAGATCTGAGCCATCAGAGCATCGACCGTCTCGGCCTGCGACGGAGCAGCGTTGGCAACCGTGGCGCCGGGATCACTCGGCGCGGGCATGGTGAAGATCTGCGTAGAGTAGGGCCTCGACTCATCCGCCTGCGGAGCTTCGGGGGCCACGGGCTCAGGCTCTTGCTCGGAGCTGTCCGCAGCGACCTGTTCCGCCGCAGATTGATCCTCGACCGTATCGGGCGCAGCGGGCTCGTCCTCGACAGGAGCGGAAAGGGGCTCGGCGATAGCGGTGCCCTGCTTCTCAAACGTCATCGTGGCATCAAACGACACAGTGCTGTCGACTGGCTGTTGGGTTTCGAAAGTCGCCGTCTCCCCGGCAACTTCCGCAGGCGAAGGCTGCGGCGCCTCGAAAGACGTCGTGGCGTCGGCAACATCAACGGATACCGGCGATACCGGCTGCTCGGCGTCGTTTAGCTCAAATTCCTGTGCCGCGCGCTCGCGCTCGGCCTCGGCCGCCTGTTGCTGGGCTGCAGCCTCGCGCTCGGCTGCCTCGCGGGCAGCGACGCGCTTTTCCTCAAAGTCGTCAACGAGTTTCTTGCCCTTTTCGAATGCCCCCTTAAAGAAATGGGAGGCGCTGGCACCGATCGAAGAAAACGCGGAAGCGATATCGGCATGGGGCGTCGTCACCGGAAGCTCGGCAGAAAAATCGGTGTCGCTCTCGTAGGACACACGCTGCGGATACGCATCGTAGTCGTCCTCGGTATTATCGAGCTCCTCGGGCGCCGGGGCAGGCGCCATGACGTCCAGACCGGCTGCGGGATCGATAACAGTCTCCGCATCGGCTTCCGTCTCGACGGCATTGGCCTCATCGGGCTGTGCAGCCACGACCGGATCGAGCTGGGGCGCGGGCTCGAACGTCGGCTCCTCGCCCTCTTCGTAATCGAGCGTACAGGACTCGGGAAGCATTCCCAGGGCACGGATGGCATCCGAGCCAAACCGGATGTTGCCGGCGGCATTGCGATAAAGCTTGGGCTCGGGCTCGGCCTGCTCGGCCGCGGTAGGCTCCTCTGCCGACTCGGCAGCGGACTCGTCTGCAACGGGCTCCTCGGCCGGAATATCTTGGACCTGGGACTCGGGTGCAATGACGCCAATCAGGGTCTCGTCGGCAGAAGCACCTTCGAATCCATCGATTTGCTCATCAAAAGCCTCGCCCTGCTCACCCTCGGGAGCGACCGGCTGGCCATACTCATCCTCGGTATAGGCAGGCTCTTCGTACTCGATGGTATTGCCGTAATCGTTTTGCTGCTGGGCCGCGGCGTACTCGGCTGCCGCGCGCGCCATCTCCTCGGCGCGACGCTTCTGCTCGCCAAAATACGTGTCAAACGGAATATCGTCAGGGAACTCGTTCTCACCCTGATAGGGGGCGACGTTATCCATGACACCCAGCATGGCGGCAACAGAGGACTTGTTGCAAACCGAGCCGGACGTGTAGGGAAGGACAAAACGATTGGAAATGATATTGGCGGCATTGGCGAGCGCCACGAGGGAGGCAAGAATCGCGACAATCCACAGCAAGACCTTCAGCACACCGGGAAGCGGCAAGATGCGCAGGATGGCAATAGCCGCGGGAGCAATCGTGGCAATCGGGAGCAACTTGGCGATCAGCGCCCGATACGGCGCATAGGGCTCGCGAGCGAGCAGTTCGGCGCGCGGGGAGTCATAGTGCGCGACGACGACAACCGGGCGATTGCGCGGAGAGGCAAGCGGGCCCGACGCCTTGTGGTAGGCGATGACGTTTTGGCTCACGCCCGTCTTGCCCAGGCGCGAGATCACGGGGCGCCCGGTTCGCTCGAGCACATAGAGCACGGCTCCGACAATGGCCAACAGGGTGCCGACTAAGCCGATACCGCCACCGATGCCCATAAGCAGGGCACCGGCAAATGCCAGAATGCCCGTAACGGCAAACGCCATCCTGCTCGGCGCGGGAGCATTAAACTCCTGCACCTCGGGATCAAAGCCGTGGTTGCGGAAAATTTGAGCGATATCTTCGGCAGCCAAGCGCTCTTCTTCGCTGCACGCCGGCGTGATGCCAGTGTTCTGCAACAGGTGGTTAATATAGTTCTGGGTGTTCGCCATATGCGCTCCACATCCATAATCCGACAAATAGGCCCAATGTATGCACATTAGAACCGTATATAGTCGAAAGTATACCCCGAGCGGGCGCAAACGGCCGAATTCTGGGCATCTTAACGCCCCAAGCGGACAAGGATATAGCCTAATCTCCATATCGGACTAAAATCATGGCATCAAACACCTTCCCATGCGAGGATTCTATGACGGCAAGCGATACAACCGTAACGAATAAAAATGGGGTGCCGGAACCCGGTTTCGACAAGACCGCCCAGCGCATCCTCAATCTGTTCTTTGTCCTTAACAGCTCTCCCGAGCCATTGACCACAGAGCAAATTGTCCTGGATTCCGATCTTGGCTATGGATCGGGCAATATCGACTCGGACAAGCGCAAGTTTCGCCGCGATCGCGAAAAACTCCTCGAACGCGGAATCACGATCAAGGAAGTTCGCGCAGCAGGCGCCCAAGAAACCGAAGAAAGCGCGTGGACCATCGATCGCGAGCACACGTTTGCGGCCGGTGGCCTCATCACCGCAGACGACGCGGACATCTTGCTCGACGCTATCGACCAGACCCTTGCGACCGGTTCGGCCGCGTTTGCCACGCCGCTTGCAGACATACGCTCCAAGATCGCCTACCTCACTGGCGCATCGACCGCAGAAGAGCCTCCCGCCCGTCGCTCACCCGCCGTCGATGCGGTGTGGAGCGCTTTTGCCGAATGCTGCGCACTGCGTTTTTTGTATCAAAACGGGCGTGGAGAGCAAAAAGAGCGCACCGTCTGCGTGTACGGCATGTTCGAGCACGAGGGCGTGGCGTATTTTTGCGGACTCGACAACGCCACCGATGAAATCAGGACGTTTCGCTGCGACCGTATCGTTCGCGCATGGCGCCCCTCGAAGGCCTACTCCATCCCCGCCGACTTTAACCTGAACGATCGCCTGTTCTTCGAGTTTGATTTTGCCGATTGCAAGCCCGTTATGGCGACCTTTTCGTTTGCCCCGCAAGCCCAGGCCGACATGGTCAGCGGCCTAACGCGCGGTCGCGGGGAGCTCACGCACACCGAAGAGGGTTGGACCTGGACCGTCGGCGTGCGCGACCTTAATGCCGCTGCCTCGTTTTGTATGGAGCACGCCATGGACGGCATGAGACCCGTTGCTCCCGATGCACTTAAACTGGCGTGGAACCACCTCATCGAAAGGACGGTGCACGAGCATGCCCGTGCGTAAACTCACCAGCGAGCAAAGGCTCTCGCGTGCGATTGACATCATGGAGGCCCTCTACGCTGCCGGTGAGACCGGTATGACACGAGGGGATATCTGCAGCCGTTTTGATATCACGGGTGCGGCGCTCGACGAAATTATCGATATCGTCTCGACCCTCGCTGACCGTGAGTCGGGCGCACGCATCATCTGCGAACGCCACGGCGAGTGCATCATCCTGACAGGCGATGCGGGGCGTGTGCTGCCCTTGCGCCTAAGTGCCGCCGAAGGTGCCGTGCTCAACCACGAACTCGAATCGATGGGAATCGACTCTCGGGCAGCAGAGCGTATCCGACACGCCCTCCTACCCGAGAAACTCGGCTACAACCAGCGCGTCGTCGATACCGTTGCCCGAGGATCGCACTGGCAACAGCTGAACTGCGCGATTCAAGACGGCGTTCGATGCCGCATCATCTACCGTTCGATGGACGACACACGGCCGCGTGAGCGTCTCATCGACCCCCTGCGCATCGCGACGCATGGCGACCAAACATATCTGATTGCCTGGGATGTCGAAGTTGATGCGCAGCGCTCCTACCGCATGGACAAAATCGAAGGCCTTGCCCTTACCGGCGATTCTGTGGAGCGCCACACATCCGCGTCCTTGTCCCTCCACGAATCCCTTTCCCAAGCGGAGCAGAGCGCAAAACTCCTCATGCCGCTCGACATGGCAGAGCGCCTAGACTGGGCCGGCATCATGTCGATTGAGCCAAACGGGGCAGACATGGCGACGGTGACCGTGCGTTATGGGTCAGAGCACTGGCTGTTCTGCCAGGTAATCGCAGCGGGCGGAGCCATCCGCATACTGGATGACCCCGCCCAGGCATTGCGTCTATGCGATATGGCGAAGAGCCTGACCTGCCCGCTTTAACGGCGTCGCTCGTGGCGTGCACGCCACAGCTGCAAATAATGACCGATCTGCGCCGACTCGATACGCTGGTAGGAAGTCGTGGGCAGCGACGTCAAGAACTTCTTGCCGTAGCCCTTTGTCACCAAGCGCGGATCTGCCAAGATGAGCACGCCGCAATCAGTCGACGAGCGGATGAGACGGCCGGCGGCCTGCTTGACTTCGAGCACCGCCTCGGGCAGCGAGTAGCGCGCCCAAGCGCGGTCCTCGCGCAGGTTGCGCTCACACGAAAGAGGATCCGTGGGGCTCGAGAACGGCAGCTTGGGGATAATGACGCAACGCAGTGTCTCGCCGCTGGCGTCAAAGCCCTCCCAAAAGGCCTTGAGCGCAAAGAGCGATGAAGTCGGCTCGTTGATAAACCGATCGCGCAGACGACGTGGGGACGAGTTACGCTGTTGGCAATTGAGTTCCAGACCCGCTCGCGCCAATTTGGGCTCGACACGGGCATACAGATCCTCCATATCGCGCCTGTTAGTGAAGAGCGTGAGCACCGATCCACCCATGGCGAGATGGGCATCGACCAGCACACGCTCGAGCGCCGACAGATAGTGCTCGCGATCGCGCGGATCGGGAATGTCCCCCGCCACGACCACGGCCATATTCGAGTCAAAGTCATAGCTCGAATCCAGGTGCAGCGATGAGGATGTCGACTCACCGATGCGATCGAGGCCGACAGCATGGTTGAAATGCTCAAAGCTCTTGGACACCGTCATGGTCGCCGAAGCGAAGATGGCCGTGTGCACTTCGGGCAGCCACTCGTTCGCCAAGGCCTCGCCGATATCGATGCGCTCGGCGGTCATAGACTCCCCGCCCGCGCGCAGCCGACGGTTCACCTGCAGCGAGTACACATAGTGCTCATCCGTACCCTCAATGATGAGTTTGAGGTTCTCGTCCAGCTCGTGCAGACGGCGCGAAATGTCGCCTAGGTCGACAACGACCTCGGGCTTATCGGCGGCGACGGTCTGCACCAGCGCGTCTACGCTTTTATCCGCCTGGTCCAGCGCATCAATTGCGGTATGGGCCGACTGCAAAAAATCGTGCCAGTCATCCGACTCGCGCAGCTCGGGGCCAATCCACAGATTCGCGTTATCGTAGCTCCCACGGGCGCGACGGCCGAGCTCGCGCACACCATCGAACACATCGGCAATCGCCATGCTCGCGCGGGCAACCGTCGACGTCGCTTTGGCGGTGAGTCCCAGGTAGAGCGTGGAGCCCTCGGAAGTGGCCAGGTCACGGGAAACTTGACTCAGCGCGCCGGCACTCGACCCACCCAAGCGCTCAAACAGCACGCGCGACTCATCTGCCGAAACCACGCGCGCCCATTGGCGACGGG
Organism: uncultured Collinsella sp.; assembly: GCA_900545445.1. GTDB lineage: Bacteria > Actinomycetota > Coriobacteriia > Coriobacteriales > Coriobacteriaceae > Collinsella. Next base: position 20,760 of record UQZH01000013.1, on the reverse strand, counting down.
CCTCGCGCTCGATGGAATGGGCCTCGTCGACCACCCAGTGACGAATCGGGGGCAAAATCCTCCCCTCGGCGGCCACGTTGCGGAACAACAGAGAATGGTTGGTGACCACCACGTCGGCATGTGCCGCACGACGGCGCGCCCCGTGGACCAGGCATTTGTCAGGGAAGAACGGACACAGACGACGAGCACACTCGCGCGAAGCCGTCGTAAAGTCGGGACGGTTGACGCTGCGCCAGCGAATGCCGAGCGAATCGAGGTCGCCATCGGCAGATTGGCACACATACGCCATGATCACCGCAACCGCCGTGAGCGTGTCAGCAGGATCGCGCTTGGTGGTGATCTCAACCTGACCACGGCTCATGCGCTCGAGCTTGCGTAGACACGGATAGTGGTCATAGCCCTTGAGTGCACAAAACGACAGGCCCCCGTCCAGCTGTTCCGCGAGCTTTGGCAGCTCATGGTACATAAGCTGGTCGGCAAGATTATTCGATTTGGTCGCGATACCAACCGTGATGTTGTTGCGGCGTGCGGCCTCGGCAAAAGGCACCAGGTAAGCCATCGATTTGCCGACGCCCGTCCCCGCCTCAATCACGCGATGGGTGCCCGTGACCAGCGCATCGCGAACCTCAACCGCCATCGCGATCTGCTCGTCGCGCGGCTCATAGGTGGGGTACATGCGATTGACCAGGCCGCCGGGGGCGTAATCTGCCTCGATCTCTTCACGACTCGGCATCTTAAGGACCGGCAGCTCGTCCGCATCAACGCGATCGTCTGCGCGATCGGCCTTGAGCACATCGGCACGAGCGGCGCTGAGCGAAAATATCGAACCCGGGTTCTGTCCAGCCAAAAAAGAAAAAATGGGGCGATATGACCAAGGCACGTCCGCGTGCATGTCCGCCAAGCGCGCCATAAGGCCCGAAGGCAGGTCGGTAAGTGCGACCAACAGCACGCGCCACACACCGCACAGGGCATCAACGTCGGCGTTCGCACGGTGCGATACTGAATCGCACCCAAACAAGTCGGCCATAAAAGACAGCTTGTGCGAGGCCAGGCGCGGAAGTGCGGTGCGCGACAGTGCCAGCGAATCGATCCAGATGTCGCTGACGTTGACACCGCCCTTGACCGACTCGATAAACGACCGGTCAAACGTGGCGTTATGCGCGATAACAGGACAGCCGCCCACAAAGTCGGCGAGTGCCGCGACGGCCTCGACGGCCGACGGAGCATCTGCCACATCGGCGTTCGTAATGCTCGTGAGCTCGGTAATCTCTGCAGGAATCAGCTGCTTGGGATGCACGAACGTATCAAAGCGGTCAATGACCTCGCGGCCCGAAAGGCGGGCCGCGGAAATCTCAATTAACTCATTGTCCTGCACCGAAAGACCCGTGGTCTCGGTATCGAGGACGATTACGTCCTCCTCGATGAGGCCAAACGATTGCGTCTTAGCGCGCTCGGCGAGCGTGGCGTAAGAATCGATGACGAACTGCGGCGTTCCAGGAGATACGGCGTCCTCGATTAGCATGCAACGCCCGCCCGGCGGAGACCCATACGGATCAGGCTGTCGCACACCTGCGGGAACGTCATGTCATCGGTGTGGCGAATCTCATCCGGATACAGCGACGTATCGGTCATGCCGGGAATGGTGTTGGTCTCGAGAATGACAGGGCCGTCCTCGCTCACGATAAAATCGCTGCGCGAAACGCCCAGACAGCCGAGGGCCTTATGGGCCGCACAGGCAAGTTCCTGGGCACGCGCATAGTTTTCGGGCGAAATCTGCGCCGGAATGCGGTGGATGTCTGTGGGGTCGACGTACTTTACATCCAGGTCGTAGAACTCGCAGTCCTCAGGCTTGCGAATCTCCACAATCGGCAGCGCGCGCACGTCGTCCTCGCCGTACACGCCCACAGTGATCTCAGTTCCCTCGATGCACTTTTCGACCAGCACTTTATCGCCGTACTCAAAAGCCTTGGCGATTGCCGCCGGCAGCTCTGAGGGCTCGTGGACGAGCGAAATGCCGTAGCTGGAGCCGTTGACGGCGGGCTTTACAAAGCACCGCTCGCCACAAATCTCGACGATACGATCGATATCGACCTCGTCGCCCGCCTCAAGCGCCAGGCCGGGGGCAATGGGGATGCCCGCCTTGGCATACAGAAGTTTTGAAACCTCTTTATCGGCGCCACATGCGCTGGCGAGCACGCCTGACGCCGTGTAGGGGATACCCAGCGTCTCCATGGCCCCCTGCATGGCGCCATCCTCGCCGCCGGCGCCGTGCATGGCGATAAACGCCACGTCGAAGCCACCGGTCGCCATAGTCACCATAAAGTCATCGGCGGCGGTGTCGAGCAGCTCCACCGAGGTGTAGCCGGCCTCCTTCAGTGCCACCACGACATTCTTTCCAGAATTGAGCGAAATCTCGCGTTCGGCGGAATGGCCGCCCGCCAAGACCGCTACGTGCATGTTCTCTAGGCTTTTACCCGGCATGGGCAGACTCCTCCTCTATAATTCCTGCAGCTGATACCATATTGTAGCGATACCCTCTACGTTTCCCCAAAATCGAAAGGCTTCCATGAATCCCAGGACTAAATCTCAAGACATTCGCGACTTGAGCCAAAACGATATTCGCGAACTTGTCGCCGAACTCGGCCAACCCGCTTTTCGCGCAAAGCAGCTCATCGAATGGGTTTTTGAGAAGAACGTTTGTTCGTTTGATGACATGACCAACCTTCCCAAGGCCTTCCGCGAGCAGCTGAAGGAAGCATTTGCCTTCGACACGCCGACCGAGCTCGCCAAGCAGGTGTCTAAGGATGGCTCTCGTAAATACCTACTCGAGTACCACGACGGCATCTCCGTCGAGACCGTCGGCATGCCTCGTCGCAACAAGCTGTCTGTCTGTGTATCCACCCAAGCCGGCTGTGGCATGGGCTGCGCTTTTTGCGCTACCGGTCTGAACGGCCTCAAGCGCTCGCTGACCGCTCAGGAGATCGTTGACCAGGTACTCCACGTTTCCAACGACTTTGGCGAGCGCGCGACGAGCGTAGTTTTCATGGGCCAGGGTGAGCCTTTCGCCAACTATGACGAGGTCCTCAAGGCGCTGCGTATTCTTAATGACCCTGACGGTATCGGTATCGGAGCACGCCATCTCACCGTCTCCACCAGCGGCGTCATTCCTGGTATTCGCAAGTTTGCCGACATTCCCGAGCAGTTCACGCTCGCCGTCTCGCTGCACTCTGCCATTCAGTCCACGCGCAATAAGCTCATGCCGGGCGTTAAGAAGTACACGCTTTTGCGCCTACACGAGGCCCTTCAGCTCTACACCGAAAAGACCGGCCGCCGTCCGACATACGAATACGCCATGATCGAGGGCGTCAATGACACCAACCCCGAGATGCAGGCGCTCTGCGACTTCTGCGAGGGCACGCTGTGCCACGTCAACCTGATCCAGCTCAACGATATCGAGGGCAGTCCTCTCAAACCGTCACCGATTCATAAGGTTGAAGACCTTCAGCGTCGTCTTGAGTCCCGTGGCATTGAGACCACGATCCGTAACTCTCGCGGCAACGATATCGACGCTGCTTGCGGCCAACTCAAGCAGCGCTTCAAGGTTCAGAAGAACGCGTAGGGGAGACCAACCTAAACGTTTCATGTGAAACATCGAACAGCCCCGGTTGCTTAATTGCAACCGGGGCTGTTTCATATCTATCGCTAATTCGCATCGAGCGATTGTTCAACAACTTTTTCGAAAGAAATAAGGGGTCCTTGTTCTGGCGTTCAGACAAGGACCCCTTAAAAAAGGCTAGTAATTGTTAGGTACCTAAAAGCCTACATTTTCCCATTGATGGTTAACCCAATCTTGATTAATCTTGGGATTCTTAGTTACCTGAGCTGTACGCATAGCGACATCCTCAGTCATAACATCCATTTTCTTTTTGGACGTATCGACGATATCTTGCGCTCCGCGAAGCAGACGACCACGCAATTCATCGTCTGTTGCGATCTTAAATCCCGCAAACGCACCAACCGCTACAGTTGCAGCCAAAGCAAGAGCAGTCAGAACTTTATTCTTCATCCTGATCTCCCTGGTCAAATTGAATCATCTCGCCAAGAATGCGAGACAGCTCTTCCTCATCCTTAAACTCGATCTCGATTTTATTCTTGCCGCGCGAGCTCTTGACGCGAACGTTCGTGTTAAACACCTGACGCAGAACGCGTGCAGCCTTCTTAAAAGACTGAGGCGTTGCAGGGCGAGGTGTTTTAGGCGTCTCTCCGGCAGAAAACAGTGGGGCAAGATTTTCTGTCGCACGGACAGACAATCCCTCTGCAACAACCTTCTCAGCAAGATTAATGCGCGCATCTTCATACGGAACCGCAAGAATTGCACGCGCATGACCAGCAGTCAGCTTGCCTTCGAAGATCATCTGCTGAACTACCTCTGGAAGATCAAGCAGGCGCAACGAATTGGTGATTGCGGAACGAGACTTGCTGACAGCCTTTGACAAGGCTTCTTGAGTCATACCGCTCGCATCGATGAGCTGTCGATATCCCTTTGCCTCTTCGACGGGGTTAAGGTCAGAGCGCTGAAGGTTTTCAATCAGCGCGAGTGCAAGCATCTGCTCATCATCAACATCTTTAATGATGACGGGGAGCTCCTCAAGACCCGCAAGTTTCGAAGCCTGATAACGGCGCTCACCCGCGATAATCTCATAGCCATTACCGTGCTTGCGCACAAGAAGCGGCTGAAGAACGCCATGCTCCTGAATTGACTCACTCAACTCTCGAAGCTCGGTCTCGTTGAAGTGAATTCGTGGCTGATTTGGGTTCGGAACGATGTCTTCGATTGGAAGCTTAGTTTCCGAAACGGCATTTGATGCTGACGCTGCAGATCCACCAGTCTCATATTCAGCTTCTGAGACCAGTGCATTGAGACCACGACCCAAGCCGCCGCGCTTCTTAGGACTAGGCACGCTTAATCACCTCTTTAGCAAGGTTCATATACGCCTTTGCGCCCTTGTTCTGTGGCGCATAGGTAATTACTGGCTCACCGAACGAGGGTGCTTCTGAAATTTTAACTGTGCGTGGAATCAAGGTCTTGAATGCCTTGTCACCAAAATACGATTGAACCTCTTCCACAACCTGGTTCGAAAGCGATGTACGCGAATCGTACATAGTCATGAGCACGCCATAAGTATCAAGGCTCTTATTAAGGCGTGTTTTAACCATCTTCATCGATTCAAGCAGCTTTGTGACACCTTCGAGTGCGTAATATTCGCACTGAATAGGAATCAAAACACTATCCGCAGCTGTTAACGCATTAATGGTTAGCAAACCAAGCGATGGCGGACAGTCAATAAATATAAAATCAAACTCATCCTGAACAGGCTCAAGTAGATCCTTTAAGCGAGTTTCACGGGCAATCGCACTGACAAGTTCGATTTCCGCACCTGCAAGCTGGATAGTAGCCGGAATTACAAAAACCTTATTGCAATTTGTATCAAGAACGAGCGATTCTGCCGGAACATCGTTCAGCAATGCATCATAGATGCAGTGATCGAGCTCTTCTTTTTCGATTCCAAAACCACTCGTACTATTACCCTGTGGGTCAAAATCGACAATTAACGTCTTTCGACCCAGTTCACCCAACGCCGCTGCAAGATTTACAGCTGTGGTGGACTTACCTACGCCGCCTTTTTGGTTGATGATAGCGATGATACGCGTGCCTTTTGCGCTCTTAGAACGCTTAACGTCGCGAAATCCCACGGTCCCTCCTGGTGTATTTAAAGCTGTTGAATGGAGGATGTTTCACGTGAAACAATCCGATTCGACACCGATTGCAATGTTTCACGTGAAACATTGCAATCAGCACTATCCATTATGTTTCACGTGAAACATCTAGGCAAGCGGATTCTTTTTTGCCATGCCATTAGCACGCGGAAGAGAAACAGATGCCTGACGAGTCTTTTTAAGGATAATAAATTCACGGTGACCCAGACCATTCGGCAAATCAAGGTCGTCCGTCATAAGCATGGTAAAGCCGCATATCTTTGCAGCCGCAAGACCAGATTGAAGCTCTTCATCAGATGGATTCCCCTTCGTAATAACAAAAAGACCACCATCTTTTAGAAAAGGAGAAGCGTACTCAACGAGAACCGGTAATGGTGCGAGCGCACGGGCGGTCACAACTGTAAATTGTTTCTTATGAGATCGAGCATATTCTTCAAGACGATTGTGAACGGCATTAGCATGCTTAAGGCCAAGCTTCTTAACAAAGGAATTAACTGCATCGACTTTCTTGCCAACGGAATCGATATAGGTAGCCTTTCGTCCACTTGCAATAGTCAACGGAATACCTGGGAATCCAGCACCGGTACCCATATCAAGCAAAGCACCTTCAGGAGCCTTATCAATATAGGGTAGCAAAACAAGTGAGTCAAGAATATGAAGGACGGCTGCATCATCAACATTCAGGATGCGCGTTAGATTGGTAGTCTTATTGGACTCCAGAACAAGATCAAGATGCTGGATACAGACACGAAGGCTATCGTCGGAGACCTTCAAAGAATAGTCTTTACAATACGAAATTAGACGGCTCAGCATTTGGCTTGCCTGCTCATCAGATAACACAAACAAGACGACTCCTTTCTGACAAAAATCAGTGTATCGAGAACTTTTGACAAAAAAAGGGGACGTGGAAACCACGTCCCCCTGGCATAAGCTCGAGTAGATTATCGAGCAACAATCACCACATGGCGATCAGGGTCAGAACCCTCAGAATGAGTATCGACTGCATCGTTGCCACGAAGTGCAATGTGAACCAGTCGGCGCTCGTAGGCATTCATGGGCGGAAGCGAAACACTCTTATGAGTGCGGATGGCACGCTCGGCAGCAGACTGAGCCATGGAGGCGACCTTATCCTGACGGCGACTCTTGTATCCCTCGACGTCCACTACAACCGGATACCTAAAGCCAAGCTTGCGGCTCACCAGCAAAGAGAACATAACCTGAAGAGCATCAAGAGTGCGACCATGACGGCCAATGAGAACGGCAAGGTCGGGAGCCGTTACATCCAAAATCAGCTCACCCTCGTCGCCCTCATACTCATCGATAGGAGAGTTGGCGGCATCGAAGTGCGAAAGGATGGAACGCAGGATGGAAATCGCAACATCGGCAATGGTGTCGAGCTCCTCATCGGTCAGCTCTTCACCAGCCTTGTAGCGCTGTGCAATCTCGGGATAATCGCCCGCGACCTGCGGGGCAACCTCCTCAAGCATATCCTCGATGATCTCTTCAGACATAACGTACTCCAAAAGTTAGGTACCTAAATAAGATTGATATCCCACTACTTCTTCTTGTGCGGGCGCGGCTTCTTCTCGCGACGAGTGACCTCAACCTGCAGCGGAGCGTTCTTAAGACGCTCCTCCTCATCGGCCTTCGCCTTGTCGATGACCTTCTGCGTCACAAAAATCTGCTGGATAACCTGCCAAGCAGACGAGACGTCGTAGTACAGCAGAACACCAACGGGAAGGCTCCAGCCCATCCAAAGCATCATGACCGTCATGACAACGGCCATCATACGCATGCTCTGAGCCTGCTGGCCGGTCTGGTTGCGCGACATATAGAGCTGCGGAATCAGGGTCAGGACGGCAAACAGGATCAGGCAAACCAGCGCAGGCAGTGCAACCATAAAGCCATCGGCAAAGGAAGCGCTCGGCGTGGTGGTCAGGTCGGGCAGGATGTTGAAGAACGAGAACGTGCCGTTGTTAAAGTACTGCGGCAGGTTGCGCAGCAATGTAAACAGGGCGAACAGGATAGGCATCTGAATCAGCAGCGGCAGACAGCCAGCCATGGGGTTGAACTTGTTCTCGCTGTAGAACTTCTGCATCTCCTCGGCCTGACGCTGGGGATCGTCGGCATAGCGCTCCTGGATCTCGAGCATCTTGGGCTGCAGCACCTGCATGCGAGCCGTCGACTTGGTCGACTTGAGCATAAGCGGCGTCAGCAGCAGACGGATGATGACCACCAGGATGATGATGGACAGGCCCCAGTCGACCGCAAAGGTCTGGATGAGCTTGAGCAGCTCGAAAAGGATGTTAACGATCCAATCCCACATGTAAGTTTTCCTCCGATAGCGAGTGCCCGCTAGGGCACAGGGTCATAACCGCCGACGTGCAGGGGATTGCAACGAGCGATGCGCCTCACGGCAAGCCAGCAGCCTCTCAAAACACCGTGCTTCTCAATCGCCTGGATGGCGTATTGCGAGCACGTTGGGTAATAAATGCAGGCGTCAGGCAATAAGGGCGAAATAACCTGTTGATATATGCGAATAGGAGCGATGGCAACACGTCGCAAAACGTGATTGCTCATCGCTCCTCCCCGGCAACGCCGGCGCGCTTCATAAGCGAACGCAACGCCTTGTCCATCTCCTGCGGCGAGGAAACCCTCGTCTTGGGAGTTGCAAACAAGATGATGTCATAACCCGCAACGGGAAATCCGCAGCTGCGGGCGGCCTCGCGCATCACACGCTTAGATCGGTTGCGCACGACGGCACAACCGAGTCGCTTAGCACCAACGAAGGCGACCCTTCCGGAGTCGCCTTCGCCAACCGATTCACATATGGTCATTCGAATCAGAGGGTGATTGAAACGACGCCCCTGACTGAACACATGCTCGAAATCTTGCCGAGACTTAATAGTCTTCATGCGAGATGTGTGTATCGCTGCTAGACAGTGAGACGCTTGCGGCCCTTGGCGCGACGACGGGCGAGCACGGCACGACCACCCTTAGTGGCCATACGGGCACGGAAGCCATGGGTCTTGGCACGCTTACGCTTATTAGGCTGATACGTACGCTTCATCTTAAGTTCCTCCTGCTGCATTTCGAGTGTCCGCGGGGACGCGGACGCAGATATAGACACGTGAGCTTGAAGATTGTAGGGAAATCAATGTTCAAATGTCAAGAAATCAAAGGTAAAAGGTTGCGCAGTTCACACGGTTCCCCCATAAGCCAAGCTCGATTTAGCGGTGCATGGCAACTTTTCATGATATTTCATCGAGTTTTCAACAGGTCATGTTGGCAATGTTGAGAACTTTTCGTCCGTTTTCCAAAGTTTTCAACAGGTTTTGAAAGTTTGTCGAAAGATGAGAAACATTGCACGGTGAGCTACTATTTGTTCGAAACCTTTTGGAAGATTGCGAGCGGCATGTCTGACGACTTTTACACCATGGTCGATTCCGGAGACCCGGCACCCGACAACGAGCACATCACCGGCGTGCGCGAAGAGCGTGACGAAGGTGAACAGACGACAACGCAGGCGCCAAAAGCCATGTACGCCGCGCGCATCGCCGTCTATGACGACATGCTGTCGACACCGCGTGTGATCGTCATCGATCCGCAAGATGTCCGCACGTATTTGGAAGAGACGACCAACACCGTCTACCAGTGCATGAAAGAACAAGGTGGCCATATCTCGCTCATGGTCATCCGCGAGATTGTCGAAAACTTTATCCACGCACACTTTGCAGAGCCCATCATCTCGATTCTGGACGGCGGAGACACCATCCGCTTTGCTGACCAAGGACCCGGCATCGACGACAAGGAACGCGCTTTCGACTTTGGCGTTACCAGCGCAAACAGCAAGATGAAGCGCTATATCCGTGGAACCGGAGCAGGGTTTCCCATGGTGCAGGAGTATTTGGAAAACGCCGGCGGTGCCGTATCCATCGAGGACAACATGGGCAACGGCACCGTGGTTACGGTAAGCCTGAACCCTAAACGCGTGCAGGAAATCGAGCGTGCCGGCGGACGCGGTGCTGCCGTGCGGCCCGAGACGGAGCAGCCCACATATCCCCTGCCGGGAGCTTTTGCGCAGCAGCCCATGGCAACGCAGCAGATGCAGCCCCCCGTGGGGCAGATGCAGCAGCCCGGAATGCTTCCCACACAAGAGCCCCAGGCGGCATCTATGTCGATGACGCCAAACATGCCAGAGGCCATGCCGCTGGCAGATCAGGATGCAGCAGCAATGCAGCAGGCGACGGGGGCACCGGGTGGCCAGCAAATGGGCTATCAGCCGTACCAACGGGGATATCCATATCAGCAGATGCCGCCACTGGGGTATGGCCAGCAGTTCCCGCAGCAGTACCAGCAGGGATATCAGCAGCCGTACCAGCAGATGCCGCAGCAGCAGTACAACCCCTGGGCCCAACAGATGCCTCTGCAGCCTTACCAACAGTGGCCTCAAAGTTTTCAACAGCAAATGCCGCCGATGCAGAGTTCTCAACAACCAGCAGCTCAAATGATGTATCCTAATGCAGCAAATCAGTATGTGCAGCCACAACCGGACGTGTTCGTAAGCGATCGCGGCAACGCCGCGCTGGGCTATCTGGCGCAAAATCAAGCGTGCGGTGCAACCGATCTGGCGAGGGCGTTTGGAAACTCGGCCCCCACTTGGTCACGCACGCTCAATGACTTGGCGCAGGCCGGCTTGGTCATCAAGCATGGCCAGAAATACCATCTGACCGAACTCGGCGCCGCTCGCGTGCGAGCTCAGAGCTAAAGAACGGGAGAGACAGTGGACGAGGAAGCAAGCATCATCCTGGGGGATGCCATCGCCTTTTGCCAGCGCGACGGCCAAGATGCACGCCTCATCAACATGCTGGGGCAATCGCGGGCCATAAGCCTGACCGAAGATACGCTCACGATCGAGGCCCCCTCGCGCTTTGCCATCGCGCAGCTCAAAAAGCATCAGCCGACTATTGAGGCCTATCTGGAAGAAATCGCCTTTGCACCGATCGCGCTCGACATCGTGGCACCGCAAGGCGCCGCAACGGAATCCGCTGCCGCGACGGCGCCCGCCACGGCTCCCGCCGCTTCCCCGGCGGCACCGACCTCCGCAGGCGACGTGCCGACAATCGAGCACCAGCACAGCGATGTTTCCCGTGAAACCATGGCACCGTTGCCGACCGCGGCGGCGACGTCAACGAACGCACCCGTCACGCACATGCCTATCGCTCACGACGCAGCGGCGGGCGCGGATTCGGGCATTGCAATCAAGAACACGCTCTCGGCCGATGATTTTCGTCGCATGATGAACCAGATGAAGGGCGGAGCGCCGACTAAATCCACGCAAGCTGCGACCCCCGCTTCACCCATACCGGCGCCGACCGTGCCGGCCGAGCAGAATACGGATGGAGCCCCGCTCGCCGCGAACTCAAAATTTACCTTTGAGAACTTTGTCTACGGCCCCGAAAACAGCCATGCCTATCGCTCGGCACTCAAGTTTGCCGCCCTCGCGGACGAGCGCGGCACATGCACATCACTGTTCATCTACGGCAAATCGGGCCTGGGCAAGACGCACCTGCTGCTTGCCATCAAAAACGAGCTCGCCGAGAAGTCGCCCGAGATCAAGGTCAAGTATGCCAACTCCCAGGCATATCTGGACGACCTGATGACCGAGTTCGACCGCCAAAAGAAAAGCAACGCCCCCATCATGCAGGCGTACCACGGCGTGGACGTGCTCATCATCGATGACATCCAAAACATCATCGGCAAGCGCGCGAGCGTGGACTACTTTTTCCAGCTCATGGACGAGTTCATCCGCAACAACAAGAAGGTCGTCATCGCGGCAGACCGTGCCCCCAAGGACCTGAGCATGGACGAGCGTCTGACCAGCCGCTTCAACGCCGGCATGCTCTGCCTGGTCGCAGAGCCCAGCTACGAGATGAAATACAAGATCTTGCAGCGCTATTACGAGAACACCATCGTCGCCGCTCCCGAGGCAGGCGACGACTCGCTGCTGGCGGCCTATGGGGGCGACGGCGGACACCTGACCGACGAGCACTTTAAACACATGGCCGAGGTCTCGGGCACCAACATCCGCGAACTCGAGAGCTTTTGCGAGCGCTGCGCCGGCGAGGCGGGCGACCGCGAGCGCGAGGGCGGGGAGCTCACCTTTGACGATATCGACGCCATCGCCAGCCAGTACTTCGACACATCGGCCAAAAAGATCAACGTCCAGACGGTTCAGTCCGTCATCGAAGAGCAGTACGGCGTGACGCACGAGGAGCTCATCGGCCCGCGTCGCAACGCCAATATCGCCAAAGCACGCCATATCGCTATCTACCTGGCCATCGAGATGTGCGAGATGACGACCACGGCGGTGGGCGCCGAATTTGGCAACCGCAACCACTCGACCGTCAGCACGAGCTACAAAAAGGTCCAGAAGATGATCCAGGAAGACCGTACCGTCACCGAAGACCTCAAATCGCTGCGCGATAAAATTACACTGCGCTCGTAGGGAAATAGAGACACCTGTTGAAAACTTGTCGAAACCACGGGCATAAGGTGTCTAAAACCCAACCCGCGGTGATGAAAAGTTTTGCGCAGGTTTTGAACGTGGAAAACCACCCCTGTTGCACACAGGTTGCTGTCGATTCTCTTTCTGGGTCTGGCCTGCGTCTTTGGGAGTAATCAACAGTTTCGTCAGTGCTATTACTATTATTAAGATATTTATATCTATAGAAAGGTATTAAAAGATGAAGTTCACCGTCAGCCAGAGCTCGCTTACACAAGCCATCGGCGTCGTTATGAAGGGCGTCGCTTCGGCATCCACCCTTCCCATCCTGTCGGGCGTGCTCGTCAAGGCGCAAGACGGCATCTTGGAATTCCAGACCTCTAACTACACCATCTCGATCCGTCATCGCATCGCGGCACATGTCGAAGAAGAGGGCGAGATGGTTATCCCTTGTAAGATGCTCTCCAATATCACCAAGACCCTCCCCGATGCCCCGGTCACCTTTGAGCTGTCCGAGCGCCAGGTGCTGATTGGTTGTGAGAAGAGCTCTTTCCGCCTGAACACGCTCGATGCCAATGACTTCCCCGAGTTTCCGGCCTATGCCATCGAGAGCGCCGTGGAACTGCCGACCGATATCTTGTCCGAAATGGTCGGCCGCGTGTGGCGCGTCACCTCGACTGACAAGGCCCGCCCCATCCTGGGTGGCGTGCACATGAAGGTCGAGAACAACACCGTGCGCCTGGTGGCGACCGATTCCTTCCGCTTGGCCGTGTGCGATACGCAGGTCGAGACCTCAACCCTCGAGGGCTCCTTTGAACTCAACGTTCCGGCCGACGCCTTTAACGACGCGCTGAACATCATGGCCAGCCAGGCGACCATCATGATCGGGGCTACCGACACCCAGGTCGTCTTTGAGGCCGGCAACACCACCTACGTGTCGCGCCGCATCGAGGGCGTGTACCCCAACTACAAGCAGCTCATCCCCGATTCGTGCGTGACGAGCGTCAAGATCGACGTCGCCGCCTTTAACGCCGCCCTCAAGCGCGTGGCCGTTATCGCGAGCGCCAACCCCGCCGTCAAGTTCGAGATCGATGTCGAGAACGGGCAGATGGGCCTGTCCTCCATTTCCAATGACCAGGACCTTGCGCAGGAGACGATCGATGTCGAGGCCGAGGGCGAGTCGGGCACCATCGCCTTCAACTACCACTACATCTTCGGGTGCCTCAATGCCCTGTCCAAGGAGAAGGAGATCACGCTGGAGCTCAAGAGCTACTCGCAGGCGGGCATCTTCAAGTCCTACGACAAGATCAACTACCTGTACCTGGTCATGCCGGTCCGCATCTAGCAACTGCCCTATGACCATGTTCGCCCGCGATCTTTCCGTCGCGCACTACCGCAGCTTCGATAGCTATCGCCTTGCCCTGGACGAGGGCGTGACGATACTTGCGGGACCCAACGCGGCGGGAAAGACCAATCTCATAGAGGCGCTGCAGCTGCTGACGAGCGGCGCCTCGTTTAGGCATCCGACCGCCGCCGAGCTCGTCCATGACGGCGCGGACTCGTGCAAGGTTGAGCTGAGGCTCGAGGGCGACGGCCGCGTGCTTGATATGGGATTGAGCGCGGAGGACGGTAAGCGCTCGTTTAGCCGCAACGGCAAGAGATGCTCTGCCGCCGGTGTGCGCGGGGTCCTGCCGAGCGTGCTGTTTTGCCCCGACCATCTGGACATGGTTAAGCGAGGCGCCAGTGTGCGCCGTGCCGCCCTCGATGACTTTGGCATGCAACTGAGCGCACGCTATGCCGATCTTGCGAGCACCTATGGGCGCTGCGTGACCCAGCGTAACGCCTTGCTCAAGGAGGCCTGGTGCTGCCGCGAGATGCTCGGCGCGTGGAACGATTCGATTGCCCGCGCGGGCTCGGCCCTGCTCGTGCACCGGTTGGCCCTGCTCGACCGGCTGGCGGGCCATGTGCACACTGCCTACGGGCAAGTGGCGTCCGGCGAGGCCGCCAACGTGACCTATACGTCCACGCTGGGGGATTTGCCCCAGGTCGAGGATCGCGAAGAGCTGAAGGACTGGGCGTACGAGCGCATGCTGGCTGCCCTTGATGAGCACGCCGACGAGGAAATTCGCCGCGGCGTGACGTTGGTGGGACCGCATCGCGATGAGATTGAGTTTGCCGTGGCGGGTCGATCCGCCCGTTCATTTGCCAGCCAAGGTCAGCAGCGGACGTTGGTTTTGGCCTGGAAGGTGGCGGAGGTGGCCGTGGCTCGCGATGTCCTGGGCACCGCCCCACTGCTGCTTTTGGACGACGTGATGAGCGAGCTCGACGGCGAGCGTCGCGGCGCTTTTCTGCGGCTGATCGGCGATGATATCCAGACGGTCATAACCACGACCAACCTGGGGTATTTTACCGATGACCTGCTTGATCGAGCCAAGGTGGTGAGCATGGGTGAGACGTGCTAATTACGAGCGCGAGAGCGAAACGGTCGCCTTCAGTGGATTTTTAAACGCAGAGCGCCAGCGCATCCTGGCGGCCGCGACGCCTGAGCGCCGCGTGCAGATGGAGGCTGCAGAGGAATCTCGTGCGGTCTATCGCGCCTGGAATGCGGTGTGCTCGGGCACGCGCGAGGGGCGCCATGTGACGGGCCTGCGCTACCTGCCCGAGTCCAATGAGCTGCTGGTATATCTCGACTCGCCCTCGTGGACGCAGGAAATGACGCTGTTGCGCGAGATCATCCGCGCGCGCATGGAGCGCGCCGGTGCGCATGTGGACGGCCTGGTGTTCAAAACCACCGCGCCCGGTCACACGCCGCCCGCCGCCAAGGAGCGCCTGCGTCCGGCGACGACCGAGCGCCCGCCGGCTCCGCACGCCGACCTAAGTGAGGCCGAGCGCACCGAGATTGAGCGCCAAGTGGCGCCCATCGAAGACCAAAAACTGCGCGAGGCCCTCGAGAATGCCATGAGAGCCAGTGCCGAGTGGGCCAAGGGCGTGCAAAGCAAAAAAGAGCCTTAAATCGCATCTGGTGGCCTTGTAGAGCCAAATACCCTCGTTCCCGAGGGTATTTTTTTACGATAAACTAGTAAGGCTGTACACATTTTCTTGACTGAAGGAGGACGTGTGGCAAACGAAAACGATTACGATGGCGGCGAGATTAAGATTCTCGAAGGTCTCGAGGCCGTTCGTAAGCGCCCGGGCATGTATATCGGCTCGACGAGCGCCAGCGGTCTGCATCACCTGGTGTGGGAGATCGTTGACAACTCCGTCGACGAGGCCATGGCCGGTTTCTGCACCGAGATCCAGGTGACGGTCCACGCCGACAACTCCATCACGGTCGTCGACAACGGGCGCGGCATCCCCGTCGACGAGCACCCTGTTAAAAAGATCCCGACGCTCGAGGTCGTCATGACGATCTTGCACGCCGGCGGTAAGTTCGATAACTCGGCCTATAAGGTCTCGGGCGGCCTGCACGGCGTTGGCATCTCCGTCGTCAACGCACTGTCCAAGCGCGTGGTCGTTCAGGTTCGTCGCGACGGCAACACCTACGAGATGGAGTTCTCGCGCGGCAAGACCGTCAAGAAGATGGAGGTCGTGGGCACCTCGGATTCGACGGGCACCACCGTCACCTTCTGGCCCGACGACGAGATCTTCGAGACCTGCATCTACGATTTCGATACGCTGCACAACCGTCTGCAGGAGACGGCGTTCCTCAATAAGAACCTCAAAATCGTGCTGACCGACGAGCGCGAGGCGACTCCCCACGTGGAGGAGTTTTGCTACGAGGGCGGCATCATCGACTTCGTCAAGTTCCTCAACGAGGGCAAGGACGTCCCCGAGGCCTTTAAGGAGCCCATCTACATCGAGGGCAAATCGGACCCGGACGCGCCTGTGACCAAGATGGGCGAGGTCGAGGTTTCTCTGCAGTGGAATAGCGGTTACGGCGAGAACGTCATGTCGTTTGCCAACGACATCTACACCCCCGAGGGTGGCATGCACCTTGAGGGCTTCCGCACCGCGCTCACCCGCGTGATCAACGATTACGCGCGCAAGCAGAACCTGCTCAAGGAAAAAGACGCCAACCTGACCGGCGACGATGTGCGCGAGGGCCTTTCGGCCGTTATCTCGGTCAAGCTGCCCGATCCGCAGTTTGAGGGCCAGACCAAGGCCAAGCTCGGCAGCTCCTATATGCGCGCGCTCACACTCAAGATTGTGACCGACGGCCTTGCCGATTACCTCGAGGAGCATCCCAAGCCCGCTCGCGAGATCGTCAAGAAGGCGCAACAGGCCTGCAAGGCGCGCAATGCCGCCCGCAAGGCGCGCGAGGCGACCCGCCGCAAGAGCCTGCTCGAGACGGCGTCCCTGCCCGGTAAGCTCGCCGACTGCTCGGTGCGCGATGCCGAGCTGACCGAGCTCTTCATCGTAGAGGGCGACTCGGCAGGCGGTTCGGCCAAGGACGGCCGTCGCCGAGACATCCAGGCGATTTTGCCCCTGCGCGGCAAGATTTTGAACGTCGAACGCGTTGGTGACCATCGCGCGTTCTCGAGTGACACCATCCAGTCGCTGATTACCGCGATCGGTTGCGGCGTCACGACGAGTGCCGGCGACGGCGGCGACTTCGATATCACCAAGGCGCGCTACCACAAGATCATCATCATGACCGATGCAGACGTCGACGGTGCGCATATCCGCATCCTGCTACTGACGTTCTTCTACAAGTACATGCGTCCGCTGATCGATGCCGGCTACGTCTATGTTGCCTGCCCGCCCATCTTTGGCATTAAGGTGCGCAACAAGATTCACTACGTGTATCCCAACGGCCGCCAGCCCGAAGACGAGATCCTGCGCGACACCATCCAGAGTCTGGGCCTGAACCCCGACGATAACGACGAGGACGGCAAGGCCAAGGACGGCAAGATCACCAAAAAGCGCAAGGGCTATACCGTCCAGCGCTACAAGGGCCTGGGCGAGATGGACCCCAAACAGCTTGCCTCGACGACGATGGACCCAAAGACCCGCATTCTGCAGCGTGTGTCGATCGAGGACGCCGTGGTGGCGGACCGCGCCGTGCGCGAGCTGATGGGTTCCGAGGTCGGCTATCGCCGCGAGTACATCGAGAAGCATGCACATGATGCACGATTCCTTGACGCTTAAGAGGAGGTAACGTGGCAGACGATATCAACAATAACGAGGGTATGGACGAGGCCGGCGATGCCGGTATGCCCGATGATCTGAAGCGCCTGCTTGCCCGTGCTGAGCAGGGCGAGGACGGCGATCCGGACGCCTATAACCCCGATGCCGATGATGATGAGGAAGAGGACGACGACGGTGAGCTCGAGGAGAGCTTTGGCGAAGTCGATCGTGGCGCCTCGGCCGGCGAGGACATCAACGGCGGCCAGCTCCAGATTTCGGAGTTCGGTCGCGAGATGAAGCAGTCGTTCATCGAGTATTCGATGTCGGTTATCACAGCGCGTGCCCTGCCGGACGTGCGCGACGGCTTAAAGCCGGTACACCGCCGCATCCTGTACGCGATGAACGAGAGCGGCATCTACCCCAACCGCCCACACAAAAAGTCGGCCTGGACGGTCGGCGAAGTTATCGGTAAGTACCACCCGCACGGTGACTATGCGGTCTACGAGGCCATGGTCCGCCTGGCGCAGTGGTTCTCCATGCGCACGCCGCTCATCGACGGTCACGGCAACTTCGGCAACATCGATGGCGACGGCGCGGCGGCCATGCGTTACACCGAGAGCCGCCTGGCCAAGCCCGCCATGGAACTGCTGCGTGACTTGCAGAAGGATACCGTCGACTGGCAGCCCAACTACGACGAATCGCTCGCCGAGCCCGTGGCACTGCCTGCGCGCTTCCCCAACCTGCTGGTCAACGGCAGCCAGGGCATCGCCGTCGGCATGGCCACCAACATCGCCCCGCATAACCTCACCGAGGCGATCGAGGCCACCTGCTACCTGATCGACAACCCCGACGCCACCGTCGACGAGCTCATGCAGATCATGCCCGGTCCGGACTTCCCCACCGGCGCCATCATCATGGGCAGCGCCGGCATTAAGCAGAGCTACGAGACCGGCCGCGGCTCCATTACCGTGCGTGCCAAGGCACATGTGGAGTCCACCAAGACCGGCCGCAGCCGCCTGGTCTTTACCGAGATTCCCTACATGGTCAACAAGGGCACCCTGCAGGAGAAGATCGCCCAACTCGTCAACGACAAGCGCATTGAGGGCATCTCGGATATGCGCGATGAGTCCAACCAGAAGGGCATCCGTCTGGTCATCGAGCTCAAGAAGGGCGTCATTCCGCAGGTCGTGCTCAACAACCTGTATAAGTACACCTCGCTGCAGACGACCTTTGGCGCCAACAACCTGGCACTCGTCAACGGCGTTCCCAAATGCCTGAGCCTGCGCGAGATGCTGCAGCACTACATCGACCACCAGGTCGACGTCGTCACCCGCCGCACCCGCTTCGACCTTAAGAAGGCCCAGGCCCGCGCGCATATCCTCGAGGGCTACCTGATGGCCCTTGACCATATCGACGAGGTCATCAGCATCATCCGCTCCTCGCAGACCGACTCCGAGGCCAGCAGCCGACTGATCGAACGCTTTGGCTTTACGCCCGAGCAGACCACGGCCATCCTCGAGATGAAGCTGCGCCGCCTGACCGGCCTGGAGCGCGACAAGATCCAAGAAGAGTTGGACGGCCTGCGCCGCGCCATCGCCTACTACGAGGAACTGCTGGCGCACGAGGAGAAGATTCTGGGCGTCATCAAGGAAGAGATGCGCGAGATCTCCAAGAAGTTTGGCGACAAGCGCCGTACCGAAATCAGCCAGGTTGAGAAGGACCTGGATGTCGAGGACCTCATCGCCGACGAGGACATGGTCGTGACCATCACCCACACCGGCTACGTTAAGCGTATCCCGGTGGCCGCCTACCGCGCCCAGAAGCGCGGCGGCAAGGGCGTGTCGGGCGTCAACCTCAAAGAGGACGACGTCATCGACGAGATGTTCATCGCGTCCACGCACGAGTACGTGCTGTTCTTCTCGAGCAAGGGCAAGGTCTATCGCCTGAAGGTGCACGAGCTGCCGGTGGGTACGCGCCAGGCGCGCGGTACCGCGATCGTCAACCTGTTGCCCTTCGAGGAGGGCGAGAAGATCGCGAGCGTCATCAGCTGCCGCGAGTTCCCGGCCGACGAGTACCTGATGTTTGCCACCAAGAGTGGCATGGTCAAGAAGACCGTGATGAGCGCTTACGATCGTAGCCGCCGTGATGGCCTGATCGCTATCAACCTGCGTGACGACGACGCGCTGCTGAACGTGCGCCGCGTGCGCGAGGGCGACAAGATTATCCTGGCCACCACCGCGGGCAAGGCGATCATGTTCTCCGAGGAGCAGGTGCGCGCCACCGGCCGCGATACCAGCGGCGTTCGCGGTATCGGTATGAAGGACGGCGTGAGCGTTCTGGGCATGGAAGTCACTAACGGCAACGGCGATCTGTTCGTTATCACCGAGCGCGGCTACGGCAAACGCACGCCGGTTGCGGACTACCCAGAGCAGAACCGCGGCGGTCAGGGCGTCTACACCATTCAGATGACCGAGCGTAAGGGCAACCTCGCGGCCATGAAGACGGTGGGCCCGCAACACGAGCTGTTCATCGTGACGGAAGGCGCGACGGTCATTCGCGTCAAGACCGACGAGATCAGCCAGACCGGCCGCGCCACCCAGGGCGTCAAAATGATGACCGTCGACGACAACGACCGCATCTGCGCCGTAGCTCGCATGACAGCCGCCAAAGAGAAGCCCGAGGGCGAAGGTGCAGAAGACGGCTCTGCCCCCGAAGAAACCCCTGTCGATTTAGGCGACGGCAACGACATGCCAGAAGATCTCCTCGACGAGTAAGAGGAACTAGCTGGTAGAAAATATCAGACCCCATATATCGGCGGTCGGCGCACCTGCGCGCCGACCGCTTTTTTGACAATTTTGGACCCACGTTCGCCCCGGCCGCGCGGCGGCATATGAAGTCGATCGCGAGTTCCGCACGAGCCGGAGAGCACTTAATGTGCTCTCCGTGCGAGTCGGGACTGTCCGAGCAGGCGACTTCATATGCCGCCGCGCGGCCGGGGCGAACCCCTCCCAAAGATTTTCAAAAAAGTTGTTGACGCGCGCGTAACGACTCGTCTAATATATCCCTTGCGCGATGGACCTGTAGCTCAGTTGGTTAGAGCGTCCGGCTGATAACCGGGAGGTCACAAGTTCGAATCTTGTCAGGTCCACCACTTTCTTTCGCAATAAACACCCCAGCGAGAGCCGAGTCGCCGCTGGGGTGTTTATTACTGTCTCCGTGGGGGTTTAGCTCAGCTGGGAGAGCGCGGGCTTTGCAAGCCTGAGGTCAGGGGTTCGATCCCCCTAACCTCCACCATGATGGACCTGTAGCTCAGTTGGTTAGAGCGTCCGGCTGATAACCGGGAGGTCACA
>UQZH01000012.1 GCA_900545445.1 uncultured Collinsella sp. | reverse complement strand
GCGCATGATCTCCTTCTCGGCCCTTCCCAGGTAGACGTTCCTGCGGCTCCTTGGCCCGCCTGCGCCGACATGCCCGCGCGCCCTTGAGGGAGATTCGGGCGACCGGTCGTTGGAAAGCCCGGACAGCCCGCGCTCGCGCGCCATGCCCTGCAGGTCTCGGTTGAGGTCCTCGGGGTGCTGGGTCTGCATGCGGTAGCCGGTGCGGAGGTTGACGTTGTTCACGACGATGTGCGCGTGCGGTATGCCGCGGGCGTTGTCGTCGTGGTAAACGATGGCGATCTCGTGGTCGCCGAAGTGCTTGAGCGCCCACGAGCACGCGAGCTCGCGCAGCGCGGCCAGGTCGATGTCGTCGCCGGGGTCCGGCGAGAGCACGAAGTGCTTGAACGTGCGCGCGGGCTTTCCCCTCCAGGGGGCGTCCGTGCCGAAGGCGGCGCGCGTGGCGTCCATCTCGGCGTCCCAGGCGCAGGCCCCCTTGGCGCCGTCTCCCAGCGCGCCGGCGTCGCGCTCGTCGTAGCTCAGGTTGAACAGGTCGCGAGCGAGGGCGCGGCCTCCCTTCTCGAGGTAGCGGCGGATGCCGCCCGTCGAGCCGTGGCCGCTGATCGGCTTCAGGATCGGCATGGCGAGCCCTCCACGAGCGAGTCGGCGCCAATTCGCCCGAGCTCCGCCGCCATCTCTCGGGCAGCGGCGTTCACGTCGGCGAGCTCTCGCTCGATCGTCGGGACGCTCTCCGCGACGAGGTCCCGGTCGACATGCCCGTGGCGGGCGTGGAAGTTGATGAGGTTCATCGCGTGCACTGCCTGGTTGTAGTGGTAGCCCCACTTCGTGAGCTCCCGCGACATCGCCCACAGGGCCCTGCGGTCCACGAGTATGCGGTGCTCGTCTCCCGCGTTGGCCTCCGTCGACAGCGGTATGCGAACGAGGTAGCGCAGGTACTCCGACTTGCTGAGGCCGGCGCGCTCGCACCGCTCGCAGAGCGCGTCGTAGTCGCTTCCCTCCATGCGGAACGTGACGCGGCGCTCCTTGCCTTTGGCGGCGCCGGCTTCCTCTTCCATGGCGGATTCCTTTCCTCGGGCCCGCCGTGCGGCGGGCTCATCTCTCTAGGGGCGCGGGGGATCCCCCGCAGGCGGCGGCCCGGCCCGGGCGCCGCCTCTGGGACCGGGCCTCGCGAAAGCGGGCTCCCAAACGGCCCGCGGCATGACGGGTCCGAAGCCGCCCGGTCCCCAAGTGCTATGGACGCCCGACCGAAGTGTCGGACGCCATAGGCTACTTGCTGGATTTCGAACCTGAGGCCCTTCTGCGGCCCTTCCGGGCATCGGCGCCCGCATCCGCGTACGGGGCGGTCATGAGCGCCATCTCCCGCAGCAGCGAGAGGTCGGCCGCGCTCGGGCTCTCGGGCGGGCTCTCGAGGAAGTCGGCGACGAGCCTCGCGGCCTTGGCGATGCGCCCGTCGGGGCCGGCCTGCGCCTTCCCCTCGCTCCTCACGTAGTCGGAGAGCTCCCGCTTGGTTCTCCGCCAGGGCTCCATGGCGGCGTGCATCTCCGCCTGTCGCTCCTTCGGCATGCCCGCGAGCGAGCGCACCGCCTCGGCGCTGAGGTTGCCGCGGTCGGCCTCGGCGGCCCACTCGGGCGAGAGGTCCTCGGCGATGCGGCGGGCAAGCCTCTCCTCGCGCGCGATGGTCTTGCCGGAGACCTTGCGGCCCGTCTGCCGCTCGATGATGGCGGCCTTCACGTCGTCGACGCGCATGCCGGAAAGCGACGGGTCCTCGGAGCGCAGGCGCACGGCGTCGCCCCTGAGCGCCTCGGTCGCGGCGGCGCGCTCGGTCACGGTGAGCGCGCGGGTGAAGTAGTTCGCGGCGTGGAGCAGCGTCACCGCCCTCTCGTCGTCGATGCCCTCTATCACGCGGCAGGGCATCCTCTCGTAGGCGGGGTCGTCCTTGGCGAGCAGGGCGTAGGCGGCCTTGCGCCGGTGCCCGGAGACCATCTGCCACGAGCCGTCTCCGACCTTGCGCACGAGCGGCAGGTCGGTGAGGCCGTCCTCGCGTATGGACTCGGCGAGCTCGGCTATGCCGGCCGGGTCCATGGAGTACGCGGCGTTCGCCGGGTGGTCGGCGATGTCTGCCACCGCGATCTCGGACACCGGGTAGCGCCCGCGGGTGCGCGACGCGCCGTCGAGGAGCCCCGTGATGGTGAAGCCCGCGGCCACCTGGCTAGGCGAGCTCACGGGACACCTCGTCTGCGAGAGCCTCGTAGTCGCGCGCGGGGCGGCTCCCCGGCTCGAAGGCGGCCACCGGCTTCCACTGCCAGCTGCCCTCGCAGACCTTGCTGCTCGCGTGGATTACCGTCTCGAACTGCTCGCCCGGGAAGAACCCGTCGAGCACGGCCGCTCCCGTGGCCTCGGCGTTGGTCATGCGGCCGGGCACGCAGGTGCGCAGTATCTTCCAGCGGGGCGTGGGCATGCGCAGAGCGTCGGCGATGGAGCGCGTCGCCTCGACGGTGAGCGCCGTGCCGCGCATCACGGTGGAGTCGAGCTTCACGGGGATGACGACCATGCCGCCCTCCGCCGCGGCGAGGTAGGCGTTGAAGGCGAGCCTGCGCATCACGGGACTGCAGTCGATGAGGCAGACGTCGTAGGAGCCCGAGGCGTCGTCGAGGGCGAACTTGAGTCGCTGCTCGCGCAGGAGCATCTCGTTCTGGTCGACGAGGTCGATGGTCGAGGCCACCACGTCGAGGTTCTCCCCGGCAGCGTAGGCGACCTCCTCCACGGGCGCGCCGCCGTAGAGCAGCTCGACCGACGTGCGCCGCTCGGAGACGGCCCGGTCGTAGAGGCCGAAGAAGTCTGTGGCAGACGCCTGCGGGTCGAGGTCGACAAGCAGGGTCCGAAGGCCCCGGGCGGCGAAGATCGCCGCCAGATTCACGGCGGTCGTCGTCTTGCCGACGCCGCCCTTGTAGTTGGAAATGGCTATCGTGCGCATGGGTCGCGTCCTCTCTAGCGTGGGGCGCGCCTCGGCGCATCCGGTCCGGCGCGCCCCGAATCTCGGAGCGTCGGGACAAAACCGTACGGATTTGTCCGACAAGCGGAGTGTACCACGAAAACGTACGGATATGTACGCTTTCGTGGTACAAGGGGCGGATTCGGGGAAACCCGGCCCCGGGAGCCCGGGGCCGGGCGCGCCGCCTAGGAGAGCGGCTCCATCTCGCCGAAGCAGTTGATGTGGTGGCGCAGGAGCGCTCGGTTTTCCTTGACGACCATCATCGCCACCTCGTCGAAGCGGACCGGCGTGTCGGCGTAGTCGTCGCCGTTGCCGGCGAGCCACGTCGCCGCCAGCGCCTCGCGCAGCCCGCGCGCCCTGTGGGCCTCGGGGAAGCCGTCCGTTCCGATCCGGACCGTGGCGTCGACGAAGACCAGGGTCCCGTCCTCGTCCACCGCCACGAGGTCGATTCCGCCGATGCCCTCGGGCCCCTGCCAGGCCTCATCGACGATCTCGTAGCCCTTACGCTCGAGGAAGGTCCTGACCGCGCCCATCGCCTTTTCCTTCATGTCGTTCATGTCTTGCTCCTTAGACTCGGAGGCCCGCCCCTGTGGCGTGCCTTGCGTCGCGTGAGTCGCATGCGGCGCGGGCGTGCCGGCAAGGGAGGAAGCGAAGTCGGGCGTGGAAATAGAAGTATTCCGACGGCAGTTTTTCGCGTTGTTCGCGCGCGCAGCGCATGGAGCGAAGAACCCGAAAAAGTGTCGCGGCCCTTGCGGGCCGCCTGCCGGCGTGCGACCCTGCGCGTCCAAGGAACGCCGGGGCGGGTTTCGGATCGGAAGGGCGCAGGCGTGCGGCATGGAATCAGGCATGGGCGCCGAGGCTTCCAGGCATGGGATGCGATCTGTCGGCGGTTGCTGGGCTCCCGTGGGATTGGAGACGACGCCGCGGCGGGAACGACGGCGCGTTCCCGAGTCGCGGTGCCGTGGTCCGCATCGGGACGGCATTCCCCGCGCCGCTTGCGGCCAATATGCGCACGGGATCGCGGCGGCGAGATGGTTCTCCATGCGGAACGGCTACGGTGCTGCGCAACACGTCCGTCGGAAGAAGGAGGACAGCCAATGATGGATATCAACGAGAAGGACGAGCGTCGTGAGCTGCTTGACGCGGTGGCGGATGCAGGAAGGCTGGCGAGGGGCCTGGACCAGCTGCTCGAGTCCCTGGCGCACGCCGACCAGCTGGACCTGCTCGACGTCGAGGGGGTCCTGGCCCTGAGGTCGATAAGCGAGAGGTGCGCCGAGCGCATCGGCGACGCCGCGCGAATCCTGGAGGCGCAAAACGAGATCCTCTATGTCGAGGAACGGACCGTTTAGCTTCCTTTCGCGGAAGATTAACTATTTGCTTTGCGGGCAACACCCTAAAGAATCGCAGTTCCTGGTCGGCGCTTAGATGAGCGTTAGCCGCGACCCATTCCAAAGATACTTGCATTGTCGGCGTTGTCGTTAGTTTCGACCTCAGTCGCCATCGCCGGGAACGATTCTTCCTGAGACGCGTCGTCCACTCGCGAGTCAATAGGCTCGCCGAGCGCCAGGAAGAACCTCATCACGTGCTCGACTCTCTGCTGCAGAGACTCGCTCAGCTCGCTGTAGGAGGCCGCCAGCCGTACTTCCTTGGCCAACTCCGCCATCGAGTCCTTCAGCGCCTTCTGAACGCTCACAGAGGGTCTCACCTCGACCTGGGTATCGGTGAGCTTGGCGATGATGTAGTCCTGCCTGCTCATGCCGCTCCAAGCTGCCATCTCGCATATGAGCTTGCGCTCCTCGGGCGTGCAGCGGAACGCCATCGTCTTGCTGCGCTTGCGGGCGCTGTTCTCGCACGGCATCCTTCTTACCCCCTCGCCCCGTCGAGCGCGGCGGCCATCTCGTCCTGCTTCGTGGGGAACAGGTGCGCGTAGCGGTAGGTGATGTCCACCGCCTCGTGGCCCATGCGCTCGGCGATGGCCAACGCGGAGAAGCCCATCTCGATCAGCAGGCTCACATGGCTGTGGCGTATGTCATGTATGCGGATGCGCTTCACGCCCGACGCCTTGCACCCGCGCTCCATCTCGTGGGCCAGGAAGTGCTTGGTCACGGCGAACAGGCGCTCGTCGGGGGCGACGTCGTCGCGCATCTCGATGAAGTCCGCCATCTCGTCGCAAAGGAAGGCCGGCATGACGATCGTGCGCACCGACTTGGGCGTCTTGGGGTCGGTCACGGTGTCCACGCCGTGGAGGCTCTGGTACGACTTGTTGATGCGCAGCCGGGAGCTCTCCAGCATGAAGTCGGACGGCGTGAGCGCCAGGAGCTCGCCGCAGCGTATGCCCGTCCAGTAAAGCAGCTCGAAGGCGTGGAACGAGAGCGGCTTGTCCATGACGGCCTCGCTGAACCTCAGGTACTCGTCCTTGGTCCAGAACTGCATCTCGCCGCCCTTCTTCGAGCCGATCTTGTCGACCCTGCGCACCGGGTTGTCGGTGAGGCCGTAGTAGCGCTCGGCGTGGTTGAAGATGGCGTTGAGCTGGTTGTTCACCGTGCGCAGGTACGTCGGCGCCCAGGGCTTCCCGTCGGCGTCCCGGTGCTCGGTGAGCTCGTTCTGCCACCTGATGACGTCGATCGGCCTCACGTCGCACATGCGCATGTCCCCGAAGAACGGCACGAGCTTGTCGTTGATGATGTACTCCTTGGTGATCCACGTGTGCTCGCGTATGCGCGGCTTCACCTCTGAGGCGTACACCTCGACGAACTCGGAGAACGTCATGTCCATGGCCCCGCCGTTAAGGCTCTTGAACTGGCTCTCCCACACTGCGGCCTCCACCTCGGAGGAGAAGCCGCGCTTCGTCTTGTGGCGCTTCGAGCCGCGGGCGTCGCGGTAGTAGCACTGCACGAAGAACGTGCCGTTGCTGTCGTCCTTGTACACCGGCATGTCAGTCCACCTCCGGGAAGTACAGGGCGTCGAAGACGTCACTTCGAACGCGCCCGCGGATAACCACGCGCCCGCGCGCCTCCTGCTCGGCGTTTATCTTCCTGATCACCTCGTAGGCGCTGCCTTTCTTGATCCTCAGCAGCTCCGCAACCTCGTCCGCATCCAGCATGTGCGGTCTCGGCGTCTTCGCCACCTTCTCGTCCATGGCTCCTCCTGTCATTAGCGTACAGATACGTACGGTTTACAGATTCAGAGTAAACGTACATATCTGTACTGTCAATAGAATTGCGTACATTTGCGTACGCTGGTAAGATGTGCGGGTACGTAATTCCAGGAGGAGGGCGCATGTCCGTAGGCGAGAACATAAGGCGGTACCGCAAGTCGCGCGGCATGACGCAAGCGCAGCTTGCCGAGGCGGTCGGCCTGACCGAGGGGGCCGTGCGCCACTACGAGAGCGGCATCCGCGCCGTGAAGCCCGAGCTGCTCGAATCCATCGCCGCAGCACTAGGCGTATCCGTCAACGCCCTCAAGGATTACGGCGTCGAAACCGCGGGCGACCTCATATCGCTGCTCGTGCGGCTCGAGGACTCATTCGGCATCGTGCCCGCAGCCGACGGCACGGGGCTCTCCCTGAACCCCAAGGCGCCTCACGCGCCCAAAGCGGCGATGGCGATCCAGCTGTGGGCCGAGAAGCGCGCACGGCTCGAGAACGGCGAGATCGACGCCGCCGAGTACGAGGACTGGAAAGCCTCGCTGTAGCAGCTCCCCGCATTTCGCAATCAACGCAACCGAATCAGGACGCCAGGCTAGGCGGTGAGCTCCG
This sequence comes from uncultured Collinsella sp., assembly GCA_900545445.1. GTDB lineage: Bacteria > Actinomycetota > Coriobacteriia > Coriobacteriales > Coriobacteriaceae > Collinsella. The sequence continues at coordinate 38,910 of UQZH01000012.1, read as the reverse complement.
CTCGCACCTGCGTAAGCTGAGTTTTTACTCCCCATTGCATGCAAAGGCATTTCAAGCGTAAACGGGGAGTAAATGACGCGGTGGCTTACATGGCGGCACACGGCAGTACACTGCGGCATTTCCCCTGATTACTCCCGTTTTCATTGAGGCGGCGAGATTCTTTACTCCCCATTAACCACCTGGGGAAACGCCGTACGGAGACCGTAAAAACGCCCGTTGAGTTCGATTTGAGTTTCACGGGCCCCGAAACGGCCTCGTTTCGTTCTCGGGGACAAAAATCGCGCGTCTACTCATTCGGGATAAATCTTTACTCCCGTTCCTCCGAATACCGCCTCGTACTTTGCCATCTTGAAATACGGGGAGTAAATCGCGAAATCGCAGGTGAAAGGGAGTAAAACGGCAAAGAAAAAGCCTCCGTCCCAACGCGGGAACGGAGGCCAGATTACCGTATTTACTCACCGCCGTCGCTGACGGCTTTGCCATGACTCTCGTACGAAACGAAACTCAGCGGCACAGTGCGGCACTCAAAAGTGCAGGTCAGAACCCTATCAGCCTACTCCCACTCGATCGTCGCAGGCGGCTTGGACGTGATGTCGTAGCACACGCGGTTGGCGCCGGGAACCTCGGCAACGATGCGGCCGGAGATACGGGCCAGCACGTCGTAGGGCAGCTTGGCCCAGTCGGCGGTCATGGCATCGCTGGACTCGACGGCACGCAGGATGATCGGGCGCTGATAGGTGCGCTCGTCGCCCATAACGCCGACGGACTTGATGTCAGGCAGGACCGCAAAGTACTGCCAGCAGCTGTGCTCGGAGTTGCGCTCGCCGGTCTGCTCAAACAGACGCTGGTTGTAGGCGTCGAGCTCCTCGCGCACGATGGCATCGGCGTTCTTGAGGATCTCGAGCTTCTCCTTGTCGACCGCGCCGATGATGCGGATGGCCAGACCCGGGCCCGGGAAAGGCTGACGGAACACGATGTGACCCGGCAGGCCGAGCGCCAGACCAAGTGCGCGGACTTCGTCCTTAAAGAAGTGATCGAGCGGCTCAATGAGGTCGAAGTGCACGCCCTCGGGGAACGGAATCAGGTTGTGGTGGCTCTTGATGGTGGCCGTCTTACCGCCCGTCTTGCGAGCGCCGGACTCGATGATGTCGGGGTAGATGGTGCCCTGGGCCAGGTACTTAACCGGCTTGCCATCGGTCTCGAGCTGCTGGGCCACGGCGAAGAACTCTTTCCAGAACTGCGTGCCGATGATGCGGCGCTTCTCCTCGGGCTCGGTCACGCCGGCCAGAAGCTCGGCGTAGCGGTCCTCGGCGTGGACGTGGATAAAGTCGACGTCGAACTGCTTGGTGAAGACCTCCTCCACCTGCTCGGGCTCGCCCTTGCGCAGCAGACCGTGGTTGATGAACACGCAGGTCATCTGCTTGCCCACGGCACGGGCGCCCAGGGCAGCCACGACGGAGGAGTCAACGCCGCCGGACAGGGCCAGAATCACGCGGTCGTCGCCGACCTTCTCGCGAAAGTCTGCCGTCATGGTCTCGGCCAGGTTGTCCATGGTCCAGTTGGGTTCCAGGCCGCAGATCTCAAACAGGAAGTTACTCAGCAGCTGCTGACCATACTCGGAATGCTTGACCTCGGGGTGGAACTGCGTGGTAAAGATCTTGCGCTCGACGCACTCCATGGCGGCAACCGGACACACGTCGGTGCTAGCGGTAACGGTAAAGCCCTCGGGCACCTCGGAAACGGCGTCGCGGTGGCTCATCCAAACGGTCTGCTCCATGGGCGTGGAGTTAAAGAGCTTGGCGTCCGCCGTGCGCGTGATGGTAGCGCGGCCGTACTCGCCCACCTCGGAGTGGCCGACCTTGCCGCCGAGCGTCACGGCCGTGATCTGATGGCCGTAGCAGAAGCCCAAGACGGGAAGACCCAGGTCAAAGATGGCGGGGTCGATGGACGGAGCGTCCTCGGCGTACACGGAGGCCGGGCCGCCGGAAAGGATGAGCGCAGAGGCGTTCATCTCGCGAATCTCGTCGGCCGAGATGTCGCAGGGAACGATCTCGGAATACACGTTGAGGTCGCGGACGCGACGGGCAATGAGCTGACCGTACTGCGCACCAAAGTCGAGTACGAGGACCTTTGCGGAAGCATGTTGATCCATGGTATCCCCCTCTTGTTGGCGGGGAGCCGGTGCCCGCCCGCGCGAATGAACAAAGTAACTTTCATAGTGTACACGTTATATGGGGTTTCTCGTCCCTCACAGCCATCAGCGCACGGCAAACGCACGACCTGGGCCCCTATTTGACGGCAATTGAAGTGTTACCAGACGTTGCAGATGATGTAATACGTTTGAACATTGGACGCCCTGTGCCACAATACTGCCGAACGACTCCGCCCTTGCGGCGGCAAATACGATAGGAATACCAGCATGAAGCGCATCCTTCTCATCGCCACGGGCGGCACCATCGCATCGACCGAGGACGGCAACGGCCTCTCCCCCGCCCTGACCGGTGAGGAGCTCGCCCAGAGCGTCCCCGAGATCTCGGACCTCTGCGAGCTCGACGTGGTGCAGCCCATGAACATCGACAGCACCAATATGCGCCCGAGCGACTGGATGCGTATCCGCGACGTCATCGTCGAGGGCTATGCCGACCACGACGGGTTTGTGGTCCTGCACGGCACCGACACCATGAGCTACACCGCGGCGGCGCTTTCCTATCTGATTCAGGACAGCCCCAAGCCCATCGTGCTCACCGGCTCGCAAAAGCCCATGGGCAATCCCTTTACCGATGCCAAGCTCAATCTGTACCAGAGCCTGCTCTATGCGCTCGACGAGCATTCGCACGACGTCTCGATCGTGTTTGGCGGCGTAGCCATTGCCGGCACGCGCGCCCGCAAGCAGCGCACCATGAGCTTTAACGCATTCATTAGCGTCAACTATCCGCCCATTGCCTACATCCGCAACGACCGCATCGTGCGCAACGGGCTCCACGGCACTCATCTGGGCGAAAACCCGGTGCGTTTCTACGACAGCATCGACCCGCGCGTATTTGTACTCAAGCTTACGCCCGGCGTGAACCCGGGCATCCTCGACGCCCTTGCCGACAGCTACGACGCCGTGATTCTGGAGACCTTTGGCATTGGCGGTATCCCCGAGTTTGGCGAGTCGGGCGAGTCGTTCCAAGAGGCAATTTTCCGCTGGGTCGATTCGGGTCGCACCGTCGTTATGACCACGCAGGTCCCCGAAGAGGGCCTCGATCTGGGCGTTTATGAGGTCGGCCGTGCTTACGCCGATCATCCGGGCATTCTGCGCGGCGACGACATGACCACCGAGACGCTCGTGGCCAAGACCATGTGGGCACTCGGCCAGTCACGCGATGCGGCCGAGATCCAGCGCCTGTTCTACAGCCAAGTCAACCACGACCGCATCCCGATGGCGTAATCCCTAAGGCAGTTCCACTTATCGCAGCCTCAAACGACAGGTGGTCCCCCTCGGGCCGTGCAAAAATCGGAGTATTCTGCAATTTCTCCGCCGGAGACATAGAATCGGCCGATTGTTAGACGAACTTTTAGGGCGAAGAGGCCGTCTAGTAAATATTTATTCCACATTTGCATTAAGCGTGTGGATTAACTACTGTCAAAAAGGCAAAGCCAGCCGCTCGAGCTACCATCTACGGCCGAACTGGTGCTGAATACTCGCGATTTTGCACATCGCAACCAGGGGGACCCGCCCAAAGAGCGTCAAATACAGCGGGGGAACGCCCTATTCGATACCCTCGAGAAGTTCTGACACCGTCATGCCGAGTGCGGGTGCGATCTTAAATAGAACCTTGAGCGTGAAATTTGCCGTCCCATCTTCGATTCGGTCGAGGTAGGGTCGGCTAATTCCTGTCGCCACACAAAAAACAACCTTGGAGATACCAAGGTCCCTGCGTGTCTCTTCGACCCGCCTGCCAAGAATCTGTTTCGCACGTTCGTCCATGCAGCCGAGTTTGAAATGGAGCCGAACATAAACGTAAACTATAGTTTACGTTTTGCCGAATACACAGGAGTTTTCTATGTCGGGTTCTTCGGTCCGCATGTACCGAGCCACGCCTCGCACAAACAGCGCACCGCCCAAGCTCGTCGTCGTTGAAGCAGAATGCCTTTCGCCCGATGAGCGCACAGCATTTGCATTGCTATCAAGTCGCGTCGCCACCGTTCTGCTCCCTTGCCCGACGCAAGGTGAACTTGCTGTTCAATGCCAAACGCACAGCTGCCCACTCAATCAGGCTGCCGTAATCGCAACCAGCCAACGCGGCCTGCCGCTCCTTTTAGAAGCCGGCATCGCACTCGCCCTTCGTGGCGCCGGATACGAAAACGAGACCGCCGCCGATATGGTCTTTAAACCACGATCGAGCGGCGGCCTCGCAGCAGCCATTGAATATATGTGCAGGCTCGTTGCCTAAAAGGACAAGCTAGAAACCAAGGCCAAAGCCCATACCGGTAATCGCCGAATACATAAAGTAGACGTTGATCACGTTGAGGAACACACCCGTGATGCAACCGTTACGCAGGTAGCGCTCGCACACGATGCGCGCCATGGCGGCGGAGTCGTCATTGTTCTTGGCTTGGCGTCCCGCCGTAAAGTACGTCGCCACGCTCAGCAGCAGATTGAGTACCGGCAGTGCCAGCAGCTCGTAGCTCTTACCCCAGCGCGTCACCTCGCCGGCGGCGTTAAACTTCGTTGCCACCTCGGGGCCAATGTTGGGGATAACACACGCTGCGACCACCAGCGGAATCACCGCAAGTACGAGCAGCGCAATACCCATGTAGCCAGCTTTTTTGCCATATTTGAACATATGCGTCGTCCTTACACGTTAAAGCGGAAGTGCACGACGTCGCCATCGGCCATGACATAGTCCTTGCCCTCAATACGCAACTTGCCGGCGGCCTTGGCGCCCTGCTCGCCGCCGAGCTCGATGTAGTCGTCGTAGCCAATGACCTCGGCCTTAATAAAGCCGCGCTCAAAATCGGTGTGGATGACGCCAGCGGCCTGCGGGGCGGTCGCGCCCTGACGAACCGTCCAGGCCTTGACCTCCATCTCGCCGGCCGTAAAGAACGACTGCAGGCCGAGCAGCTTGTAGGCAGCCTGAGCGAGCACGTCCAGGCCGGGCTGCTCCAGGCCCAGGCTCTCCAGGTAGTCGGCGGCGTCCTCGGGATCGAGCTCGGAAAGCTCTGCCTCGATCTTGGCGCAGATGGGCAGCGGCTTGACACCATCGATGGGCGCCAGATCGTCGTTGAGCATATCCTCGTCCACGTTGGCCACATACAGGATGGGCTTCATGGTGAGCAGGAACAGCCCCTTGGCGGCGGCACGCTCCTCGTCGGTCATCTCCATGGATGCGGCGCGCTTGCCCTCGTTGAGCCAGGCAAGCAGGCGCTTGGCAACCTCGAACTTGGGCATGAGCTCCTTGTCGCGCTTGGCCTCCTTCTCGAGCTTAGGCAGCTGCTTCTCGAGCGTGCCCATGTCGGCCAGGATGAGCTCGGTCATGATGGTGTCGGCATCGCCGGCGGGATCGACGAACTCGCCCGTGCGGCCCACCTCACGCATGACGTTGGGGTCCTTAAAGTAGCGCACGACCTCGCAGATGGCGTCGGTCTCGCGAATGTTGGCCAGGAACTGGTTGCCCAGGCCCTCGCCCTCGTTAGCGCCCTTCACCAGACCTGCGATGTCGACGAACTCGACCGTCGCCGGCACAATGCGACCCGGGTTGACGATGTCGGCGAGCTTTTGCAGGCGGCTATCGGGCACATCGACGATACCCACGTTGGGGTCGATCGTGGCAAACGGGTAGTTGGCGGCAAGGCCGGTCTTTTTGGTAAGCGCGGTGAACAGCGTCGACTTGCCCACGTTGGGCAGGCCCACGATACCGATGGAAAGGGACACGACAGCTCCTTTTGGTACAGGTACTTCAAACTGCATAAGTATAGCGCCGCCGCAGCATCCGGGCGAATCCGGACACCACGACGGCGCAAATGAAGCAAAGATTGGGGTCGCTGGCTAGTCCGCGAGCTTTTCCACCTGGTCGAGCATCTTGTCCAGCTTGGCCTTTGCCTCGGCCTTGACCTTCTCAGCTTCTTCGTGAGCCTTCGCCTTCTGGGCGGCCTTTTCCTCGGCTTCGGGATCGACGACGACCAGATTGGACGCGTCATGCTCAACCAACTTGAGCGCATGCTCGGGGCACACCTTGACGCAGGCACCGCAGCCCAAGCAATACGTCGACTCCAACGCAAAGCGACCGCTTCCCACCAAATCGCAGGCAAACGTGGGGCACACGTTGACGCACTCGCCGCACGACGTGCACTTGTCAAAATCGCATTCCGGCGTGCTCACCTGCATGTTCTGGGCAAGCTCGGGGTGGTTTTGCAACGTCGAGAGCACCAGTTGGCGCCCGTGCGTAAGCGTACGGCGACGCTTGGTCGTCGTGGTGCCGCACATGGTGTTGAGCGTGCGCTCCAGCTGGGTAATCTGATGGCGATGAGCCTTGAGCTTTTGCGTCACCGAGGCCAGCGCCGCCGTCGCCGGATTGAGCTTGGTCACCGTCAGGCCCGTGGTGCGGGCAATCTTTTCCATGTACTCCTTGCGCTCGTACTCGCGACGCTTATGGCATTTGAGGCTCTTGGGGTCGACCTCCAGGCCCATACCCGTGCCGGACCACTCCTCGGCCTTCGCAATCGCCTCGCCCAGAATGTCCTCACCGCCGGTGTTGCGGCATTTATCGCACACGCCCAACGGCAGGTACACACTCACGTTGGGATAGTCCGCCAGTACCGAGAACCAGGTCTCAGCCGTAATATCGCCCACGCAGGCAACGACGACCTCGTTTTCGCGCGGCATGCGCTTGAGGGCGCGCGTGCAGGTGACGTAGGCGGTCTCGTGGCTCGTAGCCGCCGAGACAATATCGTCATACAGGTTTTTGGGCGCCAGGCGCGGCGAGATGATCGCCTCGGTCGGACAGACAGCGGCGCACAGGCCGCACTTGCGACAGGAGTCAAGGATCTCGATGGAGTCTTCCTCGACCTCGATAGCGTTGACCGGGCACACATCCATGCACGCGGTGCAGCCGCTCTTTTCGTTTTTGCAGGCCAGACACGGAATGGTGTTGCCGCGCGGGCGCTCCTTGTAGTCGGCAGGATTCCATTGCGGCGCCGATGGATCGAGTGCATCGGTCACACCGCCAAGCGGGTTTTTAAGAAAGTCGAAACCCTTGCTGATCTCGATAATGTCATCAAACAGATCGTGTTCCTGCGCCATGCGCGGCCCCTCCCTGAGCAGTGCAAACAAGCAAGAGATAATGATACGCTATCGGCCCACGCCTCGGGCAAATTACACGCGGCGCATCTTTGCGGCAAATAGCCCATGGTCTATCGCCGCCTCGATTGCACAAGGCCGATCAAGCGCCAAGCTATGCCTCACACATGAGCTCGACGAGCTTTTGCCTGGTCACCTTTGTCTGCTCGTTGGCCATGTTACGCTCGTTTCTAAAGACCGCATTTGCAACACCCTGCAGATCGGCATCGGAAATCTCGCTAAGGCCCAGCTCCTCGAGCGTGGTCGGCAAACCGACGCGCTGGCAAAACTCGAGCACCTGATTAAGCTCGGGCGCACGCTCCAGGCGTAGCTGCACCACCAGACCAAATGCCACGGCCTCGCCATGCATGGCCTTGCACTCGGGCAGGATCGTCAGACCGTTGGCGATGGCATGCGCCAACGCCAAGCCACCGCTCTCAAAACCGACGCCCGAGAGCAGAATATTGCACTCGATCAGGCGCTCAACCGCCGGCGATGTACGGCCCTTTTTGAGGTCGCGCTTGGCAGCGACGCCGCACTCCATGAGCGTGTCGTAGCAGGCGCGAGCCGCGACCAGAGCCAAGTGCCCCGGCTCGCCACCGTGCTCGTTGGTACCGTGCGCCGCGGCGCACGAACGCGCCTCGAAGTACGTTGCCAGTGCGTCGCCCATGCCAGCGACCGTCATACGCAGTGGGGCTGCCGCGACCACGTTGGTATCGACCACGACCAGGTCTGGATTCTTCTCGAGCATCAGGTAGTGGTCGAACGACCCATCCTCGTGATACAGCACCGAAATCGCGCTGCACGGACCGTCCATCGAAGCCGCCGTGGGGCATACGCACAACGGCAGCTCGGCATAAAACGCTACTGCTTTGGCGATATCGAGCATTTTGCCGCCGCCAATACCCACCACCATGTCGCAATACTCGGCCTGGGCTTCCTTAGCCATTTCGACAACGGCCTCTTCCGTACACGGACCGTCATAAATCTTAAAGAACGGCTCACTTAGATCTTCGTCCAGAAATCCATCGACAATCTGCTTGCACAGCCGATCCTCGGTGCCCTGGTCAAACAAGACATAAGCAGCGCAGCCCAACCACGACAAGTACCTGCCCTGACGCGAAAGTTCGCCCGGCCCCTGAACATACCGGCCGGGACCGCCATAAACCATGGGAAGCGCCATACGAGAATCCGCCCTTCATCAAACAACGATTGGTGCAAAGTAACCTGCCCCCTGCACCAACTTGTGCATTGGAGACAGGCCACTTTGCACCATAGCAAAAAGGGGCAAAGCCATCTGTCGGCTTTGCCCCTTCCTTACCTTAGTTTACTCATCCATAAGGTAGTAGTGACCCAGTGCGTCGGCACCCAGAATGGCGTTTGCGACCATCTCGGGCGTCACCTCAAACGGCATGTTGCACATGGTGTCATCGGGCGCGCAGGCGGCCTCGGCAACAATCATGGCCTGCTCGTGCGTAAGCTCGGCAACGCCAAGTTCCTTCATCGTGACCGGCAGGCCCAGCTCAATGCAGAAGCCCAAGACTTCCTCGAGTTTCTCAGTCGGAGCATCCTCGAGTACCAGCTGGACGATGGTGCCGAAGGCGACCTTCTCGCCGTGATACATGCCGTGGCACTCGGGCAGCATCGTCAGGCCATTGTGGATGGCATGAGCAGCAGCAAGGCCCGAGCTCTCAAAGCCAATGCCCGAAAGCAGCGTGTTGGCCTCAATGATGTGCTCGACGGCAGGCGTGAGAGCACCCTTCTCCAGCGCGACCTTGGCCTTGACGCCATCGGCCATAAGCGTCTCGTAGCAGAGCTTGGCGAGCGCCAAGCCGGCCATGCCGCCCTTGCCGCCGGCGCAAGTGCCGCCGTCGGCATCATGCGTCGCCTGGGCCTCAAAGTAGGTTGCGAGCGCATCGCCCATGCCGGAAACCGTCAGGCGCACCGGGCTCGCCGCGATAACCGTCGTATCCATCAGGACAATATTGGGGTTTGCCTTAAGGAAGAGATACTTGTCGAACTGGCCGTCGTCGGTGTAGAGCACCGAAAGTGCCGAGCACGGAGCATCGGTCGAAGCAATGGTGGGGCAAATGATGACCGGGGACTCCAGGTAGTAGGCAACGGCCTTGGCGGTGTCGAGGATCTTGCCGCCACCGACACCGACGATGATGTCGCAACCGTTGTCGCGAGCGAGCGCAACCAGGCGATCGACCTCGCCCTTTGAGCACTCGCCGTTAAAGTCCTCAAACAGCAGCTCGGCCTTAGCCTCGGCAAAGCCGCCCTCGATCTTGGCACCAACGCGCTTCTTGCCCGAAGGCGTCACGATGACGAGGGCCTTAGCGCCGAGCGGCTCAACGTAAGAGCCGAGCTTGGCGAGCTCGTCCGGGCCCTGGATGTACTTGCTGGGGCTATTGAAGATTGCAGCCATTTTTATCCCATTCTCTAATAATTAAAAAGAAAGGGGCTCCGTACGGATACGTGCGGAGCCCCTCATTACGATAACAAGAGTCGATTAGAAATCGATGTCGGTGTCGTAGTAGCAGGCCTTGAGGATCTTCTCGAAGTCGGCAGCCTTGGTCTCACGCGGGTTCTCCGGCGTGCAGGCGTCGGTCTCGGCGTTCGCGGCGATCTCGGGCAGTTTGGCGAGGAACTCCTCCTCGGAAACCATCTGCGGGTTCTCGGCGTCGACCTTCACGCCACCATTCGCGTAATCCTTGATGGACTGCGGAATGTTGAGCTGGTCGTTGAGGTCGCGAATCTTCTGGACGAGCGCGGCGATGAGCTCCTCGTTGGTCTCGCCGGGAAGGTGCAGGATCTCCTTGGCCACGTAAGCGTAACGCTCGGCAGCACGGGGATCCTTGGAGTTCCACTGGATGACCTTGCCCAGGTACATGGCGTTAGCAGCACCGTGGATGATGTGGCCGTTCTCGAAGGCAGCACCGGTCTTGTGAGCCATGGAGTGAACGATGCCGAGCAGGCCCGAGGAGAAGGCGATACCGGCGATGCACTGAGCCTCGTGCATGTGCTGACGGGCCTCATGGTCGCCAGCATAGGACTTGGGCAGCCACTCGACAATCTCGCGGATGCCGTGCAGAGCGTTGGCGTCGGTGAACATGGAAGCGCAGGTGGAAACGTAGGCCTCCATGCAGTGGGTCAGAGCGTCCATGCCGGTGTGAGCGCACAGCTTGGCGGGCATGGTGTAGGTGAGCTCGGGGTCGACGATGGCGACATCAGGGGTGATGTTGAAGTCGGCCAGCGGGTACTTGATGCCCTTGGCATAGTCGGTAATGACGGAGAAGGCAGTGACCTCGGTAGCGGTACCGGAGGTAGAGGAGATGGCGCAGAAGTGAGCCTTCTGACGCAGCTCGGGGAAGCTGAACGGCTGGATGATGTTATCGAAGGACTCCTCGGGATACTCGTAGAAGACCCACATGGCCTTAGCGGCATCGATGGGCGAGCCGCCGCCGATGGCGACAATCCAGTCGGGCTCGAACTCGCGCATGGCCTCGGCGCCCTTCATGACCGTCTCGATGGACGGATCGGACTCGACGCCCTCGAACAGCTTGACCTCCATGCCGGCCTCTTTGAGGTCGGCCTCAACGTCCTGCAGGAACCCGCCGCGGCGCATAGAGCTGCCGCCAGAAACGATGATGGCCTTCTTGCCCTTGAGGTTCTTCACCTCGTGGCGAGCGCCCTCACCAAAGTACAGATCACGAGGATTGGTAAAACGTCCCATACTGTGCCTCCTAAACAAGCCCCTCTTAGACTTGCGTATATAACGGAGCACCCGATTGGCTCCGTTAGGACCGTTTTGCGCGTTGCCGGCGATGACAATGCGCGATGTCTAAACGTCTCAACGCTCAGACAAACATTATTCTACCGTTCTGGTTGGTCAGTTATTCACCTAAAGCCGACAATGATGAAACGTTTTTTCTATCCCTGAAGACCCTTGTGGGGCATTCATACTCCCAAGCTGGGCAAACGTTTTATCAAGGTTGACCACATATCCCGGGCAGGACGGTGCCCCTCCAAAATGCGCCCCGTTCGCCGCCAAAAATCGACCGTTTGCGGCACCGTGATACCACTCAGTCGTCCAAGGTGCCGACATTTGTGCGACATCCGTCTTCGTGGTGCAAAGGTGCATGTCCAAGTGCGGCACCCCCGGTGTGCCACATGCGGGTAAACTAGAACCTTATATAGAGACATTTGAACCCTAACCGCAGCAAAGGAGGCCCCATGGCATTCGATCCCATTCAAGAGGATTGCCATCGCCTCGTTCTTGAGGCCTTGCGCCGCGACAATATCCCGCTCACCGACGGTGCCGCCGCAGAGCGTCTGATGGAACAATTCACCCGCAACCCCGCGCCGCTCATCGTGCACGACCGCGACCGCGCCGGGCACCTCATTGCCAAGGTGGTCGAGGCTGTCGACTACCGCATTCCCTTTATCCCTGACGATACCCAGGCAGAGCAAGAAGAGGCCGCTGCCGAGAACATGCTTCGCGAGGCAGCCGCGCTCGACCCCACCAACTGGGATGCCCAGCGCATGCTGACCGCCCTCACCGCCAACTCCAACGAGGAGTACGTACAGTATCTGGTGTCCAAGTGCGACGAGGTGGAGCACGACCTGGCTCTCAAGATCGCCTCGGCGCAGGACCCCTACGAGCGCGAGGCCGCTGGCGACCTTATGCGCCGCCCCTACCTGCGCTGGCTTGCCGCCCTTGCGTCACGCGCCCTCATTAGCGGCCGCTATCGCATGTCGCTGGATACCGCGAATCGCAGCCTGGACTTTGCGCCCAACGACCCTGCCGGCGTCCGCCACACCGCAATGCTCGCCATGGCTAAGCTCGAATACCCCGCCGAGGAGCTCAAGCGCTTTCGCTCTGCCCACTCCGTGCCCTATCTTGCCAACACGCCGCTGCGTCGCCGTCCCAAGGACGCGGAGCGTGACCTGGACCCGTGGACGCTCATCGCGCTGATGAGCGCAGCCTGGCGCGAGCTGGATTACGAGGGCGCCGAACACTACCTGCGCATCCTGGTGCGCTCATGCCCGCACGCGGCCGAAGCACTCTACTTCCAAACCGAGTTTCCCGATGGCGTCTATGCTCGCGTCAACGTAGGTCCGGGCTCCACCGATGAGCTTGTCCTTGCCCTGTCCGAGGCGACGCCGGTGCTGCAGGAGGGCCTAGGCGCGCCCGACAACGCCAGCTTTGCCGCCTGGGTCGCCACCAACGACATCGTGCGCTCCCAGATCGACGAACGAATCCTGCGCGCGGCCGAACAGGGATTGCCGTTTAAGGGAGGAGACCTCTAATGGATCCGAGCGTCTACATCCCCGCCTATCTGGAACGCACCTATCTGGCGTCGCACCCCGAACTCACCGATGCAGCACGCGAGCTTGTCCATAACGACATCAGCGCAAACCCTCACAAGTATGCGCAGACCGAGCATGCCCAAGCGCTGCTGTCCTATGCCGGCGTTCATCGTCACTTGCTTGACGAGCTTCGTCGCATCGAAGACATGGGCAGCGACGAGGAGTTTGAGCAGACGCGCAATCGTCTGTTCGACGATATGCGCGATGAGCTGCTCAAGATCGTCCGCGTCGATGCGTATGTCCTCGACGCCCAGTTGCTCGCCATCATCCTGGCGGACACGCCCGTCGATGCCTGCCTGGGCGACTTGATGAAGCTCGAGACGAGTACGGCCGACTACCTGCAACAGAGCGTGCCCGGGTTTGATATGGAGGCCCCGCACTACTGGGCTAATAATGTTTTGGCCGACGGTGTCACCGCAGCAGACCTTACCGTGAGCGAGCCGGCGCTTATTGGCTGGCTTCACACGCTCGAGGCCATCTCGCAGCTGTGCATGGCGAGCGCTCGTTACCGTGCTGCCGCCAACTATTCTCGCCGCGTCCTTAAGGCAGAAGGCTATCCCACCCGAGCTGCCGGCACCGTCCTGCTCGCCCTCGCCCGCTTGGAAGACCAGGACGGCTTTTTTGCCCTGGCTCACCAGCTCGAGGAGCAGGTGGGAGCTGATGCACTCGAGAACTCCCCCTGGTACCTGCTCGCCCGCACGATTTTGCTGTTCAAAACAAACAAGATGCGTCCGGCGACACGCGCGCTGCGCGAGTTTGCCAACCGCTGCGAGGGCGGCGCGTTCTTCTTGCTGAACCCCATGTACCAGACGCCGTATCTTCCCTGCCGACCCGAGCCACGCGACCCCTGGGACCTCTCGCACCAGGCGGTTTGGGAAGCCGACGGCATTATCTCGGACACCCCCGACTTTGCCCCCTGGGCCAACGCCTGCGAAGATGTATCGCAGCTTGCCCAGGAATTTGCGCGTCGCTACGGCTTTTAACGGCGCAAACGCCACGACCATGTCATTCACGTTAGGAACGGCTTCATGAACTTCCGCTCATCTCTCGCCTGCACCTCGAGCGATATCGCCCGCTGGGGGCTGCGCTCCGTCCTTAAGCGCCAGGGTGGCGTGCTTCCCGGCCGCATCGCCATGAAGATCGACCCCGAGCTGCTGAGCGACCTCGCGGGCCTTGTCGACCGCAGCGTGGTGATCACCGGCACCAACGGTAAGACCACCACCTCCAACCTCATCGCCGACGCCGTTGCCGCCAGCGGCGCCACCGTGGTATGCAACCGTGCCGGCAACAATATGGAGCCTGGTGTGGTGGGTGCTCTGCTCGAGGCCCGCGGCGGCCTTAAGCACACCAGCAGCGGCAAGCGCGTGGGCGTTTTTGAGTGCGACGAGCTCTACACCGTACGCGTTCTGCCCAAGCTCAAGCCGACGTACTTTGTGCTGCTCAACCTGTTCCGCGACCAGCTAGACCGCTACGGCGAGATCGACCATACCCAAGACGTCATCGCCCATGCGTTGGAGCTCTCTCCGGCAACAACGCTCATCTACAACGCAGACGACCCGCTGTGTGCCGCAATCGCCGCGCGCGTTCCCAATGCAAGCATCGCCTTTGGCATCGACGGCGCCACCAACACCGAGTCCGACCGCATTAGCGACTCGCGTTTTTGCTCACAGTGCAACGCACCGTTGGAGTACGACTACGTGCAGTACGGACAGCTTGGCGCATACCATTGCCCTTCGTGCGGCTGGGCCCGCCCCGGGCTTGTCCGTCGCGTGACGAACGTGGAGCTCGGCTGCGACGGCTACGGCTTTGACCTGAACTTTGGACCCGATATCGACGCACCCGCAACGCACATCGCCACGCGCTACAACGGCCTGTATATGGTCTACAACGTAGCTGCAGCCTTCTTTGCCGCCCACGAGCTGGGCGTGGACGCAGCTCACCTACAGCCCACGCTCGATGCCTACGTCCCCGCCGGTGGACGCATGGGCCGCTGGGAAATCGCCGGCCGTACCGTCGAGGCCAATCTGGCCAAAAATCCCGTAGGCTTCGATCGGCAAATCCAGTCCATCAAGACGGCAGGCGGCAGGCTCTGCGCTTTCTTCCTCAACGACAACGATGCCGACGGCCACGATGTATCGTGGATCTACGACGTCGACTTTGAGCGCATCGCCGACACAACGGGGCTTGTCGCCTTTGCCGGCGGCACGCGCGCGCATGACATGCAGGTGCGCCTCAAGTACGCCGGCATCGATGCCACGATTATCTCGAATATCGAGCAGGCGATCGGTGCCGTTGCGGATGAAGCCGCCGGCGACACTTTCTACGCCGTCGCCAACTACACGGCCTTCCCGCCGCTGGTCAAGGAGCTCGACGAGCTTAAGAGCACCGATGCGAGCTCGGTCGCCTCCCACGCCGTAACGCGCGCCGATGGGAGCGCTGTCCCCACCGACATTGTGCCGGTCGAGCTTTCGCGCCCCCTGCGCATCGTCTACCTGTATCCCGATGCCCTCAACCTCTATGGCGACGGCGGCAACGTCATTGCCCTCGAGCGCCGCTGCGCCTGGCGCGGCATTCCCGTGCGCGTGGACGAGGTCCGCATGGGCGAGTCGCTCGATCTCACCGACGCCGACATCGTCATGATGGGCGGTGGCTCCGACCGCGATCAGCTGGCCGTGGCACACGAGCTGTTCGCTCAAAAAGACAAGGTCGCAGCCTATGTTGAGGATGGCGGCTCGCTGCTTGCCATCTGTGGCAGCTATCAGCTGCTCGGCCGTTCGTACTACATGGGCGAGAATCGCATCGAGGGCCTGGGCGTCATTGCCGCCGAAACCGTGCGCGGCTCCGACCGCCTGATCGGCAACGTCGCCGTCAAGACCGACCTGGCACCCGAGCCCTTTGTGGGATTTGAGAACCACGGCGGCCGCACCCTGCTCGATGCAGAGGCCACGCCGCTCGGAACGTCCGTCGTCACGGGTACCGGCAACAACGGCGACGATGGCTTTGAGGGCCTCATCTACAAGGGTGTCATCGGCACATACCTACACGGACCGGCACTGCCCAAGAACCCCGAGCTCGCCGACTGGCTCATCGCCCACGCTCTCGAGCACCGTGGCGATGCACAGACCACCGCTCTGCTGCCGCTCAAGCCCCTCGACGACACTTACGAGCGCGCCGCCCACGACGCCGCCATGAAGCTCCTCCCCTAGCACCTCACCACCACAAAGGGGACAGGCACCTTTGTGGTGGTTTTTCAGTTTGCCAACGATATGTGAACGGCTAAAAAAGTCTGCTATACTCTTTCCCGCTGTCCCCATCGTCTAGCGGCCAAGGACGCCACCCTTTCAAGGTGGATATCGCGGGTTCGAATCCCGCTGGGGGCACCATTTGAGATGTGAAGCCCGTTACCAATTCGGTAGCGGGCTTTTTGCTACCGATATGCCGGGATTCGAACCCGACAGGGTGCGGAGCTGAGGAAACGCGCAAGCGTTTTCCAGCGCAGCACGCAAGGAGCGGAGCGACGCAGCGGAAGCGGGCGGCGCCAGCCGCACGCGGACATCCCGCTGGGGGCACCATTTAAATTAAGAAGCCCGTTACCCCCGCGGTGACGGGCTTTTTGCTACCTATGCGCCGGGATTCGAACCCGGCAGGGTGCGGATCCCGGCATCATCGCAAGGCCTGTGGTCAAAAAATGGCAAATATGAGTACTGTTACCATTTTAATAACAGCGATTTCATGCCTTCAGAAGGCGATTTAGCCGTCAGGCGTCCTACGGCGGAAAAATTGCAGACGTTTATCGGCTAAGTACTTGGACATATGTTGCGTAACACTACATATTTTGCAAATAAATAATGTTACAGGACTTGTGACAGTACTCATATTTGACGTTTTTTGCCCACGCCCCCTTATTGCGTGGGCGAATCAGTTCCAAAACGGGCTTCAAAGCGTCCTTCGCAAACAAAAACCGGGGCCCGCATGATGCGGACCCCGGCTCAATACCGTGACGATATGTCAGTTACGCTCTACACGTAGAACAGAATGTCGTCGTAGGTCGGGACCGGCCAGTAGTCGGCTGCCACGATCTCCTCCATGGCGTCCACGGCGGCGCGCAGCGCATCCATAGCGGGAACGACCTCGTGCGCGTACACGTTGGCCTGCTCCTGACCATCGAGGCCCTCGGCCTTCTGATGCACGGCGTCGAGCGCCTTGATGGAGTCGTTGATGGTGGTGATGCCGTTGCAGAGCTTGTTGAGCGTGTTCTGCTCACACTGCATGGCGGCCTCGGCGCCAGCGGCACGGATAGTCTCAAGGCCCTTAGCGACCTTGGTGGCATAGGCGGTAATGACCGGGCGATAGGTACGACGTGCCTCGCGAACCATCGTGGTGGCCTCGATGTTCATGAGCTTGTTGTACTTCTCGAGCTTGCAGTCGTAGCGGCACTGGGCCTCGGCCTTGGTCAGGACACCCGTCTCCTCAAAGAGCGCGATAGCCTTATCGGAAACAAAGGCGGGCAGGGCATCGGCCGTGGTCTTGTTGTTGGCAAGGCCGCGCTTCTCGGCCTCGACGGGCCACTCATCGGAGTAGCCATCGCCGGAGAACAGGATGCGCTGGTGGTCGGTCAGGACCTTCTTGCAGTACTCGAGTGCAGCGTCCTGGAACTCATCCTCGGGCGTACCCTCAAGCGCGTCGGCGAAGGACTTGAGCGACTTGGCCACGGCGGCATCGAGCACCAGGTTGGAGTCGGAGACGTTCTGCTCGGAGCCGCAGGCACGGAACTCGAACTTATTGCCGGTGAAGGCAAACGGGGAGGTGCGGTTGCGGTCGGTGTTGTCCTGCATCAGCTTGGGCAGGGTATCGGCGCCCAGGTCGAGCACGCCGCGCGTGGCATGGACGGAAGCCTTGCCATCGATGATCTTCTCGACGACCTCGGTAAGCTGGTCGCCCAGGAAGATGGACATAATCGCCGGAGGAGCCTCATTGGCGCCCAGACGATGGTCGTTGCCGGCCGAGGCAACAGAGGCACGCAGGAGCTCCTGATAGTTATCGACAGCCTCGATCACCGCGGTGAGGAAGACGATGAACTGCAGGTTGTCGAGCGGGGTGTCGCCCGGATCGAGCAGATTCTCGGACTCGGTGCCAAGCGACCAGTTGTTGTGCTTGCCCGAACCGTTAATGCCCTCAAAGGGCTTCTCGTGCAGCAGGCAGACCAAGTCGTGGCGGGAGGCGATGAGCTTCATCTTCTCCATCATGACCAGATTCTGGTCGATGGCCTCGTTGACCTCGCCATAGACCGGCGCGAGCTCATGCTGGCAGGGAGCAACCTCGTTGTGCTTGGTCTTGGCGGGAATGCCAAGCGCCCACAGTTCATCGTCCAGGTCCTTCATATAGGCCGAGACGGTGGGACGGATAGCACCAAAGTAGTGCTCCTCGAGCTCCTGGCCCTTGCAGGGAGCAGCACCAAAGAGGGTGCGGCCGGTGATGACCAGGTCCCTGCGCTTGCGGTAAGCGTCCTTCTTGATCAGGAAGTACTCCTGCTCATCGCCCACGGAAGGAACGACCTTCTTGGGGGTCTTACCAAACAGCGCCAAAACGCGCTTGGACTCACGCGAGAGCGCGGTCATGGAGCGCAGCAGCGGGGTCTTCTTGTCCAGGGCCTCGCCCGTGTAGGAGCAGAAAGCCGTGGGGATGCACAGGACATCGTCCTTGATAAAAGCGGGGCTGGTGGGATCCCAAGCGGTGTAGCCACGGGCCTCGAAGGTGGCGCGCAGGCCGCCGTTGGGGAAGCTGGAGGCGTCCGGCTCGCCCTGGATGAGGTTCTTGCCCGTAAACTTGGTGATGGCGGTGCCGTCGTGGTTGGGCTCGAGGAAGCTGTCGTGCTTCTCGGAAGTAATGCCCGAAAGCGGCTGGAACCAGTGCGCGTAGTGCGTCGCGCCCTTGGAGATGGCCCAGACCTTCATGGCGTGGGCAACGGCGTTGGCCACATCCAGGTCGAGCGGCTCACCGTCCTCGAGGGTTGCAGCAAGGCGCTTCCAAATGTCCTTGGGGAGGTAGTCCTTCATGACTTCCTCAGAGAACACCATGGTCCCGAAGCGGTCAGTAAGATCGGCCATACGGAACTCCCTTCGTATCGGCACCGCGTGAGATGCGGTGTTGATTACTAACGAACGAGTCATAGCTTAGACTCGCCGTGTTTCCGCGACATTACCGTTATGTTGCTGTCGCGAAACCAATCAATGAGGTTACCGCATCACAGCGGCGCTGCCGCCCTTAATGGCCAATCAACTGTATAAATTGCAGACCTCTCCCCATAGTTTAAGGGTAGTCAATTTGGGATGGGGCTCTATTAACTGGTATTTCGCATCAAATACCAGTTAATATAGCCCCATCCTAGATTGACCGCTCTGTTATAGGAAATGCCGATAGCAAAGCATTTTCGATTGGTATCCCCAAATAGCGAGTGAAACTCCACCGTGACACAGTGGTGCTGTAGAATCCTTAAAACACATCACACTATTGCGTATCTAAAGGAGCACGATATGCGCGTCGACGAGGTTTTTAAGCAGGCAGCATCCCAGGGCACCGCACCCGTTTCGTTTGAGATGTTCCCGCCCAAGGGCGAGCTTACCCTCGACACGGCTCGCGAGGTGGCAGGCAATCTGTGCAAGCTTTCGCCGAGCTTTGTCTCGGTCACCTGCTCGGCCGGCGGCTCGGGTAACGGTGCCACCACCGCCCCCATCGCGCATATGATTTCGAGCGAATTCGATACGCCCTCGGTGGCACACCTTACCTGTGTGGGCCGCTCGCACGCCGACATCGCCGCCAAGATTGACGAGTATCGCACTGCCGGCGTGGAAAACGTGCTAGCCCTGCGCGGCGACCTGCCCGCCGGCGCGACCGAGGACGACAAGCCCGCCTCGGACTACGCCTACGCCCGCGACCTCATCCCCGAGCTCGTCGACGCAGACTTTTGCGTGGGCGCCGCAGCCTACCCCGAGGGCCACATTGCCTGCGAGGATCTCAACCTCTCGGTCGAATACCTCAAGCAAAAACAGGACGCTGGCGCAAGCTTCTTTGTGACACAGCTCTTCTTTGATAACGAGTGCTTCTACCGTTTTCGCGAGCTTGCCGACAAGGCCGGCATCACCGTGCCCATTACCGCGGGCATCATGCCGTTTATGGGCAAGTCGCAGATCAGCCGCATGGTCTTTATGTGCGGCGCGTCGCTGCCCTCCCCCGTCATCAAGATTCTCGCCAAGTACGAGAACGACCCCGAGAGCCTGCAGGCAGCCGGTGTAGATTATGCCGCCCGCCAGCTTTGCGACCTCAAGGAGCACGGCGCCGACGGCCTGCACCTGTACACTATGAACCGTCCTGCGATCGCCGCGACCATTATGGAGCGCCTGGGGTAATGGAAAAACCGCACATCGATACAACCGCTGTCGAAGTGCCGGCCGACCTTGCGTCGCCGGCGCTTTACCGTGTCGATGCTGCGTACCATCCTCGTGTCGACCGCGCCGAGATGCTGCGGTACCTGGGTTACGGCGGCCAGCAGATTGAGCCCGAGCTGTCACGACGTATTGAGCTTGTGGTCGAGCGTCTGGAACTGGACATTGAGCCTCGTGGCGTGCGCCGCGTGTTTGCCGTCGATGCCACGGGCGTGGACGAACAAAGTGAGCCTTGCATTCGCTTGGTCGGCACCAACGTTGAGCTGCGAGGTCGCGATATCTATCGACATCTCAAAGATGCCCGCTTTGCCGCGCTCATGGCATGCACCCTCGGCATGGACGCCGAGCGTCGCCTGCGCACCACGGGAGCCCAACATCCCCTGGAGGGCGCCGTGCTCGACGCCGCGTGCTCCGCTTACGTGGAAGCCGCCGTTGAGCAAATGGACCAGCAGGTCAAGACGGACGCCGCCGCACACGGACTCGCCGGCAACTGGCGCTTTAGCCCCGGCTACGGCGACTGCCCGCTCTCGGCCCAGCGCTCGATCGTCAATGCGCTCAACGCCACGCGGCTCATCGGGCTTACCGTCACACCCACCAGCCTGCTCATGCCCACCAAAAGCGTGACCGCGGTGATCGGCCTATTCGACGGCGAAGTCCACGACGCCCAGAGCCGCCCCACCTGCAATATCTGCCGCATGCGCGAGCACTGCCGCTTCCGCGCCGCCCACACCACCTGCTATTCCAGCCATTAGGAGCCCTCAATGTTTACTCCGCTTATCACTCATGATTCTGACGGCACTGCATTGGCGGCACCCGTTGATGCCGCACGTCGCAACGGTGCCACGTACAAGACGCGCACGATCGGCGATCTGCGCATTAAGGACGATCGCCTGCGCGCCGCCATCGAGGGCACGGGGCACCTGCTGTTCGACGGCGGCATGGGTACCATGCTGCAGGCGGCCGGCATGAAGGCCGGCGCCCTGCCCGAGCTGCTCAACTTTGAGGAGCCTCAGGTCATCACCGATATCCAGCGTCAGTACGTCGAGGCCGGCTGTGACGTGATCACCGCCAACACCTTTGGCGCCAACGCCCACAAGCTCGACGGCGCCGCCACCGTGGCAGACGTCTTTGCCGCCGCTGCCGCCTGTGCCCGCGAGGCCGGCGCCCGCTACGTCGCCGGTGACATCGGCCCCATCGGCGCGTTGCTTCGCCCCTTGGGTACCCTCAGCTTTGACGAGGCCTACGACCTCTTTGCCGAGGAAGTGCGCGCAGGCGTCGCCGCGGGTGTGGACCTCTTTATTATCGAGACTATGACCGACCTGGCCGAGATCAAGGCGGCGGTCCTCGCCTGCCGCGAGAACTCCGACCTGCCCGTCTTTGCCACCATGACCTTCGAGGAAGACGGTCGCACCTTCCTGGGAACGAGTCCCGAGGTCGCCGCCATCACGCTTGACGCCATCGGCGCCGACGTTTTGGGCATCAACTGCAGCCAAGGACCGGCCGAGCTCCGGGGACTCGCCGCACGTATGCTCACCGTTACCGACAAGCCTGTTATGGTGCAGGCCAATGCAGGACTCCCCCACGTGGACGACGACGGCAACACCGTCTTTGACATCCAGGCCTCCGAATACGCCAAGGCCGTCGCTGGCATGATCGCCGACGGCGTGAGCGTCGTGGGCGGTTGCTGCGGCACCACGCCGGCGCACATGGCGGCCTTGCGCACGCTTATCGATAACCACACGCCCAGCCCGCGCCACCGCAAGCCCAGTATGTCGGTCACGAGCGCCCAAACGGTCGTGGACCTTCCCTGCGACGGCCACAAGATCGCCGTCATCGGCGAGCGCATCAACCCCACCGGCAAAAAGCGCCTGCAGCAGGCCCTGCGCGACGGCGACCTGGACTACGTTGTGAGCCAGGGCATCAGCCAGCAGGAACAGGGCGCCGACATTCTGGACGTCAACGTGGGCCTGCCCGAGATCGACGAGGTCAAGATCATCCAACAGGCGACCGAACAGCTCCAGGGGTCCACGCTGCTGCCGCTGCAGATCGACTCCACCGACCCCGCAGCCGTCGAGGCCGCCGTGCGCCGCTACGCCGGCAAGCCCATCATCAACTCGGTCAATGGCAAGCAGCAGATCATGGACGAGATCTTCCCGCTGGTCGCCCACTACGGCACCAACGTTGTCGGCCTTACGCTCGACGAAGGCGGCATCCCCGATTCCGCCGAGGCTCGCTTCGCCATCGCCGAGCACATCGTGGCCGAGGCCGCCCGTTACGGCATCGGACCGGACCGCATCCTCATCGACTGCCTGGTCATGACCGCCTCGACCAATCAACGCCAGGCTGAGCAGATCCTACGCGCCATGTCCCTGTGCAAGGAGCGTCTGGGCGTCAAATGCGCGCTCGGCGTGTCGAACATCAGCTTTGGCCTGCCTGCCCGCCCGCTGCTGGGTTCGGTCTTTTTGGCCGCCGCCTTCGGCGCGGGCCTGGACGCCCCCATCATGAACCCGGGCTCCAAGCGCTTTATGGATACCGTCTACAGCTATCGCGTCCTGAGCGTTGAGGACGAGGGCTCGACCGGATACATCGAGCGCTACGCCGGCTGGACCGATCCGTATAAGATCGCCGCAAACCCGGCAGCAGCTCAGGCCGCATCGACCGACACCGTGCCCGCCGCTGGCGCCGCCGGCACCGACGGCAACGACGACCCGATTCGTCGCATGGTCGTCTCGGGCCGCAAAGGCGAGATCGCTGCCGAGACCGAGCGTCTACTGGCAGACCACGACGCCATGGACCTCATCAACAATCACTTTATCCCCGCCCTCGACGAGGTAGGCGTCCTCTTTGACCAGGGCAAGTTCTTCTTGCCGCAGCTTATGGCCTCGGCCGAGGCCGCGCGCGTGGGCTTCGACACCATCAAGCGCCTGATGCCCGCCGGCGAGATTGCCGACAAGGGCAAGATCTGCGTGGCCACCGTCAAGGGCGACATCCACGATATTGGCAAGAACATCGTCAAAATGCTGCTCGACAACTACGGCTACACCGTCTTTGACCTGGGCCGCGACGTCGATCCGCAGGAGGTACTCAAGACCGTCAAGGAGCGCGACATCAAACTCGTCGGCCTCTCAGCGCTTATGACTACCACGGTCGTCGCCATGGAAGAGACCATCAAGCTGCTTCATGCCGAGGTGCCGGGCGTCAAGATCATCGTAGGCGGCGCCGTACTCACCCCCGAATACGCCAAGCAGATCGGTGCGGACTACTACGCCAAGGACGCCGCCGAAAGCGCTCGTATCGCCGAAGAGGTCTTTGGGCAGTAACACAACGGAAACAACCGAGCACCAAAACGTGCCGCATGCGCCACTTGGCACGTGCGGCACGTTAGAATAGATAAGACTATGCTCGTTTTGGCAGATAGGAGCGCAAGGATGGCGATCACGCCCGCAGAAATCGCGGAAACCCGCGGCATGGTTGAGGAGCAGAACCTCGACATCAGAACCATTACCATGGGTGTTTCGCTCATGGGTTGCGGTGACGAGAACCTCGACCGCATGTGCACGAAGATCTACGACCACGTGACGCACACGGCTGAGCACTTGGTCGAGACCGCCGAGAACCTCGAGCGCGAGTACGGTATCCCCATCGTCAACAAGCGTGTTTCCGTCACCCCGGTGGCGCAGATCGCCGCCTGCTGCAAGGATGAGGACCTCACCCCCATCGCGCATGCCCTCGACCGTGCAGCCGAGACCCTCGGCATCGACTACCTGGGCGGCTTCTCCGCGCTCGTCCAGAAGGGCATCGGCGACGCCGACCGCCGCGTTATCCAGTCCATTCCGCAGGCGCTCGCCACCACGAGCCGCGTCTGCTCCAGCGTCAACGTCGCCAGCCTGCGCGCCGGCATCAACATGGACGCCGTGCTCATGGCCGCGCAGACCATCATCGACGCCGCCAAGCTCACGGCCGACCAGGACTCCGTTGGCGCTTCCAAGTTCGTCTGCTTTGCCAATATGGTCGAGGACTCCCCGTTTATGGCGGGTGCCGTCCACGGCGGCGGCGAGGCCGACGCCGTCATCAACGTTGGTGTCTCGGGCCCTGGCGTTATGGCCGCAGCCCTGGAGACGCTCCCCGACTCCGCCTCGATGATGGAGGTCGCCGAGAAGATCAAGCAGACCGCCTTTAAGATTACCCGTGCCGGCGAGCTCATGAGCCGCGAGGCCGCCCATCGCCTGGGCGTCGAGAAGGGCATCGTCGACCTGTCGCTGGCCCCCACGCCTGCCATCGGCGACTCTGTTGCCCGCATTCTCGAGATCATCGGTGTTGGCACCTGCGGTGGCCCGGGCACGACCTGCGCGCTCGCCATGCTCAACGATGCCGTCAAGAAGGGCGGCGTCATGGCCAGCTCCAGCGTGGGCGGTCTCTCGGGCGCCTTCATTCCTGTGTCCGAGGACGCCGGCATGATCGCCGCCGTCGAAGCCGGCGCGCTTTCGCTCGAGAAGCTCGAGGCCATGACCTGCGTGTGCTCCGTTGGCCTGGACATGATCGCCATCCCCGGCGACACTCCGGTCGAGACCATCGCCGGCATCATCGCCGACGAGATGGCCATCGGCGTCATCAACAACAAGACCACGGCCGTGCGCGTGATCCCCGCCATCGGCAAGAGCGTGGGCGACTGCGTCGAGTACGGTGGTCTGTTCGGCCGTGCGCCCATCATGCCGGTGAACCCCAACGCCGGCACCGTGCTTGCCCACCGTGGTGGACGCTTCCCGGCGCCGCTGAACTCGCTGAAGAACTAGCTGAAGAACTAGCTGAGGGGTTCGGGCGAGGAGTCCCGAGGAGGGCAAATATATAAGGTCGCCTGCTCGGACAGTCCTGACTCGCACGGAGAGCACATTAAGTGCTCTCCGGCTCGTGCGGAACTCGCGATCGACCTTATATATTTGCCCTCCCCGGGGCTCCCGCACAACGGGACCTCAGTTGGGTTCTATCCCGGTTGCAGTTGCTTCGCTCCTGCACCACTTGGCTGGTGCGGCGATTTGGCGTTGGAACGGTTCTTTTTCTGATATATGCTGGTTGCGGCTCTTCTTTTGGGAGGAGTCGCTTTTTTGTTGCTAGGAGGTTAGCCCGTGGTTGATGGGGATGCTCGCTCTGAGCTTCTTTCTGCGGATTGGAATGGCGAATGGATGCGCCTGCAAGCTGGTCGGCATCGGGCTGATGATTCTTTTGAGTGGGATAAGCGGGCTCGGCATTTTCGGCCGCTTGAGACTGCTCCTTATGCCCGGGATTTTATAAAGTTGTTGGCGCTTGAGCCCGGCGAGTCCGTGCTGGATATGGGGTGTGGGGCTGGGTCGATTGCTATTCCGCTTGCTCAGGCTGGGCATTCCGTGATTGCTGCCGACTTCTCTCCTGCCATGTTGGGCACACTTGATGCCGGCATTGAGTATTACGGGCTCGAAGATCTTATTACGCCGCTTGAGCTTGCTTGGGATGATGACTGGTATTTGGTTGGACCGGTCGCGAAAGCGGTTGATGTTGCCTTTGCCAGTCGTTCTGTCACCACGACCAACCTAAAAGGTGCACTTGCCAAGCTTGATCGTACGGCTCGTCGGCGTTGTGCTGTCACGATGGTCGCCAACTCCAGCCCGCGCTATGATCTGCACTTGATGAACGCTATCGGCGCCTCGGTTACCTGCAGCAATGGCTTTGTGTATGCCTTTAACATTCTCATTCAGATGGGTGCCCTGCCGCAGGTTACGTACTTTGAATCGCCCCGTCGCGACACCTTCGATAGCCTTGAGGCGGGCGTGGCAGATTTTTCCCGTATGCTCGAGCACGGCAACGAGGATAAAATCGACTGCCTGCGCGACTACATCGCTCAACACATGATTGAGAACCCCCATGCCGGTGAGCCGGGCTCCAAGGGCGTGCCGCAGGGGCGCTATATGCTCGATCATGTCCGCAAGGTTCGTTGGGCGTTTATTTCATGGGAGCCGGTCTCTGCGCCCAGCTCATAGCCTGTTCGCAGCCCGCACCGCCCACTCACTCGGCATCCGCATTCTTTTTGAACTGGGCAAACGCGCTCCACACCGCGCCGTTCCTGCGCTATCGTGGGACAGCTCACGTAGATTAAGGCCCCGTCGCGGGGCGCCCCATACATAGAAAGCGAGAACCCATGGCACTGACAGGAGCCCAGGTCAAGCAGCTTCGCAGCATGGCCCATCACCTCAACCCCGCCATCATTATCGGCAAGTCCGATGTCAACGAGGGCACCGTCGAGCAGACGGTCGCCTACCTGGAAAAGCACGAGCTCGTTAAGTGCTCCGTGCTCGATGGCTCCAGTCTTTCCGCCCGCGAGGCCGCCGAAGAGCTCGCTGAGCGCTGCCACGCCGAGGTCGTCCAGGTCATCGGCCGCAAGTTCTCGCTGTATCGCGAGTCCTCGCGCAAGGACATCGAGAAGATCAAGCTCGTCTAAGAGCCAATGATCCGGCAAGCCAACACATAGCAAGCATACGGGTGCCCAAGTACTTCGGGCGCCCGTTTTTTATCGCTCGACCAACACGCGATTGAGCCGCCCCTCCACCAAACGCTCGTATAGACGCCGCGTCTCGGGCTCGGGCACGCCATTGACCTGCTCCCTCAGATGGTGCATATGCCCGCTGTACAGCTCGACGATATCGCGCCGTCGCCCCGCCGCACTGTAGACGCGCATGGCGCAGCGCACCATATCCTCACGCGCCGTTTCCTGCCGAAGCCCCGACTCCGCCAGCCAAATCGCCGACTGCAGATCGTTTTCTTCTAGAGCAGCATTTGCTCCCTTAATCATGCAATCGATGTACTTTGACTGCATAATGCGTCGCATACGCAAAAAGTAGGTGGGATTACAGCCATTGGGAACATACAGCGGTCCAGCATAAAGCTGCTCAATCTTAAGGCACAGTTCAACTAAATGGGGCCCGCGCGCACCCGTGCGATTTCCCAAAACCTCGCGGCTTATCTGGTCAAACAGCCGTACATCGGTCTTGACGTAGTCGCCGTTGAGTCCGATGCATTCATTTTGGATGAGCACACACGACTTGCCATCCGGCGTCGGCCCCAAGGCCGACCGCAAGCGCGATATCGTCGAGTACAGGTTGTTGCGGGCGCTATTGAACTCGGCATGGGGCCACAGCTCCATGGCCAGCGTCTCACGATCGACGAGCGCATCCATGCCCAGCGCAAGCCGCTCGGCAAGTGTCGCCGCCTTCTTGCGGCGCCACATTTTGTCCGTGATGGGAAACCCGTCGCGCTCGGCGCGAAACGCACCAAACATGCGAATCTCGATATGATCGATGGTATCAACGGCTTCAACCTCGCCGGCCTGGAACAGGCGCTCGCTCTTCCCTTCCAAATCGTCGCGCAGCGAGTACCGCGACAGCTCGCGCACGGGAAGCTTCTTGCGTATCCTTCCCGCCGGCTCGCCCAGACAATGCATGGCAAGGCGCGCAAAGAGCCGATACGATGGCTCTAGAATCCCCGCACGATTCATGGACATCCAGGCCGCAAGGTCGCTGTCTCGCCCCGCACAGGCCAAATGCAGCGCCACCATCCAGGCCTCCGCTCCACCAACCTGCGTCTGGCTTATATCGAGCAACTCCGCTTCCTCGCGCACCGAAACCATCGAGGTGTTATGCAGATATGCCGCGCGCTCCAGCAGCAATGCGTTATCGCGCATGTACGCAATCGACTCCTCGGCAAGTTTGAGCACTTGGACCGCACGGAACTTTGCATTAACCGGCCGTCCCTCTGCCAGCGACTGCCAGCCTTCTAGCAATAGGCCAAACAGCTGAATCTGGTTGTCGCGCATGCGCACGGCAAAACGATCGAGCTCGTTGAACGCCGCGTCGTCGGTTACCGGCAAGCCGGAAAGGAGCCGCCGTGCCGCCAACACCATGCGCACCCAGATAGCCATCGCCTTAAGCCCGCGTACGTCGAGCGCCTCCCGCACCACCGTCATCTCGTCGTCGCGCTCGTCGGTTCCCGCAAACGACCCGTCAAAGAGCTCCACCAGCATGCTATCGGCCCGTATAACAATCCCCGCGATGTCGAGCTCGCAGTCGTAGGCCTTGCTCGTTTTGAGCTGCTGTAGAACGCCGCCGTCATCTCCCCGCTCGGTCAGACAGCGCTTGACCTCGATATGAGCAGACAACATATCGAGTGCGGTATGGGACGTCTCTATTTCTGGCACGGCCAGGTTCGTAGGAAGCCCAAGTCCGTTGTCCCCGTAGCAAACAGCCGTCAGCGTCTGGGCCACCCTCCATGAAACAGGGTCTATTTCGCAGGCCGCCCGTTCGCCCCCGCGCTCGATGACCGATGCCATATAGCGAGCGAGCTTTGTATTGGACACGCTGACCGCTGCCAGATATGCGCCGAGCGCCTCGGCAGGCGTTGGCTCTGGAGCCGGATCGTCGGCATCGATCGTGCCCAGCGCCGCTCGGCAGATATCGGCCCCGTGCCCCGTCAGAGCCAGATCGACCCCATACTGCCCAGCAAGTTCAAGGACCGCCTCACGGTCCAAAAAGGCGTCCGCCAGGCCCATCGCCGTATCGCATCTACCCGCCTTAAGCAAAATCCGGGCCGCCCTCGGAACAAGTTCGGGGCGAATCTCGGCCACCAACTTACGCAAACGCAAGCGTCCGTTATCCTCCGTGCCCAGACACGTAAAGCTCCGCTCGGCGGGATCCAAGCCAAAGATCGGGTAGTCGCGTACAAAGTAGGACTGGTCGACCATCGACAGCCTTGCCCCGCAAGCCTCGAGTTCTGCGATATTGCCCTCGCCCATCAAAACCATGAGACATGCCACGCAAAACAGCGCATTATTGTCGAGCGAAGCCAGATCGACAAGTGCCGCGCCATATACGTTGACAATCTCGTTTTCGAGCAGACCGGCTACGTCGCCTTGGCCATACAGACCCGTCTGCAATGCCGAAACGAGCTCGGGCACGCCCTGCGTGAGCTGATAAAAGTCGAGCGATGTGCTGATCGAAAACGCCGATGCCCACGCCGAATACTCATAGGCATGCACCTTGAGCATCTGCGCATTGATCTTAACCGAATCGCCCAGCCCATGAATCAGTTGACGATTTGAAGGACGGCAGGAGATAAAGACCCCTACCCCCATAGCGCGCAGGCCGCGAATCCTGTCGATGAGGTCTTCGGTATCGTGCTGATCGAGGTTTGGCACATTATCAATCGCGATAAGGGAGTGCGGTTTGTCTTTGAGTTCTTCGGTAACCACCTCGAGCTGCATAAACACCTCGCGCCCAGTGGCGCGATCGGCCTCGATAATCCGCACGGGGCCTCGCGTCGGGTCGCATTTAACCTCATGGGTGTACTGCAGCAGTACCGAGGTCTTCCCAAACCCGTCGGGCGCATAAAGAACCACAATGCCGGCCTTTCGGCCCTTGGCGATAAGCTCATTCATCAAGCGTTCGCGTCGCACCATATAGCCTCCGCCCAGCGGCATCAGCTCGAGGTCGTCTATACTGCCCAAATCGTTTACCATGCCCGCTCCTCAACTCGACCGTATGGACACTGTAACCGCAAGACCATACAAGCCGCGCTATGAATAGAGCGACCTTGTGTTTTAGGTTGTCTTTTGGTACGCAAGCGGCAAGTTTTTGTACAGCGAGGGCCGATTGTTATTAATCCCCCGACTAATCGGTCTTTAAGCAGGTAAATGGCTTGTCAGCTTGTCCCATCTAAGCGGCAGTGTAACGCAAATGAACAAGGTTCAGCCATGTCATTCAACTCGCCTAGCACCCGCTACCGTCTACGACCTTTTAGTGGCATTTTTGCATAGAATCTGGTATGGAATGAATCAAGCTGTTTGACATCCGGCATTCGCCAAGCTTGCGGCAAGATTTTGGTCAAGCGGGCGGAAAGGGATAGCAAAAAGGCCCCCGCAAAGCGGAGGCCTTAGGCAAGGCTATGTCGAGGTGCAGGATTCGCGCTACTCGCAGAGCGAAAGGGCGGCCTCGTCGGCAACGACAACGCAGTTGGTGTGCAGCTGCAGGATCGAAGCCGGGCACGCGGGCGTAACC
Organism: uncultured Collinsella sp.; assembly: GCA_900545445.1. Taxonomy (GTDB): domain Bacteria; phylum Actinomycetota; class Coriobacteriia; order Coriobacteriales; family Coriobacteriaceae; genus Collinsella. The sequence goes on along the minus strand of UQZH01000012.1, from coordinate 8,695 downwards.
GGACCATAGCACATGTCATGCACGGCCTGAGCCTTGGCCTCGCCGTTGGCGACGACCAGGATCATGCGGGCATACATGATGGTCTGGGTACCCATGGTGTAGGCCTGGCGGGGAACATCGTCGATGCTGTCGAACAGGCGGCTGTTGGCCTGAATGGTGCTCTCGGTGAGGTCGACGCAGTGCGTGCCCTTGGAGAAGTGGTCATCGGGCTCGTTGAAGCCGATGTGGCCGTTGTTGCCAATGCCGAGCAGCTGCAGATCCGGGTAACCGGCGGCGGCGACGATCTTGTCGTACTCAGAGCAGGCAGCGGCGGCGTCGGGGTTGGAACCGTCGGGCACATGCGTGTTGTTCAGGTCGATGTTGATGTGATCGAAGAAGTTCTCACGCATAAAGTAGTGATAGCTCTGGGGATCGTCGTGCGAAAGGCCGCGATACTCGTCCAGGTTGTAGGTGCTGACCTCGGCAAAGTCGACGTCGCCCTTCTCGTACCAAGCAGCGAGCTGTTTGTAGGCACCGATCGGGGTGGAGCCGGTGGCAAGGCCCAGCACACAGTCGGGCTTGAGGATAACCTGCGCCGAGATGATATTGGCGGCCTTGCGGCTCATATCCTCGTAGTCTTTAGCTTTAATGATCTTCATTACGCATCCTTTCTCGTACAAGAGAGGCAAGGCTCCCCTTACAAGCACTTGCCCGCGGCCCTCGTCGGCCGCAACCAACGTGTGCGGCCACCAGGGCGAGGTCGCGTAATGTATGTGTCTCGTGTCTACCCGCGTCGAGGCCCCTGCCCGTCCACGGTGACCCGAAGCCTTTTAGCTTCGGACAAGTCCCATCTTGCCACGGAGGGCGCCCTCTTTCAAGGGCGCCCTCCGTAAACGTGTTTGAATTGTAGGCTAATGGCCACGTGCACTTGCTAGCGCTCGCGAGCAACGATGAGCTGGTCCATCTCCTCGACATGCACGCCAACGGAGCCCTTGATGCTCGAGAACTCAACGGAGTTGCACACCAAGATGGGAACCGTCACATCGTAGCCCTCGGCAGCAATTGCCTCGCGATCGAACTCAATGAGTACATCGCCCTTATGGACGATGTCACCCACTTGCGCATGCACGGTAAAGTGCTTGCCCTCGAGCTGAACGGTGTCCAAACCAACATGGATGAGCACGTCTAGACCATCGACCGTGTTGAGCGCAACGGCATGACCCGTGGGAAAAATCGCCTCGACCTTAGCGTCAGCCGGAGCAATCACACGTGTACCCGTAGGCTGAATCGCCACGCCCTGGCCCAAAAGGCCGGTAGCAAACGTCTGGTCTTTGACCTCGGATAACGGAATGACGTCGCCCGAGATGGGAGCATCCAGCGTAAGGACTCGACCACGCATACCAAAAGACCTCAGGACTTTAGTGAACATGCTCCCCCTCGGACATACCAATCAATCAAAATAGCCTTAACAGTTTACCACTTGGCACCCGATATTGACCATTAGGGAAGTTCGCGCTTGACAACCTCGACGATGTCGTCGACAACGCGCTGGGTCAGCTCGTGCGTCTCGGCCTCAGCCATAACGCGAACCAGCGGCTCGGTACCGCTCGGGCGCACCAAGACGCGGCCGCGACCGTTGAGCTTCTTCTCGGCGGCAGCGACGGCGTCCCAGATGGGCTGGCAATCGTCCAGGCCGGCCTTGTTGTCCGAATGCACGTTGACGAGCACCTGCGGGTACTTCTTCATGATGCCGGCAAGGTCGGTGAGCGTGCGGCCGGTGCGCTTGAGCACGGCCAGAAGCTGCAGGGCCGTCACCAAGCCGTCGCCGGTGGTGTTGTGCTCCAGGAAGATGATGTGGCCGGACTGCTCGCCGCCGATGACGGCGCCATCCGCGAGCATACGCTCCAGAACGTAACGATCGCCCACGGCGGTCTGAACCATCTCGAAGCCCTGCTCCTTCATGGCGATGGAGAAACCGAGGTTGCACATAACGGTCGAGACGATCTCGGAGTTGGCGAGCTTACCGCGAGCGGCCAGGTCAGAGCCGCAGATGGCCAGGATGTAGTCGCCGTCGATCTCATTGCCCTCGCTGTCCACGAACAGCACGCGATCGGCGTCGCCATCGTGAGCCAGACCGATGTCGGCGTGGGTACGCAGTACGAGCTCACGCAAGGGCTCAAGATGAGTGGAGCCGCACTCGACGTTAATGTCGGTGCCGCAGTAGTCGGTGTTGATGGCATGGACCGTGGCGCCCAGGCGCTGCAGTGCGGCGGGCGTGGTCTGGCAAGAAGCGCCGTGGCCGCAGTCGACGGCAACAACCAAGCCGTCGAGCTTAAGGCCGTCGAGCGTGTTGATGGCATGATCGACATATGCCTTGCGGGCGTCCTTCATCTTGATGATGTGACCCACACCGGCGCCGGTCGGCAGCGTGTCGGCAGCCATGGCCTCCTCGGACATGACCCAGGCGCTGATCTCTTCCTCGACAGCATCGGGAAGCTTCATGCCCTTGCGGCTAAAGAACTTGATGCCGTTGAACTCCGGCGGATTGTGCGAAGCAGAGATGACGATGCCGCCGTCGAGCTCGTTTTGGACGGTGAGCAGCGCCACGGCCGGCGTAGGGATAACGCCGCAGCAGTGCGGTCGGCCGCCCTCGGCCATAATGCCGGCGGTCAGAGCACTCTCGAGCATGGTGCCCGAAAGACGCGTGTCACGGCCGATGCAAATGTCCGGACCAAGGAACTTGGTCGCCGCACGGCCAAGACGAAACGCGAGGTCGCACGAGAGGTCGGCGTTGGCGACGCCACGGACGCCATCGGTACCGAAGATGTTCTGGGGCATAGGATCGCTCCTTCCCAAGTGGGCAAAACGCAGTCGCCCACCCTAGTCGAAAAAGAAAAGCGGGACCCGCCGAGCAATCGGCAGGCCCCGCTTGTACATTGTATCTCGTAAGGAGATAAAACCTTAGCGCTTGGAGAACTGGGGAGCGCGGCGAGCCTTCTTGAGGCCGTACTTCTTGCGCTCGACCACGCGAGCATCGCGCGTAAGGAAACCGGCCTTCTTGAGGTCAGCACGGTAGTCGCCAGCGTTCAGAAGAGCGCGAGCGATACCCAGGCGCAGAGCGCCGGACTGACCGGAGATGCCGCCGCCATCGCACAGAGCGATAACGTCGAACTGACCGGCGGTGTCGGTCACCTTGAAGGGAGCAAGGGCGTTCTCAACGAGCTGATGACGGCCGAAATACTGCTCGGCGTCACGCTTGTTGATGGTCACCTTGCCGGTGCCGGGGACGAGACGGACGCGGGCGACGGCGTTCTTACGACGGCCGGTACCCTGGTAGACAACGGTGTTCTCAGCCATCTTTAAGCCTCCAGCTCAATCTTCGTGGGGTTCTGGGCAGCGTGCGGATGCTCGGCACCAGCGTAGACCTTAAGCTTGGTCATCTGGGCACGGCCGAGGGTGGTCTTGGGCAGCATACCGCGAACGGCGCGCTCGATGACCTTCTCCGGGTGCTTCTCCATAGCCTGGCGGAAGCTCTCAGCCTTGAGGCCGCCGTTGTAGCCGCTGTGGCGATAATAGGTCTTCGTGTCGGCCTTGTTACCGGTAAGCTGGACCTTATCGGCGTTGATAACGACAACGAAGTCGCCGCAGTCGCTGTTGGGCGTGAACTGGGGCTTGTTCTTACCGCGCAGGATCATTGCGATCTGGGTGGCAAGACGGCCCAGGACAGCACCATCGGCGTCGACGAGAACCCAGTTGCGCTGGACCTCGCCCTGCTTGGCGTAGTGAGTCGATTTCGAAATCACTTAGACTCCTCCATGTACAGTACGTGTTGTTACAGAGATTCACGGGGCTCTGCAAGTAACCCGTCCATATTACCCCGCTCGTCGCCCGAGTCAACAGGTATTTTGGCTCTGACCAGACTTTCTGCACATGTCGTCCATGGGTCATGACGTCGCGACGCTAGCGCTCGACAAATGCCTCGATATCACTCAGTAGGCGCTTTGCCTCCTGGCGGCCCTGAATATACAGGTCGAGGAGCTTTGCCGGATCGTGCTCAACGTGGCCGACCTCGACCGGCTTTTGCGGAGCAATGACCAGCGCACGGCCCTCGCGCTCATACTTCCACAGATGCATGCGCTGGATGTTATAGCGGTCGTGGCGCGTCTCGATGGCCTCGAGCAGGTAGGGGTAGTCGGCATAGCGGGCGCGCGCGGCGGGCATAAACTCGTAGGGCTTTTTCTCGTACGAGCGGTCCTGCGTGACAATGACAATCGCGCGATCGAAGCCCGCCTCCTCCAGCACGTGCTCGATGGGAACCGAATCGGCTACGCCACCGTCGACGTATTTGTGCCCGTCAATCTCGACCGGCGGCGTCACCAGCGGCAGCGACGTCGAGGCGCGCACGGCATCGAGGTCGAGCACGGCGCTTTTGACCGGCAGGTACGCGGCAGTTCCAAAGAGCATGTCCGTCGCGACGGCGTACATCTCGATGGGGCTCGCATCAAACGTCTCGTTGTCAAAGGGATCCAGGCGGTCCTGGACATCGTTGAAGATAAAGTCGTAGCCCACAATAGAACCCGTGGACGCAAACGATGCGGCACCCATGAAGCGGTTGTCGTTGCAGAAAGCCAGGTTGATGCGGTTGGCACGGCCGATCTGGTGCGACTTGTAGTTCACGCCGTTGAGGGCACCGGCCGATACGCCATATACCGCCGGAATCTCGACGCCGGCCTCCATGAGAACGTCAAGCACGCCTGCGGTAAATTGCCCGCGGAAGCTGCCGCCCTCCAAAACAAGCGCGACCTTGCCGGCGTTCTTTGCCTTATCTTCTGCAGTCATGTTGACCTCCTGCTGTTTCGTTTGGGCTTCTTCTACCCAGTTTTGGGATAGAGAGCGCATTGGTTTTGGAGTTGCGGAGGACGGGGCGGCTGGCGGAAAGCCCGTCCCACTCTGCGTTGCTGCGGCGTTTTCTTTACGCCCGCGCCCTGCGCAGAGTTCGATTCTCCGCGGTACGGGGGATCCGTTGATGCGGGGTTTGGCCAGCTGAAATTCAATAAACATCGCATCCGTTTTGAATCGAGGCTTTGCGCGGAGAATCCGCGTATTTGCTTCGCAAATCCGCACCGGCTTCGGCCGCCTGCCGGCATCCTCGCCCGCGGGCTAAAAACGCTCACGCGTTTTCTTTACGCCCTCGCCCTGCGCAGAGTTCGATTCTCCGCGGTATCTGTATGTAATAAAAAAGCAGGTAGAAACACTTCTCTACCTGCTTGTAACTATTGGTGGAGGCGCGGAGAATCGAACTCCGGTCCACGAAAGCCCCCTGATTGGCATCTCCAAGCTCAGTCGCTGGTTTTGTCTCGGACGCTTTGCGCGCAGCGACACGCTCGCGGCGTCCTAACCGGTTCGGTCTTAGCCTGCGCCATACCGATTACGTGCGCAGGAGCATTCCCCTAAAATGACGTCGCGCCGGTGTCGGGGAAATCACCGGGTTGACGCGCCGCTATAAACTAAGCAGCGAGAGCCATAGGCTCAAAAGAAGAGTTGTTGTCAATTCAATTTGACGGTACCCCTGTTTAACGAGGCGAGGAGACCTCGGCTTGCTTCCTCTCTCAGAGCTATCGTGTCGAAACCAGTCGCCCCCGAATGTTGGGAAAGTCTGGATGGTATCGGACCTGCAAACACCCGATAACCGTCGACTTTTCAAGGAACACGCGGGGTGAACCCCGCTCGTGGATAGCTATCTTACCACGTTCTAAAGGCGGACAGCTGCTCTATGCACGAGCTGTGAAGACCATAATGTGCACCACACTTCGCACTTTTGCTACCGGACACGTCACGTATATTTTCGCCAAGCAAAATTGACCCATCGAAAGGACCGTTATGGATACCAAGCAGCAACTCGTCAATGCCCTCGCAGGTCTGGGCTCAACCATTACCGAAGCTATGGATGTCATCGAAGGCTTTGTCCCCTGCGGACATCCCGCCCTCACGGTATCGAACGCACTCGTCGTGCTGGACGCTGACGATGATGCAGCTCTCGCCCAGCAGCTTGAGACCGTCGAGGGCTTTATCGACCATGTAAGTGAGAACCGCGGCGTGTCCGCCTACCACGGCATCGAGGTCGAGCTCGCGGGTCCAAAAGCTGATCTGCTCGCAGTAATCTGCGAGGTAGGCGCCCTTATGCAGACCGCAGGCGTCAAGAACACCCAGGTCAACGAGTGGGTCTACCGCAGTCTGGCAGCACTCGATAGCTCCGACGAAAAGGCAGCCGAGCAGCTCGCAGAAAGTCCCGCCATTAAGGCCGAGCTTTTGTAAATAGCAGATGCGGGTCCCTTGGCGCATCGTCGTCCAAGAGGCCTTCAAACAGTTCGCGTCAACTGATAGCCGCGCCGCCGCGTTCGGCCAAAATAAGAATCGGCATCATTTGACGAGGTGTCTTTGCTGCAAGATCGGCATGTTCGAGCAGTTTGCGATCGTTAGTTACCAAGTAATCTGCCCCAGCGCGTCTGCATGCCGCCAACACCAAATTATCCTCGTAATCATGATGAAGCGTTAGATACTTATCGGCCAACCACAAATCGGATGCGTCTGCGCCCACGGCGGTGGCGTTTTCGGTCATATTTCGAACAAACGCCAGCGCGGCCTCGCCTATCGCTCGTGCCGATGCTTCGTCGACCGAGCCTTTTTTAGCAATAACCCTGGCCTTGAGCTCGTGCTGGACAACATACAGTACATCCTTGGCGATATGCACCGGAAAGAGCAACGTTGCGCCAGATTCCGCAGCCCGTCCGATAAACGCACGCGCGGCAAGCGACTCGGCATGGTCGACGCAAAACGAATCAACCCATACGTTGGCATCCACCATTATTTTGAGGGGAGCCCCGCTCACAGGATCATCCCCTTTTGGCGATAGCGCTCGTCCATGGCTTCGGAATAGATTGTGTCCCAATCGCGATCGTCGGATACGGGCAACGTAGCGATGCCCAGGTCCGCGTAAAGCTGATCCGCCGCCGCCCATGATGCGGCGAACGGAGTATCGGGCGCGACGGTCTGCTGCCGGTCGTCGACGGCCGCAAGCACTTCCTCGCACTGCCCGCCACCCTGCGCGACCTTGGCCACCACCTTTTTGATGAGCTCGGGCAGTGACCCGCCCGAAAGCCGCAGCGCTTCCTCGGCACGGTTCTTGACCTGGCGATCCACGCGAACGTTCACCTGCGCCATGCCGCCAACAGCACCCACGTTGATCCCACTCCCTTCAAATGCTAGCACCGCTAGCAACACTATATAGAGAAGCTAGCAAATGGTCAAATGCAAAAGGCCTGCGCCCAGACGACACCGATGCCGTCTGGGCGCAGGCCAGATAACGTGGGCGAACACGTCTGCTAGCGCAGATATGCCTTCGCGTTGCTCAGGCTGTAGGCAATCGTCGAACCATTGTGCAGCAGCGACGACGTCTGTGGGGTAATCGCGCCGGTAATGCCCAGCGCCAGGAGCGCTGAGTTGGTGAGCATCACCTTAGAGTAGGAGCTCGTCAGGCGATCAATGAGGCCCTGGCTCATGCGGCGCAGGCGCACGATTGCGGCCAGATCCGTATCGGTCAGGATGATATCGGCGACCTCCTTGGCGATGTCGCTTCCGCCGCCCATGGCCAGCCCCACGTCGGCCAAACCGAGCGCCGGCGAATCGTTGACGCCGTCGCCCACCATGGCAACGTGGCGCCCCTCGCGCTTAATGCGCTCCACATAGGCGTACTTGTCCTCGGGCAGCAGTTCGGCCTTAAACTCGTCGACACCCGCCTCGCGCGCAATGCGCTCGGCCGTACGCTCCGAATCGCCCGTGAGCATAACGACATGTTTGACGCCCAGCGCATGCAGGTCGGCGATGGCCTCGCGGACCCCGGGCTTGAGCGGATCCTCGATACCGAGCACGCCCACAACAGTGCCGTCGATCGCCAGGTAGAGCGGCGACAGGCCCTGCATCCGGGACTCGATGCGCTCCTTGATGTCGGATTCGAGCTGTGCGCCCTCGTCCTCAAATACAAAATGCGCGGAACCGATGATGGCGCGACGCCCTTCGATGGACGAAGCGATGCCGTGTGCCACGATGTACTCGACGGCGGCGTGGCGCTCGCGGTGCTCGAGTCCACGCTCGCGTGCAGCATTGACCACAGCACGCGCCACCGGATGCGGAAAATGTTCCTCCAAACAAGCGGAAAGGCGCAGGATCTCGTCCTCGCTCCAGCCATCGGTCGTCAGCACGCAAGCTAGGCGCGGCTGCGCCTCGGTAAGCGTGCCGGTCTTATCAAACACAATGGTGTCGGCCTTGGCAAACGACTCAAAGTACTTCGCGCCCTTGACCATGACGCCCATCTTGGCAGCATCGCTCATGGCAGTCATGACGGCGACGGAACCCGTGAGCTTGAGCGCGCACGAGTAGTCGACCATCAGTGCCGCGGAGGTCTTGATGAGACTGCGCGTGGTGAGCGCAACCAGGCCCGCGAGCAGGAAGTTCCACGGGACGATCTTGTTGGCGAGGTCCTCCATGTGCGACTGACCCTCGGACTTGAGCGAGTCGGCCGTCTGCACGAGCGAGACGATCGAGCGCAGCTTGGTCTGCGCCGTGTTGGCGCGCACGCGCACCAAGATGCTGCCGTCTTCCACGACGGTTCCGGCGAACACGTCGTCGCCTGCGCTGCGCTCGATCGTCTCGCTCGTGC
>UQZH01000011.1 GCA_900545445.1 uncultured Collinsella sp. | reverse complement strand
GGTCATGCCGCCGAAGTTGAAAGGCAGATTGCCGCTCTGGCGGGCTTGCAGCGTCGGCCGGTCCGCCGTTCGGTAGAACGGCGGAACCAATAACTAACAGACTCGAGTCTTGCCGATCATGATGTTGAGGATCTCGACGTCGGTGTCCTTCATACCCACACGGCCCACGTAGCCCATGCTGGCGATCGTCTGCTCGACGGTATCCTGGATCAGGCCCTCGCCGGCACGGAAGCCGCGGCCCTGCATGGCCATATCGTGACCCAGAATCGCCGCATCAACGGCCGCGGAAATCTTGGCGGCGCAGCTCGCCTTGGCGCCATCGCACACGATGCCGCCCACGTTGCCGAGCGTGTTCGAGACCGTCGCGCCGATCTGCTCGTGCGTGCCACCACACAGCCAGGTAATCGCAGCGCCGGCGCCGCACGCGGCGCAAATAGCACCACAAAACGCCGAGAGCGCACCAATATAGCTCTTGATATGCACAGCGATAAGATCGGACAGCATCACGGCGCGCACCAGGCGATCGTGGTCGCAGCGCAGATACTCGGCATACTCCATAACGGGCAGCGCGCAGGTAATGCCCTGATTGCCCGAGCCGCACACAATGGCGACCGGCAGCGCGCAGCCGTTCATGCGGGCGTCGGACCCGGCGGCTGCACGGGCGCGGGCACGGCAGGCGACGTCATCGGCACGTGCACCCAGCAGCGTACGGCCCACCTCGGCGCCCCAAGCGTGCGCCAGGCCCTCGGCACTGATCGCACCGTTCAGCTCAATCTGACGCTCAACGGCAGCGCGGGCGTCCTCAATGTCACCGTCCTCGATAAAGTCGATGATAGACTCAATGCTCATAGGGGTGTCGGCGTTATCTGCCGCGCGCTCGGCCACCACGCGCTCCGCGCAGGCGGCACACTCCCCCGCCGACTTACCGCACACCGGGATACCGTCGAGCGTATGGCACGTGACATTGGTGTGGTGGTCGGTAATCTCGACGACTGCGGTATGGCCCCCGGCTGTGGCAGTCACCTTGATGTAGAGGTTGGGCACACCCTCGACAAGCGACACATCGCAGTAGCCGGCATCGGCGAGGAGCTCGGCCACACGAGCACGGTCTTTATCGTCAACGCTCTCGAGCACCTCAAGCGCGCTCTTGGCGTCGCCGCCCACGGCACCCAGCACGGCCGCCGCCTCAATACCGTGCATACCGCCCGAATTGGGCACGGTCACGCTCTTAACGTTCTTGATGATGTTGCCCGAGCAGGCGACATCCATATGATCGGGTTCGCAACCGAGCGTCTGGCTCGCCAGCGCCGCTGCATAGGCAACGGCAATAGGCTCGGTGCAGCCGAGCGCACAGACAAGCTCGCGGTTCAAAACATCGCAAAACACGGTATCACGAAGGGAATCGGCAGGCATAGGTATCTCCTACTTGTATAACGGACTGGGCTCTCAAAAAGAGTTAGCTCTTTTATTTGATAACAATGCATCAAAAACCGCAACCATGGTTCCGGCGGACGGCGTTCAAGCGCAATCTGACAGCATTCATTCATGAAAAGATAGTCTTGCTGCAAACTAAAGCGTTTGACCAAAAAACGCCCGAGCGTTTACGCAAAAGTCGCGCTATCATGCAGTCGAACGCGGTAAAACCTTTAGCAATCTCGCCGCACAGACCAGAGAGGAACCATCCATGAAGATCGGTATCGGCAACGACCACGCCGCCGTCGAGCTCAAGAACATCATCTCCGAGCACCTGAAGGAGCGCGGCTGCGAGGTCGTGAACTTTGGCACCGACACCTCCGAGAGCTTTGACTACCCAATCGCCGGCTACAAGGTGGGTAAGGCCGTTGCCAACGGCGACGTCGACCTGGGCATCCTGATCTGCGGCACCGGTGTCGGGATTAGCCTGGCCGCCAACAAGGTCGAGGGCGTACGCGCCGTCGTGTGCTCCGAACCCTTCAGCGCCAAGCTCTCGCGCATGCACAACAATACCAACGTACTCGCCTTTGGCGCCCGCGTCGTGGGCTCCGAGCTCGCCAAGATGATCGTCGACGAGTGGCTCGACGCCGAGTTTGAGGGCGGCCGCCACGAGCGTCGCGTCAATCTCCTCAACGAAATCGACCAGACCCGCGGACTCAAGGTCGTCGACGAGGCTTAAAGACTTACAAAGCCAAACGCTAACGCCAGCCCCCGCCCGGAGCACACATCCGGACGGGGACTCTTTAATAGATTTCTACGCTGTTACCAGAAATCTACTGGAATATAAAGGGCGCCGCGGACGGAGTTCCGCGGCGCCCAAGCCACACGCTAACAGCTTTAAGGAGTCAAAGCTGGTTTAGCCAAAGAAGCGCTTGATCTCGATCTCGGCGTTCTCCAGGCAGTCGGAGCCGTGGATCACGTTGGCGTTGACATCGACAGCGAAGTCGCCGCGAATGGTGCCGGGGGCAGCATCAAGCGGGTTGGTAGCACCCATAAGGGTGCGCATCTTGGAGACAGCGGAGAGACCGGAAACGACCATCTTGACGACCGGACCGCTCGTCATAAAGTCGCAGAGACCGCCAAAGAAGGGCTTGTCGGCCAGATGGGCGTAGTGCTCCTCGACGGTAGCGCGCTCGAGCGTGGTCATCTCCATGCGCTCGATGACAAGGCCGCTGCGCTCGATGCGAGCAACAATCTCGCCGATCTTGCGATCGCGCACGGCGTCGGGCTTAATCATGATGAAGGTCTTCTCGATAGCCATAAGGTAGCCTTTCAAGTAGGTTCGCGCGTGCCCAAGTCCCATTCCGACACCCGCCTGGACTGCATCGTAACAGAGTTTTAGCTGCAGTTAAACAAAAAGCTGTTTATTGAAACGCTACAATTTATTAAAGCGCTCCATATGTGTCACTTCTGTTTCGAAGCCCGATTAGAGTACCATCCGACCGCCCATCAACCGCATCGAACCAAGCAGACGGTCGGTTGCCGCCTGTGAACGTACCCCTTACACAACCTGCCCAAAGGTCCTACAAAAGTTCACGACAAGCACCTCCCCCATAGCAACAAAAAACGGGCGCCCGCAACAGCAGACGCCCGTAAACAAAAACAATTTATCAATACATGGCCAAAACGGCTTCAGCCAAACCCCTACTTTACCCCGTGGCCCATTTCGACGACCTTGGTCAGCGATCCAAACACGCCTTTGTCGGCCTCAAGCTGTGCCTCGGCACGCTGCAGCTGCACGGCAACGGCGGCAGGGGCGGTGCCGCCCTCGGTCGTGCGCGCGGCGACAATCGACGGGATGTCGAGCGCCTCGGTAATGTCGTGCTCAAAGAGCGGGCTCGCCTCCTGGAACACCTCAAACGGCAGGTCCTCAAGGTTGCAGCCGCGCTTCTCACACATCAGGACCAAATGGCCCACCACGGCATGTGCCTCGCGGAACGGCAGGCCACGCTTGGCCAGGTAATCGGCAACATCGGTGGCGGCAAGGTGCCCCACACCGCACTCGCGCGCCATGGCATCCTCGTTGACGGTCCAGGTCGAAATCATACCGGCCATAACGGACAGGCACTGCATGAGCGTATGGGCGGTATCGAGGGCGCCCTCCTTGTCCTCCTGCAAGTCCTTGTTATAAGCAAGCGGCAGGCCCTTCATGGTCACGAGCAGCTGCACCAGGTTGCCATAGACTCGGCCGCTCTTGCCGCGGATAAGCTCGGCAAAGTCGGGATTCTTCTTCTGCGGCATGATGGACGAGCCGGTGGAGTAGGAGTCGGAAAGCGTGATAAAGCCAAATTCGGAGCTCGACCACAGCACGATCTCCTCGGAAAGACGCGACAGGTGCATGGCCATGACGGAGCCGGCGTAATGCAGATCGAGCAGGAAATCACGGTCGGAAACCGCATCGAGCGAGTTGGGAATCACACCCGCAAAGCCAAGTTCGGCAGCCGTCATCTGACGATCGAGCGGATAGCTCGTACCGGCAAGAGCGGCAGCACCCAACGGGCAGTTGTCGGCGGCATCAAAGACGGCCTTCAGGCGTGTAAAGTCGCGCGCGAACATCCAGGAATACGCCAGCAGATGATGCGACAGCAGCACGGGCTGAGCGTGCTGCATGTGCGTATAGCCCGGCAGAATCACCTTGTCGTACTTCTTGGCCGCATCCACCAGCACATGGCGCAGTTCAAGATTGGCCTCCATGAGCTCCTTGGCCAGCGCCTTGACGCCCAGGCGCGTATCGGTCGCAACCTGGTCGTTGCGCGAACGCCCGGTATGCAGGCGCTTGCCGGCCTCGCCGATGCGGCGCGTCAGCTCGCTCTCGATGGACATATGAATGTCCTCGTCGTTGATATCGAAGGTGAAGTTGCCGGCATCGATATCCTGTTCGATTGCGGTCAGACCCTCGGCAATCGCCTGCTCGTCCTCGGCGCTGATAATGCCCTGGGCCGCCAGCATCTTGGCATGTGCCTTAGATCCGGCGATATCCTGCTTATAGAGATGTTTGTCGACCGGCAGCGACGCGCCAAACTCCTGCGTGACCTCGGCCACGCCCGCCTCAAAACGACCGCCCCAAAGAGCCATGGAACCGTCTCCTTTCTCCAAATACCAAAACAAGCGCCCAAAGCAATGCGCCCTGTCGCTAAAGCGATTTTTCAACCGCTAGTTTTACACACTCCCTGCCGTGCGCTGGGCCATGTAGCTAATTTGCAAAGAAGTGACGCACCATGCACTTGGCGCCCAACGTCTCCCTCCGGATGTTGCCCTGCGAATCATCGATCCAGGCCTTCAGGCTCATAGGGACGTCCTCGACCTTTGCAGCATCGAACTCGGGCACGAGGGCAAGTAAAGCATGCGCGATAGCATGGAACATAATGGATACTCCTCATATATATAGGCGCAGAGGCGCCAAATTGATAGAAGGAGCCCCGCCGGATAACCCCGGCGGGGCTCGGACTCAGCCGCAGACGCGGCATCAAATACGCGGGCGGAACGTAGGGGCCACCGATGTTAAGAAGTGTCAGCAAGCATAACGAAAGGTAGGGACCCCGTGCGCCCGTTATGTATCACGCGGATGGGCCGCGCGAATACCAAGGAAAGGGAGGCTTAAGCCTGGGCGGCAGCAGAGCTGGGACCCTGGACCTTAGCCCACGTCTTGAGCGACAGCGTATCGATCTCGATAAAGCCAGCGCTAGCCTTCTCGTCAAACGTGGTGTCGCGGTCGTAGGTGGCCAGACCGTAGTCGTAGAGGCTGAAGGGGCTCTTGCAGCCGACGACATGGCAGTTGCCCTTAAAGAACTTCAGACGGACGGTGCCGGTCACGAACTTCTGGGTGTCGGCCATAAAGGCGTCGAGCGCGTTTTTGAGTGGGCTGTACCACTGGCCGTTGTACACGGCGGTGGCCCAATCCTGCTCGAGCTTAATCTTAGTCTTGAGCAGGTCGCCCTCAACGCAAATGTCCTCGAGTGCCTTATGGGCGGTGATGAGCGTCAGGGCGCCGGGAACCTCATAGCACTCGCGGCTCTTGAGGCCCACCAGACGATCCTCGACCAGGTCGAGACGGCCAAAGCCGTTGTCGCCCGCAATCTTATTGAGGGCGATGACGATCTCGGAGAGCTTCATCTTCTTGCCGTCGACGGCGACGGGCTTGCCGACCTCAAACTCAATCTCGGTATACGTCGGGGTGTCGGGCGTGTCCTCGGGATTCTTGGTCATAACCCAGGCGTCGTCGAGCGGCTCATTCCAGGGGTCCTCCAGGTGGCCACACTCAATGGCACGACCCCACAGGTTGTCGTCGATGGAATAGGGGTTGTCGTTGGCACCCTCGGGAACCGGCACGTTGTGGGCGTGGGCATAGGCGACCTCGTCGGGACGGCACTTCAGATCCCACTCGCGAACGGGGGCGATAACCTTAAGCTCGGGGTCGAGGGCCTTGACCGCAGCCTCAAAACGAACCTGGTCGTTACCCTTGCCGGTGCAGCCGTGGGCGACGTAGGTCGCGCCAAACCCGTGAGCGACCTCGACAAGCTTCTTGGCGAGCAGCGGGCGAGACAGAGCGGAGAGCAGCGGGTACTTGTTCTCGTACATGGAATTTGCGGCGATGGCCTTAGTCAGGAACTCATCGGAGAACTCGTCGCGCAGGTCGAGCACCTGGCAATCGAGAACGCCCAGGTCGAGCGCCTTCTGCTTCTTGGCATCCAGGCCGGTCTCCTCCTGGCCCACGTTGCCGCAGACGCAAACGACATCGAGATTTTTCTCGTCCTGGAGCCATTTGACACATACGGATGTATCAAGACCACCGGAATATGCGAGAACGACTTTTTCCTTGCTCATGGCTGTTTCCTTTCGCCCTTGGTAGCTAGTTAGAACATCGGTCAGTTGCAAGTCATTTCAAGGTCATATACCGTGCAATATCAGGTTAAATAGCAAAAATCAGCACATACATGCCCTAGAAACATGCAGCAATGTCGTGCTAAAACCCAACGACCTCAAAATGACTCTGTTGAGGCAATTCGCCCCATGCGGACAGAGACGATTGTTATCGTCGTCGGGAAATTGCGCGCTGGCGTCGGATGGCATTGTCTGCAGTAGTGATGATCTTTACGAACTGCATCTGCCTCTCCTTTCACCTATCGCCGGGCGCAATTCTTATATCGTAAACGGTACCTTTTCCTCGGTAAACGGTTGTTTTTCCGTCTCCGTTTTCGATGGTCGCTATATTACGCTAAAGTGCCTGCTGTACAAGCGACAAATTCATATTTCTGAAAAGTTTTTTCATTACTTTGTGAATGAAGATGCAAACGCGCGCCAATCCTGCGAAAATACGCCTGACTACGAGTTGATGGTTATAACGTCTGAAACAATTTCGAAACGAAAGGCTCGCTTTTATGCAAACTTACGAATCGGACGCCAATATCGGAAACATTAAGCTCATCGCCGTCGACATGGACAAGACGCTGCTGACCGACGAGCGCGTGCTGCCGCAAGGCCTTGACGAACGCCTGGACAAGCTCGCCGAAGCCGGCATCGTATTCTGCCCCGCCAGCGGACGTCCCGCCCCCAAGCTCGAAGAGATGTTCGAGGGCATCAAGAACCGCCTCGCCTTTTGTCCCGATAACGGTGCGTGCGTGATATATCGCGGCAACTACATCTATAAGAGCGCTATCGATGTGGCGCTGTATCAGCAGGTCTTGAGCCGCGCCTCGGAGGATCCGCGCGCTGTCCCCGTCCTGTGCTGCTTTGACGAGTTCTACGTACTTGCCCGCGACCATCAATACCACGACGAGATCAGCGTCTACTACAACACGATCAACTACGTCGATAGCTTTGAGGGCATTGACGTCGAATCCAACAAGATTTCGATCTTCTTCCCCGCCTACGATGCCGAGCCAGCGTTTCGCGAGGACTACAGCCCGGCATTCTCGGACCAACTCTATGTCACCAATGCGGGCCGTGAGTGGATCGACTTTATGAACCTGGGTGTCGACAAGGGCGCTGGCGTCGCGCACCTGTGCGAGCAGCTCGGGATCGATATCGCCGACGCCGCCGCCGTGGGCGACACCTACAACGATATCCCCATGCTGGAGCGTGTCGGACATAGCTTTATCGTGGACAATGCCGAGGAGCATATGAACGCGCATGCTAAGTGGCGCATTCCGAGCAACAACGACGGGGGCGTACTGACGCTCATCGACGCCATCTTGGCGGCTCGGTAGCCGTCCCATCGGGCCTGGCCGGGCGGCACGGGTTAACTTTTCGCTCGGTCAGGTCCTGCGCAAGACGAAAGCCACATTAAGTGGCTTTCTTTGCGTGCGGAATCTACGAAAAGTTAACCCGTGCCGCCCGGCCAGGCCCTAGGTTTACTTACCTGCCGCCAAGATGGCGACTTGAGTGTCTAGATACTTAGCTGAATATATTTGGATGAAGGGGGCTCCTTGTTGGCAAGGAGCCCCCTTCTGGTTTTGGTTACTTTGGGGTTGTTGGTGCGTCTTTATTTGGCGTCAGCCCAGGTTATGCCGGTGCTGGCTTCGGCGATTAGGGGTACGCGGAGGTCTACTACGTGCTCCATGACGTCTTGGACCATGGCGGTCAGGTGCTCGACTTCGTCGACCGGGCACTCAAAGTCCAGTTCGTCGTGTACCTGCAGGATCATGTGGGCGGCAAAGCCTTCTTCTTCCAGACGGCGGCTTACTCGGGCCATCGCAATCTTGATGATATCAGCGGCGGTGCCCTGCATGGGGTGGTTCATGGCCGTGCGCTCGCCAAAGCCGCGAAGTTGCGGATTTTTAGCCTTGAGCTCCGGAATATGGCGACGGCGGCCGTACATGGTCTCGGCGTAGCCCGTCTGCTTGGCACGTGCCACCACGTTGTCGAGGAACGTGCGTACGCCCGGGTAGGCCTCATAGTAGCGGTCGATCATGTCGCGCGCCTCGGCCATCGAGATATGCAGCGACTGCGACAGGCCGTAGGCCTGCTGACCATACACGATGCCAAAGTTCACGGCCTTGGCGCGACTGCGCAAGTCGGGCGTTACCTCGGACACCGGCACGCCAAACACGCGCGCCGCCGTCTCGGCATGGAAGTCCTCGCCCTCGTTAAAGGCGCGCACCAGGTGCTCGTCACCCGAGAGATGCGCCAGCAGACGCAGCTCGATCTGCGAGTAGTCCACCGCCAAAAAGACACTTCCCTCGCCTGCCGAAAACGCCGTCTTGACGGTACGGCCCAGCTCCGAGCGCGTCGGGATGTTCTGCAGGTTCGGGTCGCTCGAGGACAGGCGTCCCGTTGCCGTGATGGTCTGGTTGTACGTGGTGTGCACGCGACCGTCACCGCGGCGCAGCGGGCCCAGCGTGTCCAGATAGGTGGACTTGATCTTGGACTTCTCACGCCAGTCCAAGATCAGACGCACGATTTCGTGGTCACGGGCAAGGTCGCTTAACACCTTGGCGTTGGTCGAATAGTAGCCGCGCTTGGTCTTTTTGAGGCCCTTGGTCGGAAGCCCCATAACGTCAAACAGCACGTGCGAGAGCTGCATGGGGCTGCCGATGTTAAAGGTCTCGTCCCCTGCCAGGTCGCGGATGCTGCGCTCGACCTCGGCAATCTGGGTAGCAAGCCCCTCGGACAGACTATGCAGACGGTCGGGGTCTACAAGCATGCCCGCGCGCTCCATCTTGGCAAGCACCGGCACGAGCGGCATCTCAATGCCATCGAACACGTTGGCGGCGTTCTCACGGGCCATGCGGTCGCGCAACGGTGCGACCAGCGCCAGCGTCAGAGCCGCAGTACGGGCGGCGGGCGCAGGAGCGTCCTCGCCGGCACCCTCTGCACCGCGCGCCGCGGGCAGCGCCATCTGCAGATAGGTATCGGCCAGATACGCCTCGTCAAACTCGGAGCGGTCGGAATCCAACAGGTAGGCGGCGACCACGGTGTCGAAGATGCGCGTGGAATCGACTGCCAGCGGATCCATGAGCTCGGGCTCGGAAGAATCGATGGGCGAAAGCTCATGCAGCAGCGCCTTCGTATCCGGGCTCGCCACGCGGCCCTCCATAAACAGGCGCGCAAGCACGCCGGCAATCACGCCGTGGGCGAAGTTGAAGCCATCGACTACGCCAGTGGTACCGCCGTCGCCCTCCTCAAGCGCAAGCAGCCCCTTGGACGTCGCCAGCCACAGCGTACGCGTCAGGCCAAAGAGCGCACCCTCCTCCTTGTCATCGTCCACCACGGCGGCAATCCACTCGCCCGCCTCGATCGCACGAGTAACCTCGGCGGCAACGGCAGCGAGCGCCTCGGCATCGCCGGCGGCAGCGCGCATAACGGGGGGAATCTCAAACGCGCTGGCGGTGACCGCAGCCCCACCCTCGCCACCAATCAGTGACAAGAAACGGTTCTGCATGGCCGTAATGCCGAGTGCTCCCAGTGCCGCGGACACTTCATCGGCAGAAAACGCCGGGAAGGACGTTTCGTCAAAGTCGAGCTCGACAGGCGCATCGGTGCGAATGGTCGCAACCTTGCGGCTCAGCAGCGCATCGTCGATGTGCGCACGCAGGTTCTCGCCCATCTTGCCCTTGACCTCGTCAGCGTGCGCGATGACCTCGTCCAAGCTGCCGTACTGCGCGATGAGCGCGCTCGCCTTTTTGGGGCCGATGCCCGGTACGCCGGGAATGTTGTCCGACGTATCACCCTTCAGACCGTAAAAATCGGGCACGAGCGCCGGCGTAATGCCGTGATACAGGTCATCCACGCTCTCGGGCGTCATGATCGCCACGTCGGACAGACCCTTGCGGGTCGAGACCACGTTGACGTGCTCGGTCACGAGCTGATACATGTCGCGGTCGCCGGTCACCAGCAGCACGTCGCAGCCGGCTTCCTCACCCAGGCGAGCCATGGTACCCAAGATATCGTCGCCTTCCCAGCCCTCGGACTGCAGAATCGGCACGTTAAGCGCCGTGAGCAGCTCCTTGATCATCGGAAACTGCGCGTGCAGATCGGGATCCATGGGCGGACGCTGCGCCTTATACTGCGGCAGCATCTCCATGCGTACGCGCGGCTTGCCCTTGTCAAACGCCACGACCACACCGTCGGGGTTAAAGGCGTCGATCATCTTGAGAAACATGTTCAGAAAGCCAAAGATCGCGTTGGTGGGGCGACCGTCCGGCGCGTTCATGGTCGGCGGCACGGCGTGGAAGGCGCGGTGCATGAGCGAGTTGCCGTCAATAACGGCAAAGGTGCGGCGCTTGTCAGACATATTGAATACCTCGCTTTGGGCTGGGCACGGTTTGCTCACTCCAGTTTACACGCTCCCCGCCCCGCGGCCACTGCACATCAAGCTCCCCTGCCGCCGCGAGCCCGCGCGTGATACGATGGCTCACGGTACATCAACCAGCACGATCGATCCGAAAGGAGCCTGCGTCATGGAGCGTCCCTGCGCATGGAAAAAGTACACGCCACAGCAAGTCGAGGAGCTCGAGGAGCTTTGCCGCGGCTATAAGCAGTTTTTGAGCGAGAACAAGACCGAGCGCCTGTGCGTCAAGGCCGGCATCAAGATGGCCGAGGAGGCGGGATACGTCGACCTGGAGACCGTGATCGCCGAAGGCCGCGAGCTCAAGGCAGGCGACAAGGTGTACGCCGCCAACCACGGCAAGGACCTTATGCTCGTCAACCTGGGCACCACCCCGCTCGAGCAGGGCTTTAACATCCTGGGCGCCCACGTGGACTCGCCGCGCCTGGACCTCAAGCAAAATCCCGCCTTCGAGGCCGGCGACATGGCCTACCTCGACACGCACTACTACGGCGGCGTCAAGAGCTACCACTGGGTGGCCTCCCCGCTTGCACTTGTAGGCGTCATCTGCAAAAAGGACGGCACCACCGTCGACATCAACATCGGCGACAAGGCGGACGACCCGGTCTTTACCATCTCCGACCTGCTGATCCACCTCTCGAGCGAGCAGATGTCCAAGCCCGCCAAGGACGCCGTCGACGCCGAGATCCTCGACGTGATCGTGGGCGGCCGTCCCGTCAAGTTTGACGAGGACGACAAGGACGCCCCCAAGGAGCCCGTCAAGCAGATGTTCCTGGACATCCTCAAGGAGCAGTACGACGTCGAGGAGGAGGACTTCCTCTCCGCCGAGATCGAGGTCGTGCCCGCCGGCCCCGCCCGCGACATGGGCCTCGACCGCTCCATGATTTTGGGCTATGGCCACGACGACCGCGTCTGCGCCTACCCCTCCATGCTCGCCCAGATCAATGTGGCCAACGTGGAGCGCACGAGCATCACGCTCATCGTCGATAAGGAGGAGATCGGCTCCGTAGGTGCCACCGGCATGACGAGCCGTTTCTTCGAGAACACCGTCGCCGAGATCATGACGCTCGCCGGCGAGGATAGCCCGCTGACCCTACGCCGCGCACTCGCCCGCAGCCGCATGCTCTCCTCCGACGTGTCTGCCGGCTTCGACCCGGGCTATGCCGGCAAGTTCGAAACCAAGAACGCCGCCTTTATGGGTCGTGGCCTGTGCTTTAACAAGTACACGGGCAGCCGCGGCAAGGGCGGTTCAAACGACGCCGACGCCGAGTACGTGGCCCTCGTCCGCGACATCATGGACGAGGCCGGCGTGGACTTCCAGACCTGCGAGCTCGGCCGCGTCAACGCGGGCGGCGGCGGCACCATCGCCTACATCATGGCCAAGTACGGCATGAACGTCATCGACTCCGGTGTTGCCGTCCTGTCCATGCACGCCCTGTGGGAAGTCGCCAACAAGGCCGACATCTACGAGGCCTACCGCGGCTACAAGGCTTTCCTCGAGCGCGCCTAACCAGTCCCTTATAACTTGCGGTGAAATACGGACTAAACTGGCCCATAAACGGCCAAAACAGACCGTATTCCACCGCAACTTTTTTGGCAGAGGAGAGTCCATGCTGCAGGTCATCATTTCGCCCGCCAAGCAGATGCGCGCGGCCCAAGATGCTTTTGAAGTCCTGGGCATTCCACCTTTTGCGCACGAGACGGCTCGCCTCCACCACGCACTGCTAGATATCGAACGAAATGAAGGCAGCGGCGGCCTGCAGGCGCTGTGGAACGTGAGCGACAGGCTGCTCACAACGTGTCTGGATACGCTTCACGAATTTATGCCCGTCCTGAGCGATACCGACCTCGCAGATCCCGATATCGCGCGTCGAATCTCCCCCGCCGTCATGTCCTATCACGGCATTCAATACCAGAGCATGGCACCCGAGGTGATGGATGCCGCGCAGCTCGACTGGCTGCAAAACCATCTCTGGATCCTCTCGGGACTCTACGGATGCGTGCGCCCCTTCCACGGCGTGTCTCCCTATCGGCTCGAAATGGGGGCGAAGCTCGCCGTCGACGGCGCTCGCGACCTCTATGCCTTCTGGGGGAATCGACTTGCGCAGGTAATTGCGCCGGCCGGTTCCGACACCACTATCGTCAACCTTGCCAGCGTGGAATACGCCAAAGCTGTCCTGCCCCATGCTGCGCAGGATACAACGGTTATCACCTGCTTTTTTGGCGAAGGCGTCCGCAACGATAAGCCCATCCAACGATCGACCGCCAGCAAAAAGGCACGCGGTTCGATGGTCCGCTGGATGGCGGAAAACAAGGTCGAGGACGCCGCCGGTCTTACCGAGTTCAACCTTGGCTACCGCTATGTCCCCGAGCTCTCGTCCCCAGATAGCCTGGTCTTCATCAACGAGCAGGCATTCTAAATGCCTGTCGCCAGCGCCGAACTCCACCTCGGCATGCTTTCATGATATTCGGTGAACATCCCGCTATTCCGCCAAGCCGTCTGCCTTGGCAATCTCGCTTGTCGAGCCGTCCTGATAGGTAATCTTGACATGCTCGACCTCGGACACCGCAACACCCGTCGGAGGCTCCAGGCGCCATTCCGTCAGGGCGATATCCATGGTCGTGGGCACATCTCCTTGATCTTTGAGCTTCACCGTCAGCGTTTTGAGCGCCGCGTCAAACGTCACGCGTTCGATTTCTTCGCCTGGAATGGACCCACCACTCAGCTGCAACTGCACAAACTCATCGCGCGGGTACCAATAATCGCCCGGAATGGCGAGCGTATTGGCATTACCGCCAGTACTCCTCACCGTCATAATCGATAGGCTATCATCGGCCTCGAACTCCCATGTAGCGCCGCCGCGACCGCCAAACGTCCAGATACAAAAGGCAATCACCAGCACGGCAAGCACCGCAAAACCAATCGCGACAAGGCCATGGTGTGCACGGCCCTCCTCGGCCGATACATCCCATTGCGTCTCCCGATACAGATGCTTGTCTTTCATGTTCGCCTCCCCACGGGCATGCTCATCGCGTCAATCGTACCCATTCGAGCTATACTTGAGCCCACCACATAAACGGGGAGCTTGCAGGACAAGACGGCAGGCTGAGACTGGGCGCGCCCGCCCTGACCCGCAAACCTGATATGGGTAATGCCAACGAAGGGAGCCGTGCCAATGAGCACACAAACCGAGCCCACGCTCGTCACGCAAATCGACTTCGCCCGCGCCGGGCAGATCACACCGCAGATGAAGGAGGTCGCCGAGCGCGAGCATCGCGACCCCGAGTACATCCGCGAGCGCGTGGCCGACGGCCGCATCGCCATCCCCGCCAACATCGTGCATATCAAAAAGGGCATGCGCGCCTTTGGTGTCGGTGAGGGCCTGTCCACCAAGGTCAATGTCAACCTGGGCATCTCGGGCGACAAGGCCGATGCCGCCGAGGAATGGAAGAAGGTCAAGATTGCCGAGGACTACGGCGCCGACGCCATCATGGACCTCTCCAACTCGGGCAAGACGCGCCAGTTCCGCCAGCAGCTCATCGACGAGACACCGCTCATGGTGGGCACCGTCCCCATGTACGACGCCATCGGCTACATGGAAAAGCCGCTGGTCAAGCTCACCAAGGACGACCTGTTCGAAGTCGTGCGCGCGCACGCCGAGGACGGCGTGGACTTTATGACCATCCACTGCGGCATCAACAAGTCGGTCACCAAGACCTTTAAAGAGACCGGCCGTCTCATGAACATCGTCAGCCGTGGCGGCTCGCTGCTGTTTGGCTGGATGGAGGTCACCGGCAACGAAAACCCCTTCTACGAGTACTTTGACGAGCTGCTCGAAATCTGCCACGAGTACGACGTGACGATTTCGCTCGGCGACTCCTGCCGCCCGGGCTGCCTCTACGACTCCAACGACGCCACCGAGACCGCCGAGATGATCGAGCTGGGCAAGCTGTGCAAGCGCGCTTGGGCCGCCGGCGTCCAGGTCATGGTCGAGGGTCCGGGTCACATGGCGCTCGACGAGATCGCCGCCAATATGAAACTGCAGAAGCGCCTGTGCCACAACGCCCCGTTCTATGTGCTCGGGCCGCTGGTGACCGATATCGGAGTGGGCTACGACCACATCACCGCCGCCATCGGCGGCGCCATCTCCGCCAGCTCCGGAGCCGACTTCCTGTGCTACGTGACGCCGGCCGAGCACCTGTGCCTGCCCAACGCCCAGGACGTGCTCGACGGCCTCATGGCCACCAAGATCGCCGCACACGCCGCCGACATCGCCAAAAAGGTGCCCCACGCCCGCGACATGGACGACAAGATGGGCCAGGCACGCCGCAAGCTTGACTGGGACGCCATGTGGAAGTGCGCTCTCGACCCGGTCACCGGTAAGAAGCGCTACGAGGAATCCCCCGCTGCCACCGAGGGCACCTGCACCATGTGCGGCAAGATGTGCGCCGTCCGCACCGTCAACAAGGTGTTCGAGGGTACGACGATCGATCTCGGCATGGAGGACTAGCCTTATCGCCGCGATCGCCTATGGGCTCGCCGCAGCACCTGCCAATTGTTAACCTGTGAACATTTGCTTGCATTTGCGTAAAAATTGCATCTCGCGCCCGGGTTCGGCATATCGCCGGCCTGGGCCTCTTTATAATGCGGGGTAAAAGACCCATTTGAATCCGACCAGACAAGGGAGCGAACATGGATCGCAGCAAGGTACCTGCCGTTCTATCCATCGCGGGATCCGATTCCAGCGGTGGCGCCGGCATTCAGGCCGACATCAAGACCATCACGGCGCACCGCCTGTATGCCGAGACGGCCATCACTGCCATCACCGCACAGAACACACTGGGCGTTACCGCCGTGCAGAACATCTCTCCGGATATTGTCGCGGCGCAGATCGATGCCGTTTTTGACGATATTCGACCCAGCGCCGTCAAGATCGGCATGGTTTCCTCTGCCGAGATTATCGAGGTTATCGCCGACCGCTTGAGCGCCTGGGACGCACAAAATATCGTCGTCGACCCCGTCATGGTCGCCACCTCGGGTGCTCGCCTCATTGCCGAGGATGCCGCTGAGGCACTCATCCGCCGCCTGTTCCCGCTGGCGACCGTTATCACGCCCAACATTCCCGAGGCCATGGCGCTGCTCGATTATGAGGTCGATTCCGAGCGCACGCAGCAAAATGCCGCCATGCTTCTCACCCGTCGCTTTGGCTGCGCGTCTCTCGTTAAGGGCGGGCATTTTGTCAACGAGGCAAACGATGTGCTAGCAGAGCCCGCGCCGCTCGATGACGAGGGCAACCATCTGGGCGATCCGCTCACCACGTGGTTCCGCCACAAGCGCATCGAGACCGGCAACACGCACGGTACTGGCTGTACGCTTTCGTCCGCCATCGCCTGCGCGCTGGCCCAGGGCATGGATCTTGCCGATGCCGTCAACGCCGGCAAGGCCTACCTAACGGGCGCTCTCGCCGCTGGCTTTGACATGGGCAAAGGCTCCGGCCCCGTCAACCACATGTGGCAGTACTAAGCCCCATCCCAAACCGCCACAAAGGGGACAGGCACCTTTGTGGCGGTTCCCACAAACATCTCGATCTGTAACAGTTAGAGTCCATTTTTCGGCCCACCTGTTACAGATTGAGACATTCAAATTCCGCTGAGAAGAAAATCTCGATCCGTAACAGTAACTCGGCGAAATCGACCCTAGATGTTACAGATCGAGACAAACGACCGATATCGACCTAAATAATCTCAATCTGTAACATCTAGCCCGTTTTCGGCCTTACAGCTGCTACAGATCAAGACAAACCAACGAAACAAGCCACCGCAAGGGGAACTTTTGTACTGCTTTGGGCCGTACTACTCTCCGATCATCTCTTTGAGCTTGGCTGCCACGGCATGGCCGAGGCTCTCGTGGCTTTCCGGCATCATGTGCAGATAATCGATATCGCCCGGCTCGGCAAAATCGGCGGCATTCAAAAAGTCGCAGCCAAACTGTTCGGCAACATACGCATAGTATTCGGCAAAATGCTCCGAGGCCTCGACGGAGTGCTCGTCAAAGTCGGTCATATACACATCGGCGATCTGCGGCTTGATCTTGATAGGAGCCATCAGCAGAATGCGCGGACAAGGCGCAGCGTCGGTCCAGGGAAACGCGCGGACGGTGCGAATCAGCGCCATGGCACCGTCAGCGATATCGGCAGCCCCCACGCTAAAGACCGTCTTGCAGTCGTTGGTGCCCAGCATAATCACGATCGCATCCAGCGGCTTATGAGACTCGAGCAGCATCGGCAACGCGCGGATGCCGTTGAGATTGGTGTCCAGATGGCACATGTCGTCGCGCACCGTCGTGCGGCCGTTTAGGCCTTCCTCAATCACGTGCCAGCCCTCGCCCAGGTCGCGCTGGGCCACGCCGCACCAGCGCACATCGTGCGCATAGCGCACCGCGGTGCCGTCGCGCATGCCCGCCGGATCATAGCCATAGGTATTGCTGTCGCCAAAACACAGAACGTTTTTCATCGTAAGCCTTTCCTCTAGTAAAAAGCCGGCGGGAGCAGTCTCTCCTGCCGGATCGACCTATCTGTCAGCACATAACGATTACAGGTACTTGTGCCAATCGTCATCGTCCTCATCGTCCTCGGCGGCAGCCTGGGCTTGCTCGGCGGCGCGAGCAGCCGCAGCGCGAGTGGCAACCTGAGCATAGGACTCCTCGTTGCGCTCGGGAAAGTTTGCCAGCACGTGCTCGAACTTGGCAAAGTCTTCGTCCCAACGCGTAGAAGGCACGGCAAAGAAGACCTGCTTGACCTTGAAGTCGCCCGACGCAAGCTCCTTGCGGAAGAGCTCAGCCACGGCCTCGGCGTCAAAGCCGTTGTTGTCGCAGCCCCAAGCGCCCAGCACGAGCTTCTCGCGACCCAGCTCATCGCAGATGGCAAGCACAAAGCGGATGCGATCGCGCAGGGCATCCAGCAAGGCATCGTCACCCACGCGATACTCCTGGCGAGCGCGCTTGGCGTTGGGCGCGGCGGCAACGATCACGTCAGCATATGCATGTACGTGATTGCGGTCGAAGCGCACCGCAGGCACCACCAGCGCACGGTTGCGGTAAAGCTCGCAGTTGATGTTGCGGCGACGGTTCTCGCCGTACCATTTGCGCTGCTTATCGAGCACGTTGTACAGGTACGAATCGGCACAGAGCGTGGCCTCCTGGCCCAGATAGCCCTGGATGTAGCCACCGCCCGGGTTGGTGAACGAGGCAAAGGCAAGCACGGCCATGTCACAGAACTGCGCGTAGCCTCGGCCGTTATCCAGAATGGCCTGTGTGGCAGAGGCGTCGAGCACGGTGACCTCGGGCAGGACCGGAGTGGGCTTTTCGGCGGCAGGCGCGGACTCGGTCTCCGTGGCCTCCTCGGCGGGTGCAGGCTCGGCCGCAACCTCGGTCTCGGCGGATGCAACCTCAGCGGCCTCGACCTCGGGCTCCTCGGCGGCCTCAGACTCCTCGGCAACCTGTTCCTCGGCAGCGTCGGCCGCGTGGGCCTTGGCCTTCATCGCCGCGATAAATCCGGCAGGCATGCCATCGAACTCGCGCACGCCGGCAAGCGAGCGCTCGATATCCTTGGCGCACGCTTCGGACACAGTCGCCACGTGACGCTCGGCGGCCTTGGCACGGGCCTCGCGCTTGGGATTGGGCTGCCCTGCGCGATTGGGTCTGCGGTTACGGTTCCTGTTGTCGACGTCTGCCATAAGTGGTCACCTTTCTCGGTCTCTGCCGCTATCGGCTTTTCCATCCATGATACCCCGCCGTGTACAAAAAAGACGGCCCCGAAGGACCGCCTTCCGTATCGATTTACACGTGCGGCAAGCACCGCTGCAATTTGGCACTAGTCGCGACGACCAAGGATGTTCAGGATGCGCAGGAACACGTTGATGATGTCCACGAACAGGTTGGATGCCATGAGCACGGCGTTGGGCAGCGTGGGCGGCACCGTCGTGGCCACATAGGTGTCGTAGCCAATAAAGCCAGCGAACACCACGATCACGATCAGGTCGGTGATGGACTGCGAGACGCCCATAAACATCAGCACGATCTCGACCAGAATCGTAGCAAGCAGGATGCCAAAACCAATGCCGTACACACGCTGGAAGAACTTGGGGAAGGTCACGCCCAGCGCACCAAAGACAAAGGTGATGGCGGCCGTGGCGATAAAGGCAGTGTTGATGGTGGGCAGGTCGTAATTGGCAAGGCCAAACGACGCGGTCAGGCCAAAGGTACTCGCAAAGATTACGTAGCCCACAAGGGACAGACCCACAGACTGCTTGCCCGCGGCGGCCGACATCATGACCATGCCGACGATGGTCAAAATAAACGAGCCAAAGACCAGCGGCAAGGCGGCGCCGCTCATCATCATGCGGGCAAACGCCATGGTGCTCGTAAAGTAAGCACCGGCACCCATGGCGCAAAAGCCCAAAAAGATCAGGGCAGACATGGCAAGGTTGTACGCACGCGGCGACATCTCCTTGGCACGGCTTGCGCCGGTCTCAATGGGGCCGTTCTGATAACCCTGGATATCGTTCATAATATCGTCCTTTCAAAAGCGCCGCGACAGCGCCGTAGGTGACAAGATTCCTGCCATTGTACCCGAATGCCGCGCGCTCTTACCTGCGGCGCCCGCTCTCGAGCGTACGGTCGAATGCCCACACCCACCAACGCATCAGATGGGCCTGCGAGCCATCCGGTCGCTCGCGCGCCTGTTCTTCCAGATACAGTTCGGTCGCATGCCCACCAAAACGAACCTTATAGGTTGCCGTACGAATGCCGTGAACCGTTAGGCCAAAACCGGTGGATGAGACAATCTCGTCGATCGTAAAACAGCGACCGTCGACCCAGCAGACGGTAACCGGCACGACTTGTCCGCCCGCGAGGATGCGGGCCACGACGTCCACATACTGCTTGTGCACGCGTCGAGTTTTACCATCTGTCTGTCGATATTCCATGCCTCCTATTATCGAACGCATGTTTGCATATTGTAAAGCGAACAGGCTGTGGTTTTGGGATGTTGGGGCGCGCACGTGTCCTCATGGCGTGCTAGCAAAAAGAACACCCGCGGTCAACAGGGCAAATATTCAATGTTAGTGCCAAAAAAATCACTTCTCCCATCAGAACTCGGTAAAGAAACCCGCAGGAGGTGATACGATTTATCATGTTTTTGTAACGTGCCTGCAAACTTCGAGAAAGCCCATATATGGACGTAACGTTCTCAGCCTTCCTCGGCCAAATTGTGTCGAACCCAGTCCTTGCCGTCACCGTGATCCTCGCGCTCGGCGCTATCTTCGTCAACGGATGGACCGACGCGCCCAACGCCATCGCGACCTGTGTCACCACGCGCTGCATGCCCGCCCGCGCAGCCATTCTCATGAGCGCCGCATTCAACTTCCTCGGCGTGCTCATCATGACGCACTTTAACGCGAGCGTCGCCAACACCATCTCACATATCGTCGACTTTGGCGGAAACAGCACCATGGCGCTCGCGTGCCTCTGCGCGGCGCTGTTCTCCATCGTCGTCTACGGCGCCACGGCATCGCGTTTTGGCATCCCCACCTCGCAAAGCCACAGCCTTATCGCCGGCCTGACCGGTGCCGCAATCGCCCTCGGCGGCGCGAGCAGCGTCAACGTCCACGAGTGGATGAAGGTCATCTACGGCTTGGCGCTCTCCATCGGCCTGGGCTTTATCATGGGCTGGGTCCTGTGCAAGCTCGTCTCGATTCTTTTCGCCGCCGCCAACAGGCGACGTGCCAATGTCTTCTTTAAATATGCTCAGATCGCAAGTGCCGCGGCCATGAGCTTTATGCACGGCGCGCAAGATGGACAAAAGTTTATCGGCGTGCTCTTTTTAGGTGTCGCCTTTGCCAGCGGACAGACGAGCGTCGGCGACGCCGGCATCCCCATCTGGATCATGCTGCTGTGCTCGGCCACCATGGGCATCGGCACCAGCGTGGGCGGTGAGCGCATCATCAAGTCTGTCGGTCAGAGCATGGTCAAGCTCGAAAAGTACCAGGGCTTCTCCGCCGACCTGGCGGGCGCCGCAAACCTGCTGCTTGCCACGCTCACCGGCATCCCCGTGTCCTCCACGCACATCAAGACCTGCGCCATTATGGGTGTCGGTGCCGTCAAGCGCCTCTCGGCGATCAACTTCGGTGTCGTCAAGGACATGATGTTCACCTGGTTCTTCACCTTCCCCGCCTGCGGACTTATCAGCTTTGTCATGGCCAAGCTGTTCATGATGTTCATCTAGTCAAACCGAACGTCCATCCGGACCGCAATACCTCGCCCACCCGTCTTCGCCTCGAAAGGACCCACTCATGGCAAAGAAACCCGATTCGTTCTACTTTGACAACTACGTCGCCTGCGCCGACCTTGCTGTCCAGGCCGCAGAGTTGCTCATCAAGATTTTTGAGAACTTTGATCCCGCGCAGATCCACGGCATGCTCGAAGAGATGCATGCGATTGAGCATGCGGCCGACAAGAAGCACCATGAGCTCGAGGATGCCCTGCTCACTGCCTTTATCACCCCGCTTGAGCGCGAGGATCTGGACCTGATGAGCTGCTCGCTCGACACCGTGCTCGACCGTATCGAGGGCGTCGTGCAGCGCGTCTACTTCACCAACATCCAGAGCATTCACCCCGATGCCATCGTCATCGCTCACAAGGTGACCGACGCCTGCCGCGCCATGAAGGACCTGATGGTCGAGCTGCCCAACTACCGCAAGTCCAAGACCCTGCGCGAGCTCGTCATCCAGATCAACACCATCGAGTCCGAGGCCGACGAGCTCTATATCAACGCCATGCGCAACCTGCACGTCAATGGCAAGGATCCGCTTGAGGTCATCGCTTGGCGTGACGTGTACGCCTTCTTGGAGTACTGCGCCGACTGCTGCGAGAATGTGGCTGATGTCGTGGATTCGATTGTCATGAAGAACAGTTAATTGGGGGTACGTGTCCCGGCGGTCGTGGGCCCGACCACTAATAACCTTTTTCACTCCGGCTGCAAGCAGAGTCGTTCAAAAGGTTATTAGTGGTCGGGCCCGCTCCCTTACGTACCACCATTGGAAACTTTGGCTGATACTTTGAAAGCGATGGGGCTTTTGTTGGCAGGGCCTTGGGGCCCGATTGGAAACTTTGGGACCGCCTTAAACGTTTGGCTGGATGGGGCTTTGGGTACCCTTTTGCTTAGTTTTGGGTTGTTTTATTAGCTTTGGAGGGTTTGGTTATGGGGTATTTGGATCTGGCTCGGGGTCGGTATTCTTGTCGTTTGTTTGAGGATCGTTCTGTGGAGCAGGCTGTGGTGGATGCCATTGTTGAGGCTGGGCGTATTGCTCCTTCTGCTTGTAATAATCATCCAACCCGTGTGATGGTGTTGGATACGCCCGAGCTTTTGGAGAAGGCGGCTGCTTGTCAGCCTCGGTTTGCTCGTGATGGGTCCATCTTTGGCGCTCCGCTCATCTTCCTCATTTGCAGCGTTACCGACGACGCTTGGGTTCGCCCCTATGACCAGATGAACTCCAGCGCTATCGACACCTCGATTGTTTGCGATCAAATGATGATGGAGGCCGAGGAGCAGGGTCTGGGAACGTGTTGGGTATGCCATTTTAAGCCCGAGCTAGCCCGAGAGCGGTTCAACCTGCCCGAGGGCGTCTATCCCTATCACATGCTCGTCTGCGGCTATCCTGCCGACCACATCGCCGATCCCGAGCATCGCGATGCCCGCACCATTCCCCTCTCCGACTTCCTCCTCAAGTAGTTTTTGGCACATGCCCTAAAATCTACCTTTTACCGCGCACCCTTTCGCCGAGTTCTGCCCTATCGTACGCAGAGCTCGGCGTTTTGTTTCCCAACCCGCATGCAGCCACAAAAAAGGAGCCCGCAGGTGCGAGCTCCTCTTAAGGACACGAGATTGTAGCTCTGGCGCTAGTCCAGGTCGTCGGCGGCAAAGTTGTCGATCGGGGCGAAGGGGTCAGCCACGGGGACAACCGGATCAGCGACAGGCAGCGGCTCGGCGGCGGGAACGGTCACTGCAGGAGAAGCCGCAGAACCGACCGGCGTGGAGGCCATAAGGTCGGACGGGAAGGAATTCTGCGCATCGTCCATGAAGTGCTGGATGAGCTTGAGGTACTCGGCTTTGAACTCCTCACGGGAAGCCTTCAGACGGTCGATCTCCTCGAGCTCGGCCTGCTTCTCGGTCAGGGCCTGACGGATGACCTCGCGGGCCTTGGCATCGGCTTCGTTGCGGATGCGCTCAGCGTTCTCGTTGGCATCGTTGACGATGCCCTCGGCGGTCTGCTGGGCAGCAATCAGCGCAGCGGAGATCTGGCGCTCCTGAGCGGAGAAGTCGGGTGCGGGAGCGGCCACAGGAGCGGCGGGAACGGCCTGAGCGGCAGCGTCCTGAGCCTGGGCAAGCTGGGCCTGCGTGTCGGCAAGCTGCTGCTCGGTGGCAGTCAGACGACCCTTAAGATCGACAATCTTGGCAAGCATAGCGTCAACCTCGGAGGACAGCGTCTCCAAAAAGACGTCGACCTCGGCGGGATCATAGCCGCGCTTGGCCTCAGAGAAAGTCTGAGCCTGGATGTCAGCAGGGGTAATAGCCATAACAAGTTCTCCTTTATCATCGCCTTGGCGCCGGGCGCCCGACGTAAGTTACTGAGCCAGTACTATACGAGTATACCTATAAGAAGCTGCAGAATCAGCCTCTGCACCAACTGCAACGCAATAATCGCAACGACCGGCGAAAAATCAACGCCGCCCATCGGCGGAATAAACCGACGAAACAGGTTGAGCCACGGACCGCAGACGCTATCGAGCACCGCGGCGATATCCTGCAGCAGGCCGCCCTGCTTCATGGGAATCCACGTCATAAAGCAATAGACCACAATAAGTGTGGAGTAGAAGTTGAACAGCGTGTTGACCAGCTGGACAATGGTGTAGATGTTGATGAGAATCTCCTCGTCTTGGGTTTACTTAAGGTAGCCGTCGGCGCGCAGCTTCTTGAGGTCCGAATCCTTGACCTCGCAGCCGGCGGGCAGCACCATAAACACGCGATCGCCCACCTCTTTGACCGTAGCGCCCAGGCCGCAGGCAAAGCCATAGCTAAAGTCCAGGACGCGCTTGGCGACCTCGGTGCGAACGCCAACAAAAATCAGCGCAACGGGCTGCTTGGTGCGCACACGGCGGACAACGGTCTCGACATCGTCATAGCTCTCGGGACGCAGAACATAGGCAGGCAGCTGCGGCGTGGCGTTAATGATGTTGCTCGCATAGGCCGAGGCGTCGCTCGGCGCAGGAGCGGGCGCAGGTGCCGCGGCGCGAGCGCGAGCGCTCTCGGCATAGCTCGACGGCGTGTCGTAAGCGCCGGGACGATAGCCGCCCGCGACACTATCCTGAGAACGCGACGGCGGATTGTACGTTGTTGCATGACGGGAGTCATCGCCGACCAGCTGGCCGGAGCGCGTGTACACCGCTACAGACTCGGCCTCACCGCGGCGCGTCTGGCCCAGCAGGCCGTTACTCGGCTCGTCCTGGGTATAGAAGCCCTCGCCCGAGGCGCCGCTGTAACCGTTGTTCTGATAGCCATCGTCGTAGCCGTCATCGTAGCCGTAGTCGTCATCCTGGTCATAGCCCTGGTCGTAACCCTGCTGGCCGCCCAGGTGCATCTTATTTTTAATCTCGTCAAGGAAGCCCATGGTTGTGTCCTCTCACGGTTTAGTGCAGGCGCTCTGTAAACCAGTGCGCACTTCAGAGCCCTATTTTACTGCAAACTCCGGGCTAAATACTACCCTGCCCAGGCGAACGAGCGTAGAGCCCTCCTCAAGGGCAGGCTCAAAGTCCTCGCTCATGCCACAAGAAAGCTCGGGCAGCCTCAGATCGGGATGCGCCGCCTCCAGCTCATCTCTCAGCTCTCGCAGCCCGGCAAAGGTGCGACGCGCCACATCCTTGTTCCCCCGAGGGGCCATAGTCATAAGGCCCTGCACACAAATTCCCTCAAGTTCCGCAAGCTCGCCGGCAACGCCACGAATCTCATCGGGCGAAAAGCCGCCCTTGGACTCCTCGCCGCTTACGTTAACCTCGATCAGCACCTGCTGGGGGGCGACGAGCTCGCCCGCTTCGATCTTGCGAATGGCACGGCTCGAGATCGCCTGCGCCAAATGAAGCGACCCCACCGAATGAATCAGCTCGGCCGAACCCAACACCGCGTTAATCTTATTGGTCTGAAGGTTGCCGATCATATCAAAGCGCACCTCGGGCAGCTCCGGATGCTCCGCCAGACCTGTAAGCTTGCGGACGAGCTCTTGCGGACGGTTCTCGGCAAAATGGCGATATCCCACCTGGATGGCCGCGATGGTCTCATCGACGCCGACAGTCTTGGATACGGCAATCAAACGCGCGGCATCGCGGGGCCTCCCGGCACGATCGAGCGCGGCATAGAAACGCTCAAGTATCTGCTCGCGGCGAGCGCGCATTACATTCAAATAGCTATCCATTGCCAATCGCCTCCGCTAACAGCACAACAAGTAGTCCCATGCTAACGCAAGAGCGCGGCCCCGCATCCGCAAGGCCGCGCTCCCTTAGGTATTTACAATCTCTCAACGAACGGGGCCACCCTACTCCTCGTCGTCCTCGGCATCATCCTCATCCTCAAGATGATCCAGCAGGTAGCGAAGACCCTCGCTCACCTCGTGAGCGGGCACCTTGGCAACAAAGCGCACATCGACGGCGGGCCTCATGATGACGCCCTCGCCCGAAGGCACACGCATGCTCTCGAGCTCGTCCTCGTCCGTACGGGCGATATCGCCGGCAGTCATACGTTGGCCGGTCAAAAGGAAGGTCAGACGGCAGGCGGCATCGATGGAAATCGAGGCAATGCGATCGAGGTAGCGCGAAACCATGATGGCGCGGCGCAGGTCGTCGTAGTTGCTGTCGTCGTCCATAAAATCGCCCGTGTCCATGCGGTTAAAGGTGCGGAAGAACTTCTCGTACGCAGCATGCACCGGCTCGTCCTCGACGGCCAGGTTGCAGATGATGGACATGTCGTTAGTGACGAGCGCAGAAAGCGACGAACCCAGCACCTGGTAAACAGCTTCGGCCTCGGCCTCAACCGTACCGACGAGTTCCTGAGGCAGCGAGATGTCGGCCTTGACCATGTGACGCGTGGCGCGGCAGATCTGGCGAACCTTGTCGGTCATGCGCTGCAGGTTAAAGTCGACGTAGATAATCGTCTGCAGCAAGCGGAAGTCGGAGGCGACCGGCGACTGCGTAGCGATCAGGTTGTAGCACACGGCCTCCAAGTTGGCGCAGCGAGCATCGATCGAAAGCGTGCGCTTCTTGGTCTTGGTGGCGAGCTTGCGGTCGTCGGTCACATAGGCCTTCACGGCGTCGTGAAGGGCCAGATCGACGGCCTCGAAGATGCTCAGCATCTCGTGACGGGCCTCGATGAGCTGACGGGAAAACAGTTTGCGCATGGTTCACTCCAATCAGTTGGGTGCGGTCATGCCGCCCGCACAGTGAATACGCACCGGACCAGGTCCGATCGACTTGGGACTAGTCGCACCGATCAGCCAAAGCGGCCGGTGATATAGTCTTCCGTCCGCGAATCCACCGGACTGGTGAAGATCGCGTCGGTTTGACCATACTCGATGAGCGTGGCGGGCTCACCGGCAACTTCCTGCAGGAAAAATGCGGTGTAGTCGCTGATGCGAGCCGCCTGCTGCATAGAATGCGTGACGATGATAATCGTCATCTCGGGCGCCAGCTCGGCCATCAGATCCTCGACCTTAGAGACGGACGTGGGGTCGATGGCGGAGCAGGGCTCATCCATCAGAAGGACATCGGGCTGCACCGCAAGCACGCGCGCGATGCACAGACGCTGCTGCTGACCGCCCGAGAGCGCCAAACCGTCCTTGTTGAGCTGATTGGATACCTCTTTCCAGAGGTTGGCGCGCTTGAGCGATTCTTCCACGATGTCGTCGAGGTCGCTCTTGCTAGTCACGCCCTGCAGACGAGGGCCAAAAGCGACATTCTCGTAGATGGATTTGGGAAACGGGTTGGGCTGCTGAAAAATCATGCCCACGCGGCGACGAAGATCGACCGGGTCGACGCCCTCGGCATAGATATCGTTGCCGTCGAGCGTCATGACGCCCTCGACACGAGTGCCCTCGATAAGGTCATTCATACGGTTGATGCAGCGCAGAAACGTCGATTTACCGCAGCCCGAAGGGCCGATAAACGAGGTGATGGCGTTTTTGGCAATGTTGAGGTCGAGCCCCGTCAGCGCATGAAAGTCACCGTACCAAAAGTTGAAATCCTTGGCCGTGATGGCCGCTTGCTCCGGCGTGGGAGCGGACTGATAGACGGACATGGGACTCCTTAACTAGCGGCGCTTGCGCGACAGATAACGCGCAAACAGGTTGAAGGCCAAAATAATCGCCATCAACAAAAGCGCAGTACCGTAGGCTGCGTTCATGTTGATGCCGTCGTTGGCAAGCAAATAGAGGTGAACGGTCATGGGGCGACCGGAATCGAGCGGCGATATAGGCAGGTTGATGGCCTGACCCATGGTGTAGAGCACCACCGCGGTCTCGCCGATGGCGCGACCGATGGCGAGGACGATACCGGTGGCGATGCGGCCAAAGGCCGAAGGAAGCACGATCTTGGAGACGACCTGCCACTTGGTGGCGCCCAGGCCATATGCGCCCCAACGGATATAGCGCGGAACGGCGCGGATTGCCTCCTCGGTGGTGCGCATGACGATGGGCAACATCAGAAGCGCCAGCGCCAGTGCGGCCGAGACCATCGAAAGGCCCAGGCCCATGGCCTCAACAAACAAGGCGTAACCAAAGAGGCCCATAACGATGGAAGGCACCGAGGCCAGGGCATCGGCAGCATAGCGGATGATATCGACAATCTTGCCCTGCTTGGCGTATTCGGCCAGATAGACCGCAGCCAAGACGGCAACCGGCGTGCAGATGAGCATGGCGAGTGCCGTCACGTAGATAGTCGAGACGATCGTGGGCCAAATGCCACCCTCGGCATTTACGCCCTGCGGCCAACCAAAGATAAAGTCGAGCGAAATATGCGGCAGGCCGTTGATAACTACATAGGCGATGATGGCGACCAACACCAGCGTGGTGATATACGCCGCGGCGCGAAACACGCCGAGCATGATCTTGTTGGAGAGGTCCTTGTTGATGCGGCCCTTCTTGCCATGGGAAAGGGCACGCTTGATGCGTTCGCGCGACGAGGTCGTATCGACCGTCGTGTCAACGGAATCGGACATAGCCTACCCCCTCTTCTTGGAAATCAGGCGGACGATACCCACCAGTGCAGCGGAAATGATAAACAAGACAACGCCCATGCCAAACAGAGCCGAGCGATGCAGACCCGAGGAATAACTCATGTCGAGCGCGATCTGACTCGTAAGCGTCGAGATGGGGCTCGAGATGCTGTCCGGGATGACCGGGGCGTTGCCCACGACCATGAGCACGGCCATGGTCTCACCGATCGCACGCCCCATACCCAAGACAATTGCATCGACAATGCCCAGCTTGGCTGCAGGAAGCACGACCTTGTAGATGGTCTGCCACTTGGTGGCGCCCATGGCATAGGACGCCTCGCGAATGCCCATGGGAATGGAATTGAGGGCGTCGATGGTGAGCGTAGTGATGGTGGGAACGATCATGATGGCGAGTACGAACCACGCCGTCAGCGCGCCAAAGCCAAGACCGCCGGTCAGCTGCGCGATAAACGGACGGATGATGACCATGCCAAAGAAACCGTAGATGATGGAGGGGATGCCCGCCAGCAGGTCGACGGCGGGACTGATGAGCCTGCGCACACGCTTACTCGCAATCTCGACCAGATACACGGCCGTGCCCACACCCAGGGGCACACCCATGGCGAGCGCACCGACCGTCACCAGACCAGAGCCCGCCAGCAGCGACATGATGCCGTAGTGACCCTCAGAGGGCGCCCACGTAAAGCTAAAGAAGTCCGCCAGACCGATGTCGGTAAAGACGGGCAGCGCCGAGTACGTGGTAAAGACAAAAATCAGGATGACAGTGACGACCGCCAAGAACGCACAGGCAAAGAAGATCCACTGCAGCGCCTTCTCTTTGAGATAGGTGCTGCGCGACACCAACGCCAACTCACGCTTTTTGGGCGCCTGAGCCTCCTGCTCAATCTGGGGGGTTTCCTGTGCTTCCACGCTACTCACTCCCCTTTCCGTCGTTGGTGACGGGAATAAATCCCGCCTCGCGAATCTGCTTGTCCATCTTCTCGGACGTCACATAGTCAATGTAGTCCTGCGCCTGATGCGAAGGCGTACCCTTCACAAAGAAGTAAAGGTCGCGCGAGATGGGATAGCCGCCGCTTGCGACCGTCTTCTCGGATGCCTCGACATGGTTGACCGAAACGGCCTTAACCGAGGTCTTGGCGTTGAGGCTCTCGACAAAACCCAGCGAGATGTAGCCAATGGCGCCACGCGAGCGGGACACGACATCGCGCACCTGGCCCGTGCCCGAAAGAACAGCCGAGCGACGATCGAACGGCGTGCCGTCCATCACGATGGTACGGAACGCCTCGCGCGTACCGGACGCCTCGTCGCGGTTGATAACCTGAATCTTCAGGTCCTCTCCGCCGACTTCTTTCCAGTTGGTGATCTTGCCAGTGTAAATATCGCGGAGCTGCTCGGTCGAGAGATTGTCGACCGGGTTGTCGTCGTTCACGATGACTGCGATGCCGTCGTGCGCGATTACGATCGGGGTCAGGCCAAGGTCTTGTTCGTCGGCATTGAGGCCACGAGACGAGCTGGCGATGTCGGCCGTGCCGTTGCTGACGGCCTCGATACCCGCAGAGGAGCCAAGGCCGGAGACGAGCACATCGGTGCCGGCCTCTTCCTTAAAGCCCTCGGCTGCGATCTCGGCAATGGGAAGGCACGTGGTCGAGCCGGCCACGGTAATAGAAGATGTGGAAGATCCCGAGGAGCAAGCACACAGCGTGAGCGTAAGCACTGCAGCACTCAGGACCGATGCGATCTTTCTCATAGCATCACGCCGATCGCAGCATGGCGCCCACAGGTGCCGCCCTCGTTGCGGTAGGAATAAAAGCGGTCGTTCTGACGAACGGTGGAAAGCTTGGTGTCCACAATGCTGCTCGCCTCGACGCCGGCGTCCATCAGCGCCTCGCGAATGGCGGCGGAAAGATCGAGCATACGAGAAGCAGAGGCATCGATGCACGCGAACTCGGCGGCAAAGCGATCCATAAGTTCTTGGGACACCTCGTACTCGTCGCCCAGGATATGGGGCCCAATGTAGGCAGAGATGTCGTCCGGCTTGCAGCCAGCCGCCTCGCAGAGCGCTTGGCACGCCTTGGCGGAAATGCGCGCAATCGTGCCCTTCCAGCCAGAGTGCACCACGGCAAAGCCGCCGGGAGCCACCAGCACCACGGGAACGCAATCGGCAAAGCAGAGCATCACGGGTACCTCACGGGCCATGCAGACGATGGCATCGCAGCCCTCGGCAATCTGCTCGCGAATGTTCTCGAGATCATCAGCACCGTTCGAGGTCACCGTCACGACATGGTCACCGTGTACTTGATTGGGAACAAGCAGGTTGTGCTCGCACTCGGCGGCACCCAAGGCCTCGAGTGCGCGGCGACGATTTTCTTGAACGGCAAAGGGGTCATCGCCAACATGCGAGCCCAGATTGAGTGAGGAGTACGCATCTTCGGAAACACCGCCGGCGCGTTCGGTAAAAGCAAAGCGAACATCGTGCGTCGCGCCCTCTACCAACGTAACTCCATCATGGTCGACACGCGAAACGCTGTCCGCACGTGCTGCCATACTAAAGCCTCCTAATAACACAAGTATCGCGGCGACGCCGCAGCAGTCCGTGCCACACGGCTGCCATACTTCATCAAAAGGATACCCGCAGCGGTAGGGGCTAAACGTAAGGGGAACGTAAGGAGATTGGAGGCTTTCGTTTACAAAGGCAAAACACAACAAAAAGGGTGCGCCCAATCGGACGCACCCCATACAGGTCGCTGAGAAAAACGAACTAGAAGCTGCCGCGCTTGAGGAAGTCAGGAAGCTCAAACTGGTCGTTGCCAAAGTTGGGGAGCTCGGTACCACCGACGTTGCGAGTCGGGGCAGCCTGAGCCGGGCTCGTGGCAGGAGCGGTGCGCTGCGGCTCGGTAGAAGCAGCGGCCTTGCTCTGGGACTGCTGTGCAGCGAAGAGCTCGTCCTGACGGTTGACGTTGGAGTCGGAGAAGCCCGTAGCGATGACGGTAATACGCACCTGATCGCCCAGGGACTCGTCGACAACGGTACCGAAGATGATGTTGGCCTCGGGGTCGACGGCGTTGGCGACAACGTCGGCGGCGTCGCTGATCTCCTGAATGCCCAGGTCCTTGGAACCGGCAATGGAAAGCAGGACGCGCGTAGCGCCATCGATGGAGCTCTCGAGCAGCGGGCTGGAAATAGCCTGCTGGGCAGCGTCGACGGCACGGGTGTCCCCAGAAGCGGTACCGATACCCATCATGGCGGTACCGGCCTGCTTCATGATGGTCTTAACATCGGCGAAGTCCAGGTTGATGATACCGGGGACGGTGATGAGGTCGGTGATGCCCTGGGTGCCCTGGGAAAGGACGCCATCGGCGATTGCGAAGGCCTCAAGCATGGTGGTCTTCTTCTCGGCGATGTCGAGCAGCTTGTCGTTAGGGATAACGATCATGGTGTCGACGCAGTCGGAAAGCGTCTTAATGCCTTCTTCGGCGCTCTTCTTGCGCTTGCGGCCCTCAAACGTAAAGGGCTTGGTCACGACGGCGACGGTCAGCGCGCCGACCTCGTTCATCGCGATATCGGCAACGATGGGGGCAGCGCCGGTACCGGTGCCGCCGCCCTCGCCGCAGGTGATGAACACCATATCGGCGCCAGCGAGCGCCTCGGCGATGTCGTCGCGGGACTCATCGGCGGCCTTACGGCCGACCTCGGGGTTGGCGCCAGCGCCCAGGCCGCGGGTCAGGTCGGTGCCGATGTGCACCTTGATATCGGCATCAGAGATCGCGAGTGCCTGAGCATCGGTGTTGATGGCAACAAACTCGACGCCGCGGATACCCTCTTCGATCATTCGATTGACCGCGTTGGTACCGCCGCCGCCGACGCCGACCACCTTAATGACGGCAAGGTAGTTGTTGATCTCTGTCTCGTGCATGTCGGTCCTCCGAACAAAGGTTATTGCCATAGCATGGGTTGACCCCTGCGCACATTAACCTTCAAGTTGAAAGTAAATGCAAAGGTAAACCGTATTATGTTTGCACATTATGAACGTATCAGTCAAATAATTGACGGTGAAAACCAAACAAACCAGATAAACGGCGCGGTATGCCCCGTCAACAAAGGCCAGAAGACGCTACGAGGTCGGTGCGTTCCTAAACGTATAGTTGCCAGGAGATCGAACGTTGATATACGTCACGCCCTCCACCTGCGAAAGCAGCTTGGTAACGATACGCTCCTTTTTGGCAATGTCATCCGAATCTCCGAGCGACACCTCGATACCGTTATCGAGATTCGCCGAGATGGCCTCGACCGAGGGCGTGGAAATATCCTTGACCTGGCCCAGGAACTCGCTCGAGAATCCGCGGACGTAATCCAGGCCGGCCTTGACCGCCTTGGAATTTACCGCTTGCCCCGAAACCGGCGCGACATCGGCCGAGACATCGGTCAGCAGCACGGCTCCGTAATGTTTGGCGAGCGCCAGGGCGGCATCGATGCCGTTTAGGGTGTTGGCACCCTCCCCCGTTGTGATGACATTGCCCTGGTCGTCAACATCGACCGAGGTAGACAGCGGTGCAATCCATGTGTCATCGTCCCCGATCGCCCATGCAAGATCGTCGGAGCTAATGTAGGCAATTGCGATAACCTTGCGTTCCGTCGGCGTGATGATGAGCGTATGGGGAAATTGACGCTGAACATCCACGCCCGAAACCCACGGATTTTGCTTGAGGCCCTCGGTGATCTGGTCGGGATTCACATTGAACAGCGACGTGTCCTCGGGCAGATCGATCAGCTGGATGGCATCGTGCTTGGTCACATGCTCGCTGCCCTGGATCTGAATATCGGTAGCGGCGAACAGGCCAGAGTTAATGACGACGACGGCAACGACTGCAAGCACTGCCAGAGCGGCAAGGATGCCGCCCGCGATTTTGCCCTTGCCCTTAACGGCAGAAGCGGCACCCGCCGCATGATTTGCCAGGGCGCCGATCGATGACAACGGATTAGAGCCCTTTTTGCCCGATTGCGGTTTTGCGGAGGCCGACACCGACGTCAGCATACGTGGCTTAGATGCACCCAGCGCGCGACCGGGACGCGTCACCTTTGCCCCCAACGAGGGCTTGGGCGACGCTATGGGGCGAGAAGGTATGGCGCCCATCGCCGGTTTGGGCGTCACCGAGGGACGTGCCACCGGACGAGCAACATTTTTGGCCGCGGGGCGTCCGCCAAGCTGCGAACCGACAGTCGAACGTTTGGCAGGCCGCACGGACCCAGCAGGCTTAGAAGGCATAACGGACTTACGTTGAGGCTGAGACGGTGCGCCGGAACGCCCTCCGGCGCGGCGGAAGGTTGGTTTCGATGCTCTAGAAGCCGAGGAATTTAACTTCCGGTCTGAGCTCGATGCCATACGCCTCCCTCACCTTTCCGTGCACATGTCTGATAACCGCGGCCACGTCATCGGCCGAGGCGGTTCCGTTATTAACGATAAAATTAGCGTGTACGGGCGAAACTTCCGCGCCGCCAACCGAAAAACCCTTTAATCCACAATCCTCGATAAGCTTGCCCACGCTCGCATCGGGCGGGTTGCGAAATACCGACCCGCAGGATGCACAGCCCATGGGCTGTGTGCGCTTACGCCGCGTCAGGTACCGCTCCATACGTTCACGGATATCGGCCTTGGGCGCAGGTTTGAGCTTGAGCACGCATTCCAGAATGATCTCGTTACGCGGCAGGCTGCATTCACGGTAGCCCCAAGCGATCTCCGAGCCCGCGTAATGCTTGATGCCGGAGCTCGGGTCAAACGTAACGACATCTTCGACCAGCGAGCCAATCCACTCGGTTCGCGTGCCGGCATTCATGGACACGGCGCCGCCAACGGAGC
Source organism: uncultured Collinsella sp. (assembly GCA_900545445.1). Lineage (GTDB taxonomy): Bacteria > Actinomycetota > Coriobacteriia > Coriobacteriales > Coriobacteriaceae > Collinsella. The sequence continues at coordinate 12,515 of UQZH01000011.1, read as the reverse complement.
CGGGAATACCGACCGCAAACTCAAGGCCCGAAAGGCTGCGCGACAGCGCGTCGTTGACTAGGCGAGCGAATATTACGCCCGCACCGACCGTCAGCGTACAACCGTCTTCGGCGACAACCGTACGCTGGAACTCACGCCCCAACGAAATGACGGCGCCGCGATAGCCTGCATCGGCAACAAGCAGATTAGATCCCTTGCCGATAATGACCCACGGCACCTGCTCACGATCGAGCACCGCCACGGCGCGACGCAAGGCATGATAGCTGTGACACGTCACAAAGAGGTCCGCCTTGCCGCCGATACGATAGCTCGTATGGCGCGCGAGGCGTTCATCCTCAATTACGTCCGTATCGATCATGCCCGAAAGCGCCATGACGGCGTTAAACAGACCCATGGGGTTTAAGCGTCTTTCTTGGCAGTCAGATACTCGATGAACTCGGGGCCGACCGTCGTGACGTCGCCGGCGCCCATGGTAAGCAGCAAATCGCCCTCGCCCACCATTTTCTCGAGCTCCTCATTGAGCTCAAGACGGCTCGAGCAGTACACGACCTCCTTGCCGGGATGCTTGGCGCGCACGGTATCGGCAAGCATCTTGGACGTGACACCCGGGATGGGCATCTCGCCGGCAGAGAACACGTCAATCAACAGCAGCTTGTCAGCATTGGCGAATGCGTCGGCAAAGTCATCGCACAGAGCCTGCAGGCGCGAATAGCGGTGCGGCTGGAACACGACGTCGACATGTTTGTAGCCCAGCGAAGAGGCAGCAGCGAGCGTCGCCTTGATCTCGGTGGGATGATGGCCGTAATCGTCAACCACCGTGATGCCGTCGATATCGCCCACGTGGGTAAAGCGACGGCGGACGCCTTCAAAACTCGAAAGTGCCTTAGCGGCGGCGTCGATATCGAGGCCTAGGACATGGGCGACGGTCAAGACGGCCGTGGCGTTGAGCATGTTGTGACGACCGGGGTTGCTCTTAATCTCGACAGCGTGCTCGGTGCCGTCCTCAAAGCGAACGATAAAGTCGCTCTGGATGCCCTTGACATCCGGATGCACGCAGACGATGTCGTTGGTCTCGGCAAAGCCATAGGAAAGCACATGACGGCCCGTCGACTTGGCAAGCTCGACCAGATGCGGGTCCTCGCCACAGACGATGACCGTGCCGTCCTCGCCCACCAGACTCATAAACTTGGCGAAGGTGGCCTCGATCTCCTCGATACCCGAGTAATGATCGAGATGGTCGGCCTCGACGTTGGTCACGATGACCACATTGGGGTTAAGGAACAGGAAGGAGCTGTCGGACTCATCCGCCTCGGCGACAAAATAGTCGCCCGAGCCGTTCTTGCCGTTGGTATCGTAGCCCTCAACAATGCCACCGATCAGGAAGCTGGGGTCCAGACCCATGCGGTCGAGCATGGTGGCACACATCGAAGAGGTCGTGGTCTTGCCGTGAGTACCGGCGACGGCGACGGTGGTGTAGCCGTGGCCCAGAGCCGAGAGCATCTTGGCGCGAGGCCACACGGGAATACCCAGCTCGCGCGCACGGACGAGCTCGGGGTTGGACTCGGGAATAGCGGTAGAGACCACGACGACGTCGGGCTTGACCTCGTCGATGGTGGCGGCCTCATGGCCCACATGCACCTTCACGCCGGCGCGGGTAAGCTGGCGAATATAGCGCGACGTCTTAAGGTCGGAGCCGGTAACGACATAGCCGCGTTCGTGAAGGACGAGGGCGATGCCGCTCATGCCGGCGCCACCGATACCGATAAAATGGGCGCTCTTGAAATCGGGCGCGGAGGTTGCAGTCTGGGAATCAGCCATGTGCTCGTGTACTCCTTGCGTAAACACTGCCTGTAACCCGTCTACTGTACCGCACCTACCGCATCCGCGCGAGGGCGACCCGCGATATCCCGTCTAACTAACGCAATCCTTCTACCGCGTCTGCCAAAAGGACGGCAGCGCGGTCCTGGGCCAAACCGCGAGCCGCCTGACGCATGGCATCGCGCGCCTGCGCATCATCGATAAGATGCAGCAGCTCATCGGCAAACGCCTGGGTATCAATATCGGCATCGGCGCAGAGCACGCCAGCACCGGCATCGACCAGATAGCGGGCATTGGTGGTCTGATGATCGGCCGTCGCATGCGGATACGGCACCAGTACCGAAGGTGTGGCAAGGGCCGCGATTTCGGCAACGCTCGAAGCGCCCGAGCGCGAGAGGACCAAATCGGCCGCGGCCAGCATATCGCCCATATTGTCGATGTAGGGCTGGACGCGATACCGCTTCGCCTCCTCGGGCATCAGGGCAAGAGCACGCTCGGTGTCCTCGAAGCCATCGGCGCCCGTCGAATGCAAAACATAGAGATTATCGCGCGAGAGCAACTCGTTTTTAAGCGAAGCCACGCGCTCATTAAGATGTTGAGCACCAAGTGAGCCGCCAAAAACCAGCAGGAGTGTGGCGTCCTCAGGCACGTCGAGAGCCCTGCGACCGCGAACCCGATCCCCCTCGATCACAGAACGGCGCACGGGGTTGCCGGTCATGAGCACATGGTCAGGATCGCCCTCACGCTCAAACACGGAACGTGCTGCCGGCACCGAGATGCAAACGCGGGCGGCATGCGAACTCATCATCTTGTTAGCAAGGCCCGGAACGGAGTTCTGTTCATGCAGCAGATACGGAATGCCCGCGTCTTTGCACCAGCCCAGAAGCGGGACCTCGACATAGGCGCCAAAACCTATAGCGACATCGGGCTTGCAGGCTTTAGAAAAATGGCTGCCGAGCGCGCGCTTCGCCTTATAGACACGCCACAGCGAGCTCAATGCCGTCCAAGGGCGAGAGCGGTCGAAGCCCGTAACCGTAATCGGCACAAAATCGAACCCTGCCTCGGGAACCAGACGACCCTCGAGCTTATGCGACTGACCCACAAACACAACGTGGTGGCCACGGTCACGTAGCTCCTCGGCCAAGGCAAGTGCGGGGTTGATATGTCCCGCCGTGCCGCCGGCTGCGATAGCAACGGTCATCTTATCGGTCATGGTAGTCCCTTCGTACGCGCGGCCCCTGGTCGTCGGTGCGCAAGCGCGCCGACGGGTCCGAATTCAAGTCGATCCGATTATATCCGCCACCCGTATTGCGCGGCGTCGGTCGTTGCGGGCGACTCTGCGGCACCGAGCGCGGACGAGCATCCGACTCCGAAGCAAAACCGTTCAAGACGGTAAAACCGCCACGCGACGAGCGCTCCCCACGCGTATGGGGAACACCGGCAGTGCTCTCGTCCATAACGGCAAAGCTATCGCGACGACGATCGTATTCATCGCGTCGAGCGCTCTCGTGCGACACGCGCAAAATAAGCCCGGCGAGCATGAGCGACACGATAATCGACGAGCCGCCATAGCTGATAAACGGCAGCGGCTTACCCGTCATAGGAAACACGTTGAGAATACCCAGCGCGTTGATCAAAAACTGCACCGCGAGGATAACCGCAGAGCCCGAAGCCATGAGCGCCCCGCGACGATCGGCGGCCTGCTCGGCAATTCGAAACGCCGAGTAGATCAGCATCGCAAACACCAAGAAAAACAGCAGCGTCCCCAAAAAGCCAACCTCCTCGCCAATGATGGCCAGGATGTAGTCGTTGTGAGCCTCGGGCAAATACGAGTACTTCATGGTTGAGTTGCCGATACCGCGGCCGAACAGTCCGCCCGAAGCAAACGCCATAATGGCGAGCGTTGCCTGATACCCGTCTCCATATTCATCTGCCCAAGGGTTCAAGAGAACCTGAATGCGCACCATACGGTACGGCTCGACGACAAGAGCGATCACGATGATGACGGCGCCAGCAAGAATCGCACCGATAATGTATTTTGGGTCAAGGCCGGCAAAGAGCGCCATGCACATGATCGTCAACAGAATAATCAGGATGGTGCCAAAGTCGGGCTGAATAAAAATCAAGACGAGCGATATGCCCAAATATAAGCCCATGCCCTTAAGGAACTCATTGATGTTACCGCCGGGCGAAAACACGCGATCGAGCATGATGGCAGAATAGGCAATGGCAAACGGCTTGAGAAACTCCGATGGCTGAAACTGAATGCCGGCAATGCTCAGCCAACGCGTAGCGCCACGGCTGCCGCTACCAAAGAGGAACACCGCAAGCAGCAAGATCATCATAGCGATAAGGGCAAGTTTAAGCGCCCCTTCGCCAAACCAGCTATCGGGTGCAACGCGCGCGATGAACTCGAGGGCAGCAACACCGACGACAGTGAACATAAACTGCCGGAACAAAAAGTAGGTCGCGGAGTCGTTCTCGTGAAGCGCCTCGACTGAAGAAGCCGAGTACACCATAAGCAGGCCAAAACAGACCAGCGAGAACAGGCAGGTCAAAAAGACCAGGCGGGGTCGCATGATACGTGCGGGGACGCCGGCGATATAACGTTCGCCGATGCCCTGCGTGCGACGACCGGCGCGCGGCGTGATGCACTGCGAGGAAGCACGGTCCGAGTCGGGCCTCCTCATATTCTGTCGGGGGCTCTCCTCTCTCACCGGCAACCCCTATTCCATTTGCGTATTGGACGCAGCGGCAAGCTGGGCCACATAGTCCTTAAACACGCGACCGCGCTCCTCGTAGCCCGAGAACTCATCGAACGAAGAGCAGGCGGGCGACAGTAAGATCACATCGCCGCGGCTCGAGAGCGAACGGGCAACGTCCACGGCATCGCGCAGGTCGTCGGCCTGGGCGATATCGACATCACCGTCGACATCCGCCTCGTCCATAGCGGCGGTAAAGCGCTCGCGCGCGTCGCCAAAGCAGACCACCGAGCGAACGTTATCCATCACAACGCGGGCAAAGGACTCGAGCGGCGTGCCCTTATCGTGACCGCCGAGCAGCAAGATCACATCGTCATCGGGAAACGCCGTCAGGGCCTTTTCGACCGCATCGGTGTTCGTTGCCTTGGAATCGTTAACATAGCGCACGCCATCGATCTCGCCACAGGGCTCAACGCGGTGCTCCAGCGGCTGGAACGAGACCAGGCCGCGACACACACCTTCAACATCGGCGCCGACCGTCAGGGCCGCCGTGGCAGCACACAGGGCATTGATTACATTGTGATGGCCCGAAATCTTAAGCTCGGACGTATCGACGAGCGGGGTCTCGACGCCCTTCAGGCGAACGACCATCTTGCCATCGCGCACAAATGCGGCGTCCTCGCCCGCAGGCTCGTCAAAAGCAACCTTGCAGATGCGACGGCCCGGAACATAGATGTACTCATCGAACTCGTGGATACCGGCATCCTCGACGTCAACAATCACCAGGTCATCGTCGACCATATTCTCGAAGAGCTCAATCTTGGCGAGCGCATAGTTCTTATGGCTCTTATGCCAGCCCAGATGGTCGGGGGTAATGTTGAGCAGCACCGCCACACGGGGGTGAAGCTCCTGGGTCGTTGCGATCTGATAGCTCGAAAGCTCCGCCACAAACCACTCGTTATGCGCACGGCCATCGATCTCGTTCACCGGAGGCTCGCCAATGTTGCCGACAGCAACGCTCGCCTCGCCCGCTGCCTTAAGCAGGTAATCGGTCAGTGACGTGGTTGTCGTCTTGCCGTTGGTGCCCGTAATGGCAATCCAATTTTGGGGAGACAGACGGTAGGCAAACTCGGGCTCACCCATAATCTGGGCAGCGTGATCACGGCCAGCCTTAAAGAATGCCGAGAACTCCGAGATGCCCGGACACGTCACGCATACATCAAACGCGCCCTCGACCTGCTCGGTTCCGTAGACAAACGATGCCCCGTGCGCCTCGAGCGAGCGCGTGGCATCGTTGGGCTCGGACGTGCCGCCACCGTAAACGGTAACGGCACTCACACGCTCGGGATGTGCAAGCGCCCAGCGAGCGACATCAAGACCGGACTTACCCTGGCCCAAAACGAGCAGGCTAAAGACATCAGCAAGAGGCATGAAAGACCACTATCCCAACTGGAAGAACAACGCGAGGCCCAGGGCTCCGAAGGCCGCGGCGACAATCCAAAAACGGATGACGACCTTGGTCTCGGCCCAGCCCTTCTTTTCAAAATGATGATGAATGGGCGCCATAAGGAAGACGCGCTTGTGCGTAAAGTGGAAATAGACAACCTGGATCATGACCGACAGGGTCTCGACGATAAACAGACCGCCGATGATGAGGGAAACGACTTCGGTGTTGGTCATGATGGAGGTGCAGGCAAAAGCGGCACCCAGGGCAAGCGAGCCGGTATCGCCCATAAAGATGCTCGCCGGATAGCAGTTGAACCACAAAAAGCCCAGGCAGGCGCCGGCGCACGCCGTGCAGAAGATGGACAGGTTCACATCGCCGTGCAAAAACGCCATGGCAGCCATGGCCAGCATGGCGATCATGGAGGTGCCGCCGGCAAGACCGTCCAAGCCGTCGGTGAGGTTTACGGCGTTGGAAAGGCCCGCGATCATCAGCCAGCAAAAGACAAGGTAGAGCCACGGAAAAGAGAGGCCGCAAATGGTGGTCGAGAGCACACCAAGGTCGATCGTCAGGCCACCGGGGAAACGAATCTCGGGGGCGACGCCGCACCAGTTGACAGCAAGCACGGTAAAGGTAACGCAGATGAGGGTAAGGCCAATCATCTTGGCGTGAGGCGTCAGGCCGAGCGAGCGGCCGTGCGTGACAGAAGTCAGGTCGTCGATGAGGCCAAGAACGCCGGTTGCCAGCGTGGCGAGCAGCACAAGCACGAGCTCGGTGGTGAGCTTTCCCATCAAAAGGCAGGTCAGCGAAACGGCAACCAGGATGATGACGCCACCCATGGTGGGCGTGCCCTGCTTAATCAGGTGACGCTTGGGGCCATCGGCGCGAACCTGCTGGCCGATGCCCTCGACCTTCAGGAGCTTAATCCACCACGGCATAAGCAGCATCGCGATGACGGCGGCGATGCCCAATCCCAAAAATGCCTGGTACGTAGGATACGAAGGATTGCCGAACATGGACTAGCACACACCTTCCACAAAGCGATCGAGCTCAACGAAGCGTGAGCCCTTGACCAGCACGACACCATGCTGCTCAAGAGCGCCGCCCATACGGTCGAGCACCTGCTGATAGTCGGAGAACACCTGAATGCGGTCCTCATCCATACCCATCATGCGCGCGGCCTCGGCCATACGCTGGGCAAGCTCACCGCCGACACATGCGAGCATATCGAGCTTCTTGGCCGCCGCATAGGCGCCCACCAGCTCATGCATGCGAGGAGCCTCGTCGCCCATCTCGCCCATCTCGCCCAGAACCGCCATGCGCGAACCCGTGCACGAAAGCGAACACAGCAGGTCGAGGCCGGCTGCCATCGATTCGGCACTGGCGTTATATGAGTCGTCGATGACGCGGGCGCCGCTCTTGGCGCGCTTGATTTCCTGACGATGCCCGGTAATCGTAAGACCCCTAAAGGCGGCATCGATCTGCTCGGGCGTCACGCCAAGGCGATAGGCAACCGCTGCGGCCTTGACGGCATTGGGAACGGACTGCGCGCCGGGAATGGCAAGCAGTGTATCGATAGTCTCGCCCAAGCCAAAATCGAGCGTAAAGACCGGGCGTCCCTCGTCATCAATGCGAATGTCGCACGCACGGACCTCATCGTCGTCCGAGACGCCCGCAAGCATCACGTCGACGCCCGCAGGCGCGGCAAAGGTGTCGCGGATGAACGGGGTAAAGTCGTCCTCACCACCCAAAACCAGCAACGGGAGAAGGTCTCCGGCGGCGCACATGCCGCCAACAATCTCGGATTTGGCACGAGCGATATTCTCGCGACTGCCCAGAATACCGATATGGGAGGTGCCGATCTTGGTCACAATGGCAAGGTTGGGATTGGCGGACTGAGACATGCGCTCAATCTCGTGGAAATGGTTCATGCCCATCTCGAGCACCAGAACCTCGGTGTCGGCAGGGGCCGCCAGCACCGTGAGCGGCATACCGATCAGGTTGTTGTAGTTACCCTTGGTTGCCCAAACGCGATAGCGCTTGGCGAGCACCGCGGCGAGCACGTCCTTGGTCGTCGTCTTGCCGATAGAGCCGGTAATGCCAATTACCAGGCAGCCAAGCTCCAAACGATAAGCGTGAGCCAGGCGCAGCAAAAACTCCTCGGGGTCATCGGTATGCAGGATGGCGCAGCCCTTCTCATGGGCCAGCGAAAGCAGCTCGGCATCGGGCTCGCGCGTCATCACTACGGCGCCGGCACCCGACTCGATGGCACGGGAAGCAAAGTCGTTGCCGTCGACCTTTTCACCCGGGAAGGCGACGAATATCGTGCCCTCCTCAACCTGGCGCGAGTCGATAACGCAACCGCGGCATACCCGATCGGCTTCTCCCGTCACGGTTCGGGCCCCTGTTGCGGCCGCGAGATTGTTGACGGCGATCTCTATCATTGCAGCTCCCCTGTAAACCTAATAATGCTATCGGCGTATTGTATCCCAGCGCCGCCTACGCGTGGTGCAGGGCGTGTGAACAACCCGGATTAACCGACTGGCCATTTCATAGATAGTAACCCCCTACTTGGTGCGCGGGACACCCAACACGTCAAGCGCACTGGCCATAATGGACTGGAACGGCACTGCGGCGGCATCGGAGCCTGACGGGGTTCCGTCAAGGGTGATATAGCACAGGACCTTGGGCGACTGCGCCGGGGCAAACCCCATAAAAGACGACATGTAGTTCTCTTTGAGGTAGCCGCCGTTCTCATCGGCGCGCTCGGCCGTACCTGTCTTGCCCGCCACGTCATAGCCGTCCACCGCGCCGCCAACGCCCGTTCCCTCGGCAACGACCGTCTGCATACACGATGTCACCTGCGAGGCGGCCTCCTCGGAAATCGCGCGATCCCCCTCGCCCCAATCCTTTTCATCGCCCTTGCTCGACTTATAGAAGTGCGGAGTCATCATCACGCCGCCGTTCGCGATGCCGCCCACGGCACGTGCGACCTCAATCGGCGAGACGGACAGCGCCTGGCCAAAGCTCATAGCACCCAAGGTGGCACCATCGTACTGGTCGCGCTCCTTGACGATGCCCAGACTCTCACCCGGAAAATCGACACCGGAGCTATGACCGATACCCCACTTGTCCACATAGGTGGCAAAATCATCGGCACCGATCTTGCGCCCCACCAGGACAAAACCGACATTGGACGAACGGCGCATCATCTCGCGTACGTCCATTGTCATGGTGTAGTCACGCTTGTCGGCATCGGTAACGGTATCGTCGCCCACCTTGATACTCGCGGGAACCTCAAACGATGTGCTCGGGCGCACAACGCCCAAATCAAATCCGGCGCCCGCAACCAGCGTCTTAAAGACCGAGCCGGGCTCGTAGGCATCCGTCACCAGACGAAGGTTCATGTCCTCGGTCTTGGCGTTTTCCAAATTGGTCTGGTCGTAGGTCGGATACGAGCAGGCGGCCAGGATCTCTCCAGTCGTCGGGTCGGTCACCAGGGCCGACCCGTTTTTGGCCTTCGTCTTCTCGACCGCCTCGGCCAAGGCATCTTCCGCGGCGCGCTGAATGTTGACGTCGATCGTCGTCACGATATCCACGCCATCAATCGCGGCAACCTTTTTATAGGCACCGCCCGCGATGTAGCCGCCATCTCTTGCGCGCTCGCGCACAAGAGAGCCATTCGTTCCGGTCAGAAGCTCATCGTATTGTTTTTCGAGTCCAGTCAGGCCAGCGTTGTCCACGTTCACGACGCCCAGCACCTGAGAAGCCAGGTTTCCATACGGGTAAACCCGCTTCATCGCCTGCTCAAAGAGCACGCCGGGTAGATTCTTCTTTTCCAGGGCGGCAGCGTCATCCTCGTCGACCTGGCGCTTGATATACACCCAGGAACCATCAGACAGTACCAGCTTGCGACAGGTCTTTTTATCGATACCGGTGGCCTTGACCAGCGCCGAGACCGTCTTGTCGACGTCCTCGACAAGCTGAGGGTTCACGGCGACATTGCGGCATTCGACTGACGACGTCAGCACGTTGCCGTTGCGGTCGTAGATAGTGCCACGTTTGGCATAGAGCGTCTGTGAAAGCAGACGACGCGCGTCCGCGCGCTCGCGCAGCTTGTCAGCATTCACGATCTGGTATTCGGCAAGACGGAAGACGCCCGCGGCAAGGCCAACCCCGATACAGCCCATAACGACATCGCGGCGAGGCAGCGGCGTTCCCGTAACCCATTCAGACGACGACCCCTTGCACGCGCCCGTATTGCGCACCCGAGGTCCGCCCGAACCACGAAGACGCGACGCAGGGTCGTTGCCATAGGACGGCCCCGCGTTGTAAGATGGCCGACCCGTTCCTTGATAACCAGAACGTCCCCGCGAGGAGGGACGTCCAGACCCGTGGTCCCCGTCGGAACCGCGGCGATAGTCATTTGTCATACTCAGCTACCGTCTTATTTACTGAGCGGCCGCAGTCGAGCTAGCGCCCGCGGCTGCATCCTGCGAAAAGTCAAGCGTAACGCTCTCGCTGGGCTCCACCATGCCATAGGCGCCCGCAAGATCGCGAATACGCGTGTCGGCACCATAGACCGAATGCATGACCTCAAGGTTAGAACTCTCGTCGGTCGCCTTCTCGAGCGTGTTGGTAAGCTCTGCGTTGCCGTTAAGCACCTGGGCCGTAACACCGGCAAGCGCCACGCGCGCGACACCGATCGTCATGAAGACAGCCGCAATGATGCAAACCGTTTTAAGAACGCTCATGAAAACCGGGCTTACCGCCTGGTTTGCCTGACGGCCCGCGCCCGTGTAGACATCAAAACGCGGCGTGCGTTGCTCACGAGGGGCAACGGGCGCCTGCGGTGCCTCGCGGTAGGCGGGCATGGCGTTCATATCATAGGCGAGTGCTGCGTTTGAGGTGTTATAGCCCATGATATGCCGCCTCCCATCCCGAGTACGTTGGTAGTGTGTTTAAGCTTCGTTTATGGTGCGAGCGGGAGGTCCAATTTCGCGCGGTCGCGCCTACAGGCGCTGCGCCACGCGGATTTTGGCTGATCTCGCCCGAGGGTTGCGCGCGACCTCATCGGGTTGGGCAACCAAGGGTTTGCGGGTGATGACCTTGAGTATCGGCACGTTGCCGCACACGCACACCGGAATCTCCGGCGGACACGTGCACCCCTGGCTCATCTCCTTAAAGTGGTTCTTTACGATACGGTCCTCGAGCGAGTGATACGAGATGACGCAGATGCGTCCGCCCGGGTTGAGCCACCTGGTAGCGGCGTCAAGCCCCCTCTCGAGTACATCGAGCTCGTGGTTGACCTCGATGCGAATGGCCTGGAAGCTCTTCTTGGCCGGGTGCCCACCGTGCCGACGAGCGGCAGCCGGAATGCCAGCCTTGATGATCTCGACAAATTGGCCTGTAGTTTCGATCGGTTCTTGCTCGCGACGGCGCACAATCTCGCGCGCAATCTGCGAGGCGAACTTCTCTTCGCCGTAGACGCGTAGAATCCGGGCGAGGTCGTGTTCGTTATAGGTGTTGATGACCTCAGCTGCGTTTAGGGTGTTGTTACCCGGATCCATCCGCATGTCCAATGGAGCATCTTCGTTATACGAAAAGCCCCTGCCAGGGATATCGAGTTGCGGTGACGAAACGCCCAAGTCAAACAGGAAGCCATCGACCCCGGGCACCTCGGCCGAGCAAAGCAGCTCGTCCAAGTCGCCGAAGTTGCCCTTCAGCAGCTGGTGCGGGACGCCGGGAACCTCGCGGTCCAGACGGGCACCAGCGGCCTCGAGGGCCATGTCGTCCTGATCGACGCCGAGCAAAAGGCCCGTCTCCCCCACCTGCGCGGCCATCTTTACCGAATGACCGGCACCGCCAAGGGTGCAATCGCAGACAACGGAGCCGCTCTTGAGCTGCAGCGACTCAAGCACTTCGCCGAGCATGACAGGTTCATGCCGATATTCTTGTGTCAAGATCCCACGCTCCATCCGTTACTCGTGCCTTGCCCTTACGAGAAGAAGAGGTCAAGCAGAGCCTCGTCGTCATCGTCCTCATCGGCCGCGGCGCGGTCCCAAACCTCAAGGTGGTCGTAGTTGCCCACAACCGTGACCTCGCGGTCAAGGTTCGCCTGCTTGCGGAGAGACTCAGAAAGACCGATACGACCGGCGCTGTCCACATCCATCGACGTGGTGCGCTTGTTGATCGCCCTCATGAGCTTCTGGTCGTTGATGTCACGCGGGTTAAAACCCTCGTGGCCCTCACGACCCGCGAAGAGTCCTTCGACCCACTTATCGAAGGCCTCGGCAGAGAACACGTACAGAGCATCGACATCCAGGGCTTTGAACACGCGAACGTGCTCTCCAAGTTCCTCGCGAAGGGGTGCAGGCAGGGACAGACGACCTTTTGCATCGAGATTGCGCTCGTATGCACCAGTCATTCCCATGTGCGCCCTCCCCTCGGTTACTCAGATGGCACGTACGCGGGGAACCACCCCGCCTGTCGACGTCATTAATAATATGGGGAACCGCCCCATTTTTCAACACCTTTCCCCACCCCTTCCC
>UQZH01000010.1 GCA_900545445.1 uncultured Collinsella sp. | reverse complement strand
CAGGAGCAGGTGCCGGGGCAGGGGCAGGCGCGGGTGCCGGGGCAGGTGCAGGCGCGGGCGCCGGGGCAGGCGCTGCACCAGTGGCTGCCGTGGGATTGAATCCCGCAGGAGCAGGCTTCTTCTCACCCGGGAGCACAAAAGTCAAAACGTCGTCCTTGTCCTCATCGGCCCATTCGCTTGCATAACGTGCAGCCCAATAGCCAACGGCACGGTGCTTGAGCATCTTGCCAAAGACCGTAAGGAACACCGTGACGAATGCAATCAGCACCAGGAACAATACGAGCGTGACACCACCGGCGGTAACAATCGCCTCGATACCCGTGGGGCGATAGTAATAGCCGTACGCGCCAATTCCGGCGATGGCACCAAAGACAGCTGTCAAGATCCACGTAATGGCGTTGGAAACCAGGCCCGTCAAAAACTCGGGAAGGAACGAAGCACAGAACAGCTTGGTCTTGTTGTGCTTAAAGGCCGCCCAGACCTTATCGAGCGAAAACGCGCTCTCGACGCGCCCGGTCACCGCAAAGTGCATCACGGCAATGTCGGCGAACATCTTAAAGAAGACACCCAGAATCGCCGAGGCAATTAGCGCCAGGACAAGCAGGCCAAGCGAGCCAAACAGCGCAGCTTCGAGCGCATAAGAGCCGTAATACGAATACGAGCCTGCGGCGCCAATTACCGCGCCCTCCGCCAGCGAAAGCACTACACCGATAACGGGAATGGCAGCGATAACCTCGAGCACGACCGAAATAACGCTCGAAAAGACTCCGAGACCAAACGACGTGGAACGCATCAGCGGACGATCCATGCCGTCATCGACCTTGAGCGAAAGATCACGGCCCCACTCAATACCAAAGCCGGAACCGCACACGCTCGCAATGCAAGCTGCCAAAAAGCCGATGGCAGCCGCAATGCCGCCAATAACGGGAATAAACAACACGAGCACCGACACAACGCAAATCAGCGCCGGCAAAAACGCGATTTGGCATACACGCTGAAGCACGCCCGGAGTCTTGGTCATATCTTGGAACGCCTGAGCCACACAGCCCTTTGGCGCATTCGCCACGGGCGGTTGCGAAACAAACTGCTGGGGCTGAGGCTGTCCCTGGGGAGCGGGGCCAGAGGCACCGGCATTAGGAGCACCACACACGCCGCAGAACTTGTCGTTATCGCCCATGGGGGCGCCACACTGCGAGCAGAACATAGAATCATCCCTTCGTATCTTGAACGAATCACTTGGATCGCAAACGATGTCTTTAGCATCATTATTGCCCAATGTGGGGTCAAATACTCAAAGATGACCGATTTGCAAGGTACGCGGCGCCAGCAGGCGGTTCGTTGAATATGTCTGTGCTAGTTCGTTCCGCGGAAGCCCTTGCCGACGATCTCGGAGCTGTCGACGATCGTGATAAAGGCACCCGGATCGACTTCGCGCGCATAGCGGCGTAGTTGCACGGCCTCGCGACGGCTCAGCACGCTCATGATCACCGTCACGCACTTGCCCGAGAAGGCACCGTAGCCGCGACTGATGGTCGCTGTGCGGTTGAGATGCTTGACGATAAACTCCTCGACTTTGCGCGGCTCGGAGCAAATGACCGTGCAGACTTTGCGCAGGTGAATGCTCTCAATGGCTTTGTCGACCACAAGCGTCTTGGCAAACAGGCCGAGCACGCAGTACAGACCGACACGCGGGCCATACAAAAAGGCCGCGATGGCCACGATGCCGATATCAACCAACAGCAGCGCGCGGCCAATCTCGAGCGTCGTGCGGCGCTTGAGGATCATGGCAAGAATGTCCGTGCCGCCCGTCGAGGCGCCAATATCAAAGACAATAGCGCTGCCGAGCGCCGGCAAGATGACGGCAAAGCACAGGTCGAGCCACATATCACCCGTCAGAGAGACATCGGTCGGAATAAAAAGCTCAAACAGCGAAACATAGGCCGAAAGCGCAAACGAGGCGAAGACGCTCCACAGGATTGCCTTGCGCTCCAAAAAGATAAAGCCCAAGACGACGAGAACCACGTTGATAATCCACATAAAAACGCCGACGGGCAGGGTCGGGAACAGCGTGGACAGAATGACCGACACGCCCGAGGTGCCGCCAAAAGCAAAGTGATTAGGGGTTTTAAACGCAACGATGGCGAAGGCCGTAAGAATCAGGCCCAGATTGAGCTCGGCAAAAAAGCGCGGGAAGCCCGGCTCCTGGCTGCGCTTTTGACCGACACGCTCGCCGCGCTCGATATCGGTGCGATCAACCACGCGCTCCATCGGCACCACGGGAGGACGATGCACCTCCTCGGCAGCACGCGATGCCGCCTCTGCCGCGGCGGCCTCAATCGCCCATGCCTTGCTTTCTGTTTCGTGCTCGTCGGCCATTACGGCAACCCCTCGTTAACAATTTGGAAACAATGCGCCCATTAGGGTAACGCGGAACGCGACGATTGCAACCCCTAGTTAGACGAGCGGTATGCCCACATCGGGGGGCATACAAATAACGGCCGGCCACGCTTTTGCTTGCGCGGTCGGCCGTTTAACGTTTTCGCAGATAAAGCCTGCCAAAACAAACCTGTCCCTTTTTGGAAGGTTACTCGTGCTGGCTGGTGCGGTGCTCGTACTCCTCGGGGGTGATGACGTCCTCGATGCGCAGGTTGACGCCCGCCACCTCAAGGCCGGTCATCGCGGCAAGGCGCTCGGTGACACGTGCCTTGACATCGTCGAAGATCGCGGGCGCATAGGCGCCGTACTCGATAATGACGGAGATGTTGACGACCACGCGATTATCATCGGTGACCTCAACCGTCACGCCCTTGGTCAGATTCTCGGCACCAAACTGCTCCTGCACAAAGTGCATAAGGTTACCCTTCATGCCCAGGACGTGCGGCACCTCGCGGGTGGCCATGGCGACGATCTTCTCGATCACACCGTTGGAATAGGTCAGCGAGTCCTCGGACTCGTCCGCTTCCTCGTCCGCCTCCTCGTCGTCCTCATCAGCATCGGACTCGGCCTCGACGAGCGCCTCGTCCTCGAGCGTCACATCCTCGGCCTCGGCAGCGACGGTCTCGTCTGCCTCGAGCTCGGTATCGGCTACATCGACCTTCGTATTAAAAGCCATGGTTCCTCCTTATGCCTGCCGCAGATGCGACAGTCGAATACATATTAGCGGCCGCTAAACAGACGGCCGAAGAAGTTGACGATCCCGTTCTCGCCGTCGCGAATTTGGCCGATCACGGCGCCGATCAGCACGAAGAATGCAATGACGAGCGTGTCCCACAGGCCGAGCGTGAGCACCAACACGGCGAGGACAAAGCCGGCGACGGCACCGAGCGTGGTGTTGGGATGACGCACAGCATAGCTCCAGATGGCAGCGCCCGTACCCTTGATGAGACCCATAGCCTCGTCAAAATCCGCGGCTGCCGCGTCTTGTAACTCGGCTGCCTCTGCTTTGGAATCAACAGGTTCGCTCGCCGGCGCAGCGCTCTGGTCAATCGTCAGGCGCGGCGTACGAGCGGTCTTATCTTGATTGGTATCACTCACCGGAAACCTCCACGGTCTGGACGGTAGTCTTGGACGGCAAAAAACGGACGCGCGCGGTCGTACCCGGCGTGCCGAGCATAGTGTCGCAGGCCTCCTCGATACGTTGCTGCATCGCGATAGCTTGGGAGGCCACATCCCGGTCGTCGAGCGCGATGGCGTCGACCTTAAAACGGACGTGCGATTCGTCGGAGCCCTGCACGCGCGCCTCGACATGCTCGATCATCACTCGGTCGTCGCGCTCTGCCGCGGTACGAGCACACGAGGAGAGGGCAGCGAGCGTGACCTCGATATTGCGCTCCCCCGCCGGATGCACGCAGGACGGCTCGCGACGAGCAAACATCAGGCGGAAGAAACCCACGAGCACGCCGAGTGCCACGACACCGCCGCACGCCGTAACAACGATGCGAGGCAGCGGATCGCGCATCAACAGCATAAAGCGATAGGTATATGGCCCCCAAAACTGGCAGACTAACGTACCCAGCGCCACGACGGCGGCGGCAAGATACACGATCGCCAGGGCTCGTTTGAGCACGCGCATGCAGCGCTCCCTTCAAATCTCGATCCACAGAATGCAAAACGATTCGCATCATTATAAAAGAGCCGGGTCCGGTGCCTCATTGCACGCGGATCCGGCTCATCTATTCCACGAGGCTTGCATGCTCGCTTCATTATGCCCAGATATGCACGGCTCAATCCGTGCGGGCCTACTCCTCCTCGAGGGCAGCGATGACCTCGTCGGTCATGTCCATGGTGCTGTAAACATCCTGGACGTCGTCGAGCTCCTCAAGACGGTCGATGAGGCGCTGAACCTTCTTGGCGTCGGCGCCGGAGACCTCGGTCGGGGTGGTCGGGACCATGGTGGTCTCGGAGCCCTTGACCTGGACGCCCTGCTCCTCGAGTGCCTTGGAAACAGCCATGACGTCGTTGGCAGCGGTCCAGACGATCCACTCCTCGCCGGCGTCCTCGTAGTCCTCGCCACCGGCCTCGGCGATGGCCATCATGAACTCATCCTCGTCACCGGCAGCACCGTTGGCGATCATGGTCTCCTTCTTGGCGTTCTCGTCCAGGACCTCCTTGGCAACGACGATCTGGCCCTTGCGCTCAAACTGGAAGGCGACGGAACCGGAGGTGCCCAGGTTGCCACCGGCGTGGGAGAAGGCGGAACGGACATCGGCGGCGGTGCGGTTGCGGTTGTCGGTCAGGCAGTCGACGTAGACGGCGACACCGGCGGGACCGTAGCCCTCGTACACGATGTTCTCGTAGACGGCGGCATCGGCACCCGAACCAAAGGCCTTATCGATAGCGGACTTGATCTTGTCCTTAGGCATGGACTGAGCCTTGGCCTTGGCAACGGCAGCGGCGAGGCTGGCGTTGTTCTCGGGCAGCGGGTCGCCGCCGAGACGGGCAGCAACGGTGATGTTGCGGCTGAGCTTGGAGAAGAGGGCGGAACGCTTGGCGTCCTGCGCGCCCTTACGATGCTTGGTTGTGGCCCACTTAGAGTGTCCGGACATACGTGTCTCCTATCGGTTTCGACCTAAAGCCCAGCGTGGATGCTCGGGCAATATAAACAAACGTCGTTATGATATACCTACCGGCCTGCAAGATAAACCCCAAAATGAAGGCGTCGTGATGATGCAGCCTCTTGGCACAAAGCAGCCTGGCCCCAATGTGCCAGTCTTTGGTTAGGTCCACAGGAGGTCGCTGCGGGTGACGGTGGCGCCGATGGCGAAGGGCATGCAGGCGATGACCGGGTACAGGTAGCGCATGTAGGTCGATCCGTTGCATGGACCGATCAGGCACACGGCGAGCACGCCCAGCAGCGGTATCCAGATGGCCAGCGCGCGCCACGAATGGCGGCGCAACAGGTAGACCACCACGACGATCATGATCCACACGTAGGTAGCCGAGCTCATGGTGAGCGAGATAAACGGAATGCGCTGCACCGCCACGCGGTACAGGTTAATCAGATGATCGCACCAGCGCACGACCTTGCTATCGACCGGATGGAAGTCAAAGTACTTGAGGTTATCGGGCTTCGCCATGATCTCGGCACTGCGCGCCGTGCTGTAGACCCACGCATCGCGAGCGCTCGGATAGAAGTACCCGTAGTAGTTATTGACGAGCGCCGAGATATAGCACTCGGGATCCTTTTTGAACATCTGGGCCCACACCTCAAAATAGGCCTTGATGTCCTCCTGCGAGGCGTACTCATTGAAGCAGTTTTTGACGGCATCCGACTTGTCGGGGTTATAGCGACGGCCCAGGTTCTCGTACTTAAGCACGCGATCAATCGCAGCGCGCTCCTCATCGGTCACCAAGCCGTCGCAGGGAGCTTCCTCAATCGTGCCATCGTCTTTGACCTTGGGGTTAACGCCCGAATTAAGGCCGTCGTGCTTTTGGACGAAGCGTGCCGTCTGTTGAAACGGAATCGAGAGGATCTCGCGCTTGGAGCCCGGCGTGATATCGTGCGCCGGCATAAATACCTTGGTGAAATACATGTTGGAGACAAGGCAGAGCGCAAGCACTGCGAGCACGCCGACCCAGCGGAAGCGCGGCGTGGCGTACGAGGGCGCGACGCCAGACTGTTTGGCCACGCGACGGGCCACATGCGCGTCCCAGGCGCAAAACGCCGCCGCAATCACGCAGGCCGCCAACGGAAAGACCAGGCCGCCATTGCGCAAAAACGTGGAACCCATGGCACCCAGCACGAGCAACAGCCAGTCGTGGCGCGCAAAGAGCACGGGCCTCTGTTCGCCCGCGCGCTCGGCATTGGCATCGCGACGGGGCAAGCCGCATGCCACGAGCTTGACGGTCTGAACGAGCAGCACCAAAAACGCATCGGCAAACAGCACGTCTTTGGTCAGCAGCGCCGCGTAGTTGGAGAACATCGGCATAAACGCAAAGAACAGCAAGATGACGCCACGGACCGGCAGGCTCACGCCCAGCTTACGCAGCGACGATATGGAATAGGCCATGCAGGCGGCCGTGATGACAAATTGGGCACAGGTGTAGATGGCAAGTCCCGCATTGGCGCTGTTGAATAGCGAAAGCCCCAGTTGCACACACGAGCCGATGATGGCCGTGTGCACCACCGGATGATGGCCGTTGAGCAGCACGTTAGGGTTAAGCAGGCGTAGGTAATCGCTCGTGCCGTTGGGGTAGTTGAACCATTGGCGGATCTGCGCGCCCGTATCTCCCATAAAGAGGCCGGGCAGCGAGGCGATAAGCGTGGGCGCCCAGACAATCATGAGCACAAGAAACGGCCCGACAAAGGGATGGACCGAGAGCACGGCGTGGGCAACACGCCACACGCGACCAAAGTGGGTCTCCGAAAACGGAATGCGGCGGGAGCTCAACCAATCCAAAAACTCAAAAGCCAGATAGAAGGCCACAATCGCCAGAAGCATCCAGCCCGCGCCGCCAATCCAGGCGCAGATAACGCGTGCCTTGTCGCCCAGCACAATCTCTGCCGAATCGGTAAGGTCGTAGCTACGGCCGAACACCATGCAAACGGCAAAGAACAGCGATGGCAGCACGACCGACGGGCGCCAAGCGTCACCGCGGCCAAAGAACACATAGCGAAACGGCAGCGTGAGCAAGCAGGCAAGCGCGAGCAGCATCACTGCGTCGGTATGGCCGGCAAACGAGAGAAGTACCTCGTAGCACACGTAGAGCGTGCCCGTCGCCTTGGGGTCGATCGCCAGGACCGCATTGCTCGACACCGGGGCGGGATCGATGGAAAACGCCGTAGTCGCCAGCAGGGCGAGCAAAAATGCGATGAGCGTCTGCTTGGCGGGATAGCGCTTAAACCAAACGATGCGGGCGGCGTCGCGCGCAGCCGTTGCGGAGAGGTCGGAATCCTTCACAGTCCGAATAGCCTTTCTAGAAACCTGCCAAAAAGGGACAGGTTTATTTTGGCAGGTTTTATCTGGGGAAACGTTACGGTTCTGTCATCGTTGCCCGGCAAAACCACCACAAAGGTGCCTGTCCCCCTTGTGGTGGTATGTAGTGGCTAGGCGTCGAGGTAGATGCGCTGGGGACGGTTGCGGCGGAGGGCAAAGATGACAAGCGCCAGGCCCGCAATCACGAGTGGCAGACTCAACAGCTGACCCATGGTGATGACGCCGCCCAGCAGATAGCCCAGCTGGGCATCGGGCACGCGCACAAACTCAATGAGGAAACGGACGATGCCGTAGCCCATCACAAAGACGCCCATAAACGTGCCCTGGGGCAGCAGCGGTTTTTTGCGGCTGAGCACCTGCAAGATGCAAAAGAGCACAATGCCCTCGAGAAATGCCTCGTAGAGCTGGGAGGGATGGCGCGGCATATCGCCCGCGGTGCCGCCAAAGATCACGCCCCAGGGCAGATCGGTCGGCTTGCCCCACAGCTCGCCGTTGACAAAGTTGGCACAGCGCCCCAGGCACAGGGCCAGCGGAGCACCGATGACCGCGAGGTCTGCCAAAGTCCAAGCGTCGAGCTTGTACATGCGGCACACGAGCACGCCGCCGATGATGCCGCCCACCAGGCCGCCGTGGAAACTCATGCCGCCCTCGTTGGTGGCAAAGATCTCGAGCGGATGCGCCCAGTAGTAGCCGTCACCGTAAAAGATGACGTAGAACAAACGGGCGCCGATGATAAGGCCAAAGACCACACCGACCACGACGCTCGTCAGGTCGTCGACCGTAATGTCGAAACCCCAACGGCGCTGTGTGCGGTACATGACGACCGCCGTGAGCAGAGCTCCGACCACATAGGCCAAGCCGTACCAGTAAATGGTGATGGGCCCCGCCGAAATCGCGACAGGATCAAGCATATGGTACAAGTCGTTGAGCATGTCGACCCTCCTACTCCCTACATACAAATGCGGCCGCGGGCCTTGCGCTCGCAGCCGCATATTTGGGCGTAACGTCTATGCGGAGTACGCCGTCCGCAGCTTTCGCATCTTAGAACGGCGCGTACTCGTCGTACAGGTCCTCGGTCTCGCCGGAGGCATTGACCTGCTCGACACGGGTAACGCCGGGTACGTGCTCCTTGAGGATACGCTCGATACCCATGGACAGGGTCAGTGCGCTCATAGGGCAGCCGGCGCAGGCACCCTGCAGTTCCAGCTGGACGACGCCCTCGTCGTCGACGCCCACATACTCCATATCGCCGCCGTCAGCCTGCAGGTTGGGGCGGATCTCCTCAAGAACCTTCTTAAGCAGCTCTTCGTTAACAGCCACAGGGGCTCCTTTCTCACAATAACGCGGGCGCGCCCGCGGACAGAGCTATGTTACTACAGCCGTGTACCCGCTCACGAGCCGTCCATGCGCGCAGACACGACTTTCACGAGCAGTCAATTTGGGGCGGGCTATTTAGCTGCTTTTGCCGGCGGCCGGCGCTAGCACACGCTGCCGCTACTGCTGAGTTTGTCCCCCGGTACCAATCTGGACATCGACGATGACCTGGCGGTAGCTGATGCCGCAGGAGTCGAGAATGCGACGGCTGATACGGCCATCGTCGGTGTCGGCGTACTTATTGTCCAGGTAGACAACCTCGCCCACACCTACCTGCGCCAGGATCTTGGCGCAGTCATGACACGGGAACAGCGTGACGTAGACCGTGGAACCCTCAAGGTCTTTGAGCGAGCCGCGGTAGTTGAGCACGGCGTTGGCCTCGGCATGGACTACGTAGTTGTGCTTGTCCTGTAGCGGGTCATCACTCGTGCCCCACGGGAAAAAGTCGTCGTTGAGTGCCGAGGGCGTACCGTTGTAGCCCACCGAAAGGATGCGGTGGTTGGTGCTGGCGATGCACGCGCCTACCTGCGTATTGGGATCCTTGCTGCGGCGCTGCGCGGCGATGGCTACGCTCATAAAGAACTCGTCCCAGCTAATAACGTCGCGGCGCTTGCCCGACGTGGTTTGATGAAGATCGTCCGACATGGCAGACACCTCCGAAATCGCAATAGTTTGACCCATTGTAGCAGGTGAAAGGTGGGGTTGTTTCCTCTCCCGCCGACGTCCTCGGCTTTATGCGCGACGAGGCTTTTGGTTGATGCGGTACAGCTCGGCGAGACCCCGCAGCGTCAGTGCGTCGTCTACCGTCAGGCTGTGGCCGACCAACGCAGCGAGCGCCTCGGCATCGTCGCCGGTAATGACGATGGGCACGATACCCTCCCCCGCCGCCTTGGTCGAGCGCATCTCGGCAAGCACCATGTCGAGCATGCCGTCGATGCGGGCAACCTCGCCCAAGACCACGCCCGAACGCATGGCCTCGCGCGTGTTGCGACCGATCACATGCGTGGGTGCCGAGGGCTCGACC
Organism: uncultured Collinsella sp.; assembly: GCA_900545445.1. GTDB lineage: Bacteria > Actinomycetota > Coriobacteriia > Coriobacteriales > Coriobacteriaceae > Collinsella. The sequence continues at coordinate 48,994 of UQZH01000010.1, read as the reverse complement.
TGCGGCAGGCGCGCCGCAGCGGCCGAAAGCGAGCGGGCGCCAAGTGCCAAGCCCGGCGCGATGACGCCGCCGACAAAGGTTCCGTGCGCATCGATGACCTCGATATTGGTCGTAGTGCCCAGGTCGATCACGATGCACGGAGAGCCGTAGACGGCACGGGCCGCCACGGCGTCGGCGATGCGGTCGGGGCCGATCTCGGCCGGATCATCGTAGTGCACGGGCATGCCGGTCTTGAGACCCGGCCCCACGGTGAGCACGCGCCCCGTGCAGGTGCGGGAAAGCGCCGCCTTCCACGGGCGCTCGAGCGCCGGCACTACGCAGCTCAGCACGGCCGCCGTGGGCACGAGCGCGCCGGGCATGCCCGCATCGATTGCTAGCGCGCCCATGACCTGCGCGAGCCTCATGCGCGCCTCGTCGGCCGTAATGCTCGACGGCGTCGTGATCTCGCACGTCGCGAGCGGGCATTCCTGCGCCGCGGCCGAATCCTCGGCAAACAGGCCAAAGCGAATGAACGTGTTGCCCACGTCGACCGTCAATATGTATGCGCACCCATTAAGCATCGTCGGCACTCCTTTCGTCTGCCCAGCAGTATATCGCCTACCTAAACCAGTCATCCCAAAATGACTAGCTTGCGGCTATACTGATGCGCGGTCGTACGCGAGCTCACGCGTCGGCCCTTGGTAACCCGACTTCCCGCGCCGTATCCGTAGCGGCGCTTGCGGGGGAAGCGGATATACGCAAAGGAGTTCTATATGAGCAATCCCTCGAACCGCACCTCGATGCGCGGTCAACTCACGCTGCGCGGCGTCGTCATCGGCGTCCTTGGCTGCGTGATCATCACGGCAAGCTCGGCCTATACCGCCCTCAAGATGGGTGCGCTCCCCTGGCCAATCATTTTCGCTGCCGTCATCTCGCTGTTCTTCCTTAAGCTCATGGGCAATGCCAGCCTCAACGAGGCCAACGTCACCCACACCATCATGTCCGCGGGCGCCATGGTCGCCGGCGGCCTGGCGTTTACCATCCCGGGCGCCTGGATGCTGGGCTATGCCGACCAGATCAGCTGGCTCGACATGTTTATCGTGGCACTCGCCGGCACTATCCTGGGCCTGCTGGCCACGGCACTCATCCACCGTCACTTTATCGTGGACGCCGCGCTTGAGTTCCCCACCGGCAACGCCGCAGCTCAGACCCTGCGCGCGACCGAGGCCGGCGGCAAGACCGGCAAGCAGCTCTTTGGCTCCATGGCCATCGCCGGCATCTACAGCGTGCTTCGCGACGCTCTGGGCGTGGTGCCCAGCATGCTGTGCGCGCTCAATATCCCCGGCGTGACCTTTGCCATCTATAACTCGCCCATGCTGCTCTCCGTCGGCTTCCTCGTGGGCTTCGCCCCCGTCGCGTTCTGGTTTGCCGGCGCGCTGCTGGGCAATTTTGGCATCATCGTGGGCGGCACCGCTGCCGGTCTATTCGACGTTGTGACTGCGCAGGGCATTGTTAAGTCCCTGGGTATGGGCCTTATGATGGGCTTTGGCGTCGCCGTCGTCCTCAAGGACATCCTGCCGCAGGTCGCCGGCATCGTCCGCGGTCTTGCCGCCGACAGCTCCACCGACACCGACGAGCAGTCGCTCATCTCGGGCTCGCTTAAGCTCGACGCCGGCATCATCGGCCTGGGCACCGCAGCAATCGCCGTGATCGTTGCCATCGCGCTCGACCTCGGTCCCGTCCCGGCCGTCATCGTCACGCTGTTCACCTTTGTCACCACCATCATGAGCGCACAGAGCTGCGGCCAGACGGGTATCGACCCTATGGAGATCTTTGGCCTCATCGTCATGCTCATCGTGGCAGCTTTCGCGCAGCTCACGCAGGTCAAGCTGTTCTTTATCGCCGGCATCGTGGCCGTGGCGTGCGGCCTTGCGGGCGACGTCATGAACGACTTTAAGGCCGGAGCCGTGCTGGGCACCAACCCGCGCGCACAGTGGGTCGGCCAGGCCATCGGCGGCATCGTGGGCGCCCTGGTCGCCGCCGCCGTCATGGTCGCGCTCGTCACCGCCTATGGTCCGGACGCCTTCGGCCCCGACAAGAGCTTTGTGGCCGCGCAGGCAAGCGTGGTCGCCACCATGGTCTCGGGCATCCCGAGCGTGCCGTGGTTCGCAGGTGGCTTTATCGCCGGCATCATCATGTACTGGCTCGGCATTCCGGCCATGATGATCGGTCTGGGCGTGTACCTGCCGTTCTACATGTCACTCACGGCCTTCTTGGGCTCCTGCGTCAAGCTCGCCTACGACAAGTGGGCCGCACACCGCGACGCCGAGGCAGGCCTTTCGGACGAGGAGAAGGCTGCCAAGGATGCCGCCTTCCAGGAGCAGGGCCTGGTCGTTGCCAGCGGCCTGCTGGGCGGCGAGTCCATCGTCGGCGTTATCCTGGCGTTTGTCTCCGTGGGATTGAGTCTGCTGGGCTAAACCCAACAACAACGTACCCGTGCAGAGCGCGGGGTCGGAGACCATCCGACCCCGCGCTTTTCTGTATCTGCCGAAACCCTCGGCTTCAACCTCATTTGACGTGCCCCCTTTACCTACTCGTCTAAGTTTCACGTCAAGATGACCACCCCGCCTGCCGCGGTGTAGAGTAGAGGCAGCGGGCGCGATGCATAGTCCGCGGCGAAGCGAGGTGAACATGAAACTCGATAACCAGCAGCTCAAGCGACTGCGCGAGCGCCATCACCGGCGCCACGGCATCCGCCCTGCCTATAGCGAGGTCATGGAGAACGCCGGCCGCTTCCTGAGGCGCGCATTCAACATTCGCGAGGGTCGCGCCCCCTATCACGTAATTCGTAAGCGCTTTGTAAACGGGGCGCGCCTAACCGGCTCGCACCTGTGCATCCTCATTATCGCCATGCTGATCGCGAGTGTCGGCCTCGATATCGATTCGGACATCGCCATTGTGGGCGCCATGCTCATCTGCCCGCTCATGGGCTCGGTCCTTGCCATGGCATACGGCATCGCCACGCTCGACCGTGAGATTACCCTCGAGGCAATTGCCGGCCTCGCGCTGCAGATGGTCCTTTGCCTGATCACTTCCACGCTGTATTTTAAGCTCTCGCCCCTTGGCACCACCACGGCCGCCATCATCGATAACTCGACACCCACCGTATGGGACCTTGCCGTCGCGCTCGCGGGCGGCTTTGCGGGCGGGCTGGGCAACTCGCGCGACCAGGAGCCTTCGACGCTCATTGCCGGCGTAGCCGTGGCGACCGCACTCATGCCGCCCCTGTGCGCGGCGGGTTACGGCATTGCCATCGCGAGCGGGTCGCTGTTCCTCTCGGCCCTCTACGAGTTTGGCATCAATGTCGTCTTTATCGCACTGGCTGCCGAAGCCGTATTGCTTCTTTTACGTGTACCGCTCAAGCGCGACCTCAACGGCGACGGCATTGTGACCGCTGAGGAAAATGCCGAGGTCGATGAGCTGTCGCACAAGGTGCGCCGCCGCATCATCGTGGGTACGGTGATCTTTGCCATCCCCTGCATCGTTATGACCGCGGGGTCCATTGGCTCGGCGCAGGCCGGCGTGCAGGACGGCTACGGCGTCACCGAAACCACGCGCGAACTTGCCGCGGTGCTGCCGGGCTTTAAGGATTACACCGTCGCCGTCGAGACTTCGGCTACCGAAGGCGAGGAAGAGGGCCTTGTCGAGCGCGAGGTTGTCGCTCACGTGACGACAAGCGAGGCACTCGGGGCGCACGACCGCCGCATTGCCCGCAAGCTCATCGACCTCAATGTGCCCGAACTCGGTCGCGTGGAGTTTGATGTGAAGTGATGCCGACGCGAGGTGGGCCCGGCACGAGAGCGCAGCCGCGGGGCGCAGGCACAGCCAAGCGCAGCGCTACAGCTCGTACTTGTACACGCGGTAGATGTACTTCTCGGCTTCCATCTCATAGGTAGCGATGGGCAGTCCATAGCGATCGTACTCGGTGAAGGTCTTGGTCTGGCCCGATGCCACGAGCATACTATTTGAATCGCCGACACGTTGCGCGCTGCTCACGTAGCCCGAGAACGGCACTGCGATCTGGTCCACAAGCTCGTAGGTGCGCGCGGTCTCGTCCACCGTAAAGATGCGCCCAAACGAATGCGTTCCCTTACTGTAGTCGGTCACCACCGCAGCGCCCAGCTGGCCCCAGTCGAACTTGGGATAGCTCTCGGCCGCACCAAAGTTGTTGTCGTACAGCAGCACCTGGTAGCGACCGGTCGTTACCGTGTCAGAACTCGGCAGATAGGTCACGCTATGCTGGCCCGCGTTGAGCGAGAAATCGCCTTGGGCCTGAAGCAACTTGTCCTCAAAGCCCGAGTCAGCCCAAAAATCGGGCGAGCCCATAAGCCAATCGACCGTAGGCGTGCCGTAGATATCCGTGAGCTTGATGACCGTTGAGGTCTCGCGCGAGCTGAGCAGAACGGTGCCGCCGCCGAGCCACTGAATCGTGTTGATATGAATCCAATCCAGATCGCCGTCCGAGGCCACCTTAGCGCTTGCCTTGAGGTCGGGGAATATATCGCCCAGGTCCACGACGAGATTGGCGTCACCGGTGGTCACGTCAATCTTAATGATGAGGTCCTCGACATTAACGCGATCGTCCTTGTCTTTTTTGGCGGCCGCGCGGTCGACGTCCAAATCGGCCTCGGAGCCGGCATGGCTCGCCAGCACCAGCAGATTGCCGTCGTCATCGAAGGCGTAGTCGTGGTGTAACTCATAGTTGCCCGTGCTCCAGACATTTACCACCTGGCCGATGGCGTTAATCTGAGCCATCTTAGTCGTCGAGACGCTCATGATCATGCTGTCGTCGCCCGGAAACAGCAGGCGGTGGCTGCGGTAGCCGATGATCGGCACCTCGCCGCGAATCTGGCCCGCGTTGTCGTAGAGGTACATGAAGTCGAGCTTGGATGAGTCGTTGCCCAGAATAGTAAAGAGGCCATCGGCGAGCGGCGTGTTGGACTCCCCCGCCGTGACGGCGAGCCGCTCTTCTTCCTCGCCCTTGAGAGCCGGCGTCTTGACGGTAAAGGTTGAGGTGCGACTGGTACCGTCTTGTGCCGTACAGGTGAGGGTCACCATGTTTTTGTGGTTGGGAATGAGGCCGATGACCTTGAACTCGTGCTCCGTAGCCGGCGCGTCGCCGCCGTGGGGCGTGTGGGAAAAGTTGGCGACTTTGGGCGCGTCACCGGTCTTTTTGCGACCGGCGACCTTGTAGGAGACGGTTACGGAATCCGTTGTCGCAAAGCGAACGTAGCAGCTCAGGGTATCGGTGCCAAAGGGGTCCTGCGCGACAAACGGGGTGGTCTCGCTGTAGCCGCCGGCGGCGTACTCGGCATCGAGCCGCTCCTTGATGGCCGCCTGCTTCTCGACGTCGTAGGTCGCGACGATCTGCTTGTGGAGCTTCTTTTGCTCGTCGGTGAGCTCGTTGCTCGCAGTAGATGCGTCGTTCGAGCCGGTCCCGCCGACCGAACAGCCCATGAGCCCTGTCCCGGCAAGCGCCAGCGCGCCCGCCGCACCCGCAAGAGCTACTCGGCGCGAGAGCAGCCTGTTGTCCTTGTCACTCAATTCCATATCGTTACCGTCTTTGAATGCCACCGTCGTTTCCCTCATATACCATGGCGTTTGCCCAGCCCTGTCCAATTTGACTCGCAGCTTAACAAACGCCCCTTAAGGCTAGCTTAGGCTCACGGCAGCCGGAGCTGTTAGCCGCAAGACGCACAGGGGACGCAATAATGCGATGATCCGTTTTCCTCCGTCCCCGAGGGATCATTTTTTAGTACTTGAAGAAGCCCTCGCCCGAGCTTTCGCCCAGCTTGCCTTCGTCGAGCATCTGCTTGAGGACGGATGCCATGGCCTTAAAGTTGTAGGGCATCATCATCTTTTTGAGCAGCGGGCTCACCAGACCCGGAACCTTTTGGTACTGCATGACGATGTTGTACGCCGTCTGGATGCCCACGGTGTCGAATACGCGGAACGGACCCTTGGGGGCGCCGGTGCCACGCGTCCATGCGAGGTCGATGCTCTTGGGATCGCTCACGCCCGAGACATACAAGTCGAGGCCCGAAAGCAGCCATGGCACCAGCATGGAATTGAGCAGGTAGCCGTTCTTTTCCTTGTTGACGGGCAGGGCAAGCATGCGAATGTCGTTGGCGAAGTCGACGAGCTCGTCGAAGTAGCGCTTGTCGGTTTGGTCCTGCGCCATGACCTCGGTCATGTTGTTCTTCCAGATGGAGTTGGCAAAGTGCAGCGACAGGTACTTCTCGGGGCGGCCGGTGTACTTGGCAAAGGTGCTCGGCAGCAGCGTAGAGGAGTTCGTCACGACGACGGTCTTTTGCGGGAGAACCGGGGCGAGCTTTTTGTAGAAGTCAATCTTTGCCTGGGTGTCCTCGGCCATAGACTCGATGACCAGGTCGGCGTCGGCTACGGCCTTGGCAAGATCGAGCTCCAGCTTGAGCGTGGAGTAGGCACGCTCGACGGCAGCGAGTGCCGCCTCCTTGTCGAAGGGCTGGCCGCTATCGGCGATACCGGCGCACCACTCGCCTGTGCCATCCGCCATGCCCTCGATTGCCGCGATGTACTCCTCGCGCACATGATCGATCTTGGGCTGTGTGCGGCCGATGCTGCCCTCGCTGCGCAGCCAGATCGTCACATCAAAGCCGCAGTAGGCAGCCTGAAAGGCAATCTGGCTTCCCAACACGCCGCCGCCGGCAACACAAACGGTCTTGTAGCTCATGGAACGGTCCTCTCTAACGTAATTCCATAGATGTGTATTTATTCAACCGTAAGGATGACGCGCGATGGGGGTGGGTTCTATAAACGGACGGTATTTTGCCGCGAACGGCTACACCTGTTCATTATCTTAGCTTTCTGTAGCCCGTTATTGGTGCCACCGGGCAGCAGTTGTCGGAAGTGCGGGGAAAAATCGAATGCCGCCGACCAGACCGGCTTTTTAGGCAACAAAACCGCAGGTCACAAGAGTCGAAAAGGGCGGTGTGCTCGGGAGGTTCTCGTTTTTCACCGCACTTCTGAAATACGAGCCCACGGAAGGCTGCAGTAAGGTCATTTACGCAACATATGTCCAGCAAAAACGGGTGGTAGCCGGTACGGCTACCACCCGTTTGTCTCATATCCAGCCCATAGCAGGCCAGCTACTTCTTAATGCCGCGTCCCAGACGCTTGGCGACCGACGCCACGGCCTCCTCGTTGGCCGGTCCACATCTCACGCAGCCGTCATGGGCACGCATCTGGCCGGTGACCTCGTCCATCGCGAGCGGCGCCACCTTCTCGAGCTTAAAGCCCTTGCCGGCACGCATATTCTCCTTCGCCACGCTGATCATAAGCTTAATGCGGTTGAGCTGGTTGACCTCGGATGCACCGGGGTCGTAGTCCACCGCAACGATGTTGCTCTCGGGATGCTGACGGCGCAGCTCCTTGATCACGGCTTTGCCCACCACGTGATTGGGCAGGCACGCGAAGGGCTGCGTGCAGATGATGTTGGGCGCGCCATGGTCGATCAGGTCGAGCATCTCGGCCGTGAGCAGCCAGCCCTCGCCCATGTTGTTGCACACCGAAAGCACCGTGCGGGCCTTGTCCGCCATGGTGCCGATGCGCTCGGGCGCCTCAAAGCGCTCGGACTTTTCGAGCATCTCTTCCACCGGCGTGCGCATCCAGTCCACCAGCTTAATGAGCGCCTGCATACCAGCGCGCGTAGTGGCAGAGCTTCCCAACTCGTCCTTCTGCAGCTCAGCGTTGCTCATGGAGTACAGGAAGAAGTCGAGCAGGCCCGGTACTACGGCCTCGCAGCCCTCACGCTCGATGACATCGACCACGTGGTTGTTGGCCGTAGGGTGGAACTTGACCAGGATCTCGCCGACCACGCCCACGCGCGGCTTGGTGCCCTCGCCCACGAGCGGCATGGTGTCGAACGCGTGGATGGCCTCGCGGCACAGCTTGGTGTAGTTGTGGCGGTTGAACTTGGGCGCCAACTTGCGGGCGCGCGCCATATACTCCTCGTAGAGCGCGTTGGCAGCACCGGGCGTGGCCTCGTACGGACGGCAGCGGTAGAGCATCTGCATCATCACGTCGCCAAAGAGCACCGCGTACACGGCCTGCTTAAGCAGCGCCGGCGTAATCTTAAAGCCGGGGTTGTCCTCGCCGAGCGCCACGGCCGAAAGCGAGATCACCGGAATCTCGGGGTGGCCGCTCTCGCGCAGGGCCTTGCGGATGAGCGCGATGTAGTTAGTGGCACGGCAGCCGCCGCCGGTCTGGCTGATGACCACGGCCGTCTTGGACAGGTCGTACCGACCGCTCTCGATGGCCTCCATGATCTGGCCCGTCACCAGGATCGACGGATAGCAAATGTCGTTGTTCACATAGCGCAGGCCGGCCTCGACGGCGTCGTGGTCGGTCGAGGGCAGCAGCTCCAGGTTGTAGCCGGCACCGCGGAACACCTCTTTGACCAGGTCAAAGTGAATCGGTGCCATCTGCGGGCACAGGATGGTGTAGCCCTCGTCGCGCATCTGCTCGGTAAAGGGCACCTTGGGCCACGCGGTCGAAGCACTCTCGCGCTGCGCCTCGAACGTGTACTTACGGCTCGCGAACGCGGGGGCATCCGTGGAAGGCGCCACCGGCGCGGCATCGCCCTGCTCGTAGGCCTCGCCCGCGGCCGTGGCCTCGGCCAAGCGCTCGGCCTCCTGGTCCTTGAGCGCTGCCATGAGCGAGCGGATGCGGATGCGCGCGGCGCCCAGGTTGGACACCTCGTCGATCTTGAGCACGGTGTAGATCTTGCCGCTGGCCTCCAGGATCTCCTGCACCTGGTCGGTGGTCAGAGCGTCCAGGCCGCAGCCGAAAGAGTTGAGCTGGATCAGGTCCAGATCGTTGCGCATCGTCACAAAACGGGCGACGGCATACAGGCGGCTGTGGTACATCCACTGGTCGACCACGCGGATGGGGCGCTCGGGCTTCACCAGGTGCGCAAGCGAATCCTCGGTAAAGACCGCAAAGCCAAAGCTCGAGATAAGCTCGGGCAGGGCATGGTTGATCTCGGGGTCGTTATGGTAGGGACGGCCGGCGAGCACGATGCCGTGACCGCCGTGGTCCTCGACCCACTTAAGAGCCTCCTCGCCCATGGTCTGGATGTCCTCGTGGAAACGCGCGTCGGCCTCAAAGGCAGCGTTGACAGCGGCATCGACTTCGGAGCGCGTGATCTTGGGACCGCGCACGCGACCGCGACCGGCTTGCGCATCGACCACGCGGTCGACGGCGAGCACCTGGTACAGGCGGCGCTTGAGCTCGGTCTTGTCGTGATAGGGCACAAACGGGTACAGGAACTCGATGTTCTGCTCGCGAATCTCGTCGATATTGAGCGCCAGCGCCGTGGGGTAACTCATGACGATGGGGCAGTTATAGCAGTTGCCAGCCGTCGGATCCTCCTTGCGCTCCCAGCGCACGCACGGCATCCAGATAAAGTCGACGTCGCGGTCGATGAGGTTCATCACGTGGCCGTGGCTCATCTTGGCCGGGTAGCACACGCTCTCGGACGGCATGGACTCGATGCCCGCCTGGTAGGTCTTCTTGCTCGACTGGTCGGACAGCTGCACGCTAAAGCCCAGGCGCGTAAAGAATGCATGCCAGAAGGGGTAGTTCTCGTACATGTTGAGCGCGCGCGGGATGCCGACGGTGCCGCGCGGGGCCTCGTCGGGGCTCAGCACCTCGCGGTTAAAGAGCAGCTCGTTTTTCTTTTTGAAGAGGTTGGGGGCCTCGGTCTTCTGCTTTTTGTGGCCGGCACCCTTCTCGCAGCGGTTACCGGTAATGAAGCGCCTACCGCCGCCAAAGTCGTTGACGGTGAGCTGGCAGTTGTTAGAGCAACGGCCGCAGCGGACATGCTTTTGCGTCACGGTGAGGTGCGCGATGTCCTCGGCCGAAAGGATGGTCGAGGTGCCGTCGGCGCCGGCGCGATCGCGGGCGAGCAGGGCCGCACCGTAGGCGCCCATGCAGCCGGCGATGTCGGGACGCACGGCATGAACGCCGGTGAGCTGCTCAAACGCGCGCAGCGTGGCATCGGACATAAAGGTGCCGCCCTGAACGATAACCTGGCTGCCGATCTCCTTGGGGTCGCGCAGCTTAATGACCTTGAACAGGGCATTCTTGATGACGGAATAGGACAGGCCGGCCGCGATGTCGCCCACCGTGGCGCCTTCCTTTTGCGCCTGCTTAACGCGCGAGTTCATAAAGACCGTGCAGCGGCTGCCCAGGTCGACCGGGGCCTTGGCATGGATGGCCGCGTCGGCGAACGCGCGCACGTCCATGTTCATAGAGACGGCGAAGCTCTCGATAAAGCTACCGCAACCCGACGAGCAGGCCTCGTTGAGCATGATGTGCTCGATGACGCCGTCCTTGACGCGCAGGCACTTCATGTCCTGGCCGCCGATGTCCAGGATAAACTCGACGCCGGGCAGGAATGCTTTGGCGCCGCGCAGGTGCGCAACGGTCTCGATCTCGCCGGAATCGGCTTTGAGGGCCTCGATGAGCAGCGCCTCGCCGTAGCCCGTGGTGGTCACGTGGCCGATGGTGCAGCCGGCGGGGATGTGGTTGTAGAAATCGGCCATGATGACCTTGGCCGTGCCCAGGATGTCGCCGTTGTTGTTGCCGTACCAGGTGTGCAACAGCTGGCCGTCCTCGCCCACGAGCGCGGCCTTCATGGTGGTGGAGCCGGCGTCGATGCCAATGAACACGCGGCCGGTGTAGCCTTCGAGCTTGCCCTTGGGGACGACTTCCTGGTCGTGGCGGGTTTTGAACTCGGCAAAGTCCTCGTCGGTGGCAAAGAGCGGATCCAGGCGCTCGACCTCGGCACCCTGTGTGTCGCCCAGGGCATCGATGGCCTCGATGAGCTGCGGGAACGTGCTGAGCTTATTGGACTCGTGCGCCATGGCGGCGCCGCTCGCCACAAACAGGTGGGCGTTTTGGGGCACGATACGGTGCTCCTCGTCCAGGTTGAGCGTGAGGTAGAAGCGGTGGCGCAGCTCGGAGAGGTACTGCAGCGGGCCGCCCAGGAAGGCGACGTTGCCGCGGATGGGACGGCCGCACGCCAGACCCGAGATGGTCTGGGTCACGACAGCCTGGAAGATGGAGGCGGCCACGTCCTCGGGGCGGGCGCCCTCGTTGAGCAGCGGCTGGACGTCGGTCTTGGCAAAAACGCCGCAGCGGCTGGCAATGGGATAGATGGTGGTGGCGTTGGCCGCGAGTTCGTTAAGGCCGCTGGCGTCAGTGTGCAGCAGAGTGGCCATCTGGTCGATGAACGCGCCCGTGCCGCCGGCGCAGGTGCCGTTCATGCGCTGCTCAATGCCATTATCGAAGTAGATGATCTTGGCGTCCTCGCCGCCCAGCTCGATGGCGACATCGGTGGCCGGGATGAGGGTCTCGACGGCACGCTTGCTGGCGATAACCTCCTGGACAAACTCCAGGTCGAGCCACTGGGACAGCAGCAGGCCACCCGAGCCGGTAATGGCGCAGGTCATCTGGACCGTCGGCAGCACGGTCACAGCGCCCTCGAACAGGGCGCGGGCGCAGGCACGGACGTCGGTGTGGTGGCGCTGGTACTTGGCGTAGACAATCTGGTTGTCGTCGTTGAGCACGGCGAGCTTAACGGTGGTGGAGCCCACGTCGATGCCCAGGTGCAGGTTGCCGTGGGCGTTGCCGGGGTTGAAGATCGCGCCTTCGGGGGCGTGGGCGGCGGCTACGGGCTCAGCGGCGGTGGCGGGCTCGCTAGTGACGGACGCTTCCCCCGCCGCGTTCTTGGCATCGGCGACAGCCTCGACAACTTTCTCAGCAGCCGCGGTCGCGGCCTTCTGCGCGGCATCCACCACGGTGGGCGCGGCCTCGCGTGCGGCGGCGACCATGCGGTCCTTGATGCCCTCGACGAGTTTGCTCATTGTCTCTCCTCTTAGTTGTTGGACTCGACGGTTGCGGCGGTGTCGGCCGCGTCCTCGAGCTGCAAGTTCAATAGCTTCATGCCGTATTCCGGCACGTTGATATCGATGGGTTGGCCATACAGGTCACCAGGGCGCACAAAAGCGAGCACCGTCATAATGCGCGCCATGGCCTCGGGCGATTCGGTGAGCCCACGCTCAAACCAGCGCTGAATCATGCCGACCTCGGCACTCACGACGTAGGTGACGTAGTAGTCAAAGAACGTGCCCAGCGCCAGGCCCAAAATGCCCGTCTGCGCACGCGGCACCACAGCCTCACGAGCGGTGTCGATGATCCTTTTAATGAAGGCCTGATCGCCGCCCGGACCCAGCAGCGCACCGATTAAGTCGCGGTTGGCCGCAAGATAACGCAGCAGCTCAACCGAACCGGGCGCCGGCTCGAGCTCATCGATGTTGTGATAGAGATCGGGCAGCTGAGCTGCGGTGATGAGCTCAATGCGCTCACGGATCTCGGCTAGCAAGCCGTCCTCGATTTGATTGATAAAGTCGGGAATATCGCGGTAGTGCGAATAGAACGTGCGGCGCGTAAGGCCGGCACGCTCGGTGAGCGACGCGACGTTAATGCGCGAAAGGTCGCCGCTTTCGGCAAGTTCGCTGGCAAGCGCCTGGCGAAGGGCACGCTGCGAGCGAAGGGACCGGCGATCGCATTTCTCGAGCTGGGACAAGCGTCCTCCTTGTTACTCAGCCTGTGCGCTATTGCACAGTGCGAGTATTATTGCACACCGTGTGCACCAACACGTAAAGGCAATATTTTGGATGTGACAAAGGGCAGCCCCTTTGTCACAACCCACCTGGCTTTTGGAGCGGCATTACCGATTGTCCAAAATGTCATTCGTGGGTAGAATAATGTCGACGGCAGCCCAAGTTCTGCAAAGCTGGGCAGCGCCGTTGTTTGCATTAGGGGGTCAACGCCTTAGCGGCGGCGACCCCTTCTGTTGCGCTTCGAACGCTGCTTGAGTGCCTCGGAAAGGCCGACAAGCGCCGTGAAGAACGAGACCAAAGCGGTCAGAAGTCTCACGAAATCAATCAAATCGGTCATGGGCATCACCTCCCATCAGATGGAGGGCGTTGCCCGGCACATGGAACTGCCGCCAACAGTATCAATTCTATCAAAGCGCAGTTAGATATGCGAATGTTTGTTCGTATTTCAGAAGATCGGAGCTCGGGTACGGCGAAGGAACAGTTCCTTTGCCGTACCCGAGCTTGTCGCCGAACTGCCACCTACATTTTTCGAGTTATTCGGCCACGCTGCTAGTTCTGTATAAATGCACCGCCGGGATTATCTGAGGGTTTTTGTCCTTATTTGAGCGCATACATGCCCATTTGCGCACTTACGACACCGAATCAAACACCATTAGAGGTATGAATGTTCCCGAGAGGGCATCTTTAGCCATTTAACGACCTCCGACAGGCCGAATAACTCGAAATTTGTTGGTGGCGAAAGCGAGACAGTCCTATACGCCAAAAGCCGGCATCTCCCATGTGACAGAGGGGCTGTCCCTTTGTCACATTATTCGATGACGGTGCGGGAGTTTTGCTTGCGCATGGTGGCGAGCATGTGTTTGGGGACGGCGTGGACCATGCAGCTGCCGATGGTCGCGCTCGCGGCGGCCTTGGCTGCATCGCTTGCGTTTTTGGTCGCGTAGCTGTGACGAAAACGATTGAGCATGGCGATATCGTTGCCGCCGTCGCCGTAGACCGCGACCTCATCCTCGGCAATACCGTAGTAGCCCGCCAGCCAGGCCACGCTCTCGCCCTTGTTGCACGCCACGTCCGTGATCTCGAACATCACCGGATCGAACGGCGCGTTGACCACGCGGTCCGATCGCTCGGCCAAATATGCTTTAAGGTCACGCTCCAGCTCGGGCGAGGTCACGCGGCAGTTGATCTTGCACACATCGTGGCGCAGGATGTCACCGATCGACTGGTCGAAATATTGCTCCTCGTGATACCCGCCACGTGCACGCATGCCACGCATCACGATACGCTTGATAGGGCTGTCCTTTTTAAAGCCCGCCTGATGCATCTCGAACGAGCCGCTCGAGAACATGCCATCGGGCGTGGAGCAATCAAAGCAAATGTCCGGAAACTCCTTGAGCAGTTCCTCGGTGATCTGCGGGTCAATGGTCCAGGTTTTGAGCACCTCGCCATGACTGTCGCGCACGATGGATCCATTGGAGCAGCAGGCGTCAAGCGCCAGGCCCGTAAAGCCATGCTCGCCGATCGGCAGCGTCGAGCGTCCGGTCGCGGGAACCACATGCAGGCCAGCTTCGGTCAGCTCGCGAATGGCACGGCGGATGGTCCCATCCGCCTCATGCAGGGCGTTCAGCAGCGTTCCGTCTAAGTCACTCGCAAACATCTTGATCATGGGCGTGCCTCTCCTTCGTCTGCACGATATTGTAGACGAAGGAGAGGCACGCCCAAACAATGCCGTCACGACGCGACGTGCCACTGCCTTCACAAATTCACGGTGCCCCAGCGCGCTAAGACAATCGCCACAAGCGACTTTTCAGCCGATAAAACAGCGCCGTCGTCAACGTCAGCACCGCCAACATGCCTGCGAATACAATCGCCGGTGTCCATCGATCATATGCGAGCCCGTAAACCAATTGGCCAATAGGCGTTGCACAGGAAAGCGTCATATAAACGAGTGCCAGCACTTTTCCGCAGAGTTCCTTTGGCGCTGACCGCTGAACAAATGAAACGATTTCGACCGATGTAATGCTTGCCCACGCCATGACCCATGCCGAGCCGGCCGCAAGCGCGGCAAACGCTAATTCATCAGGACCGCTCAGTAGCGTGACAATAATCGGCACGACTCCAAAACAGATCATCGCAACATATCGACATATGCCCTTGAAGGAAAAACGATGCGGCCAAATACCGACCAAACCACTGCCGACAAGACCACCTAAGCCCATAGCCACCTCAATAATCCCAACGAAGGATGACTGCATTCCGAGATGCTTTGCAACAATAACGGGAGCACCAATCGTTAACCCAACTAACGCAAGGTTCAAAATAGCCGCAATCAAAAACACAACGAGCAATGATGAGTTTTGAGACAGGTACCGAATCAACTCCCGAAAATCGTTTCGGCGTGTCGTACGAGTCGCGCCGTCTCCCATCGTTTCAGATGAGGCATTTTGCTTGAGTGCGCCCCCGAACAGCAGGGCTGAAATCGTAAACGTCAACGCCGCGGTTTCGCATAGAGTATCGATACCAAAGCACCCATAGACTGCCGTCCCGACTACAGGCCCCAAGATATTGCTCATCATGATTATCTGCGAGACCAACGCAGTGGCACGCTCAACCTTTTCTTGGCCCGTCATGCGCACCGCCTCAATTTGAAGCATCGGTTTCAGCAGCGATTGGATGCCATATTGGACGCAAAGCATTGCTGCCACGACAACCGCAAGAGGCAGCGAACGCTTCATGGGGATAAACAGCAGTGATGCAGCCATCAGAACAATGCCGAGTACCACAAGAACCCCGCGATGTCTTCCCCGATCCGCCAAAATCCCGCCAACCGGAGTCGCGAGCACGCCCGGTATGAACGCTATCGCCGCGACGGCGCCATATAACGTTGAGGAGCCGCTGCAATCGAACAAGTAGAGCGGACACGCAAAGCACAGTGCCGACAGCATCGAATACGCACACAGCTGTGCAACAAGAAGACCAAATAGCCTGATAGATCGCACTGTTTTTGGCGCCAATGAAACGCTAATTCTTCGCATCCCAGCCATAAGCCTGCCCCCAAATACATACTGTCAGTATGTATTTAATGACTTGAAAAGGGCAGCCGTGGCTACCCTCACAAATCAATTACATACCGTTGGTATCTATATTACCACCCGGCACGGTTCCATACGTCCCAAATCTGGGCCGTTGTCTGGAGCACTTCATTACCCAAATCGAGCCCCACCGCTGCCGCCATCTGTGCCAAACATTGTGCGCGAGCGAGCATTCGCTCCTTGGGCTCGAGCGGACGGAACAATGGCAGCAGCCAAAGATTCGCTAACAACGATACGGCCTCCGCTGCTTCGCGCGGGCATTCGCACGCAATGGAGCCGTCGGCGATGCCCTCCTCGATTACTGGCAAGAGATTGCCATCGGCCGACTCGTCAAACGAACCTTGGTACTGCATCGCCAGCAGCCGCGAGCTTTTTACCGGATCTGCCGCAGGATGCATGCGAGCCCATAGCTCGATTTGCGGAACGACGGACTCGGGCGCATAAAGTCGTTTGAGCTTTTGAGCTCCCGTCATATTGCCAGCACCGAGTGTCGCGCGACGGTGTTCAGCAATCGGAGCCGTTGCCCGATCAAATGCGGCGTTGAAAATCTCCTCTTTGCTCTTAAAGTGATGATAGACAGCACCCTTGGTCATGCCATCGAGGCGGTCGACGATGTCTTGGATGCTCGTCCCCTCATAACCCTGTACGCAGAATAGCTCCAGCGCCGCGTCGAGAATCTTCGCGACAGTCTCCTCGGGATATTTATTACGACCCATAATCCGTCCATCCACAACGCAAGTCTTGTGCCTCATTGCAGCATTTTAACGTTGCGGATGGTAGACGGTCGATTCTACACCGCAGAAGGGCCGTGTTCGCCGGTACGGATGCGGATAACTTCCTCGACCGGCTCGACCCAGATCTTGCCGTCTCCAACGGCGCCGCAATCTTGGAAACGGCGCGGCAACGGACGCGAAACGAACGGGAAATACGCGAGCAAGGGAGCCGTGAGCGCGCCCATCCCGGCTAGCGCCGAAACAGCTCGTGGGCGCGGTCGCGGAGATTAGTTGCTCGAATGACACCTTCGTAGCGATTGATGCGCAGACGCGGGAAGGCATTGAAGAAGCGCAGGTCACGACGACTGAGTGACACGCTCGGTACCGGACGGCTCATGCGCTTACCGGCAAGGCGACGGCTGAGCGACGGACGCGGCATGCTCGGCGCGGCATCGGCCACGCGGCGGGCAGCGAGCGCCAGGCCGCGAGCACCATCCGAGATAAACGTCGGCATCGAAGCCTTCTCGCGCAGGGCATCGAGCGTCGCGTCGCCCAGCTCGGCCAGCCACGCGTTAACGGCACGGCTGCGGATATGCGTCTGCGCCACCGAGTCGATCGCCGAATCGGGAATACGTTCGAGCATGGAGTCAGACGCGTCGGCAAGCGACTCGTTGATGCGGTCGGCAAGGTCGGCGCGCACACGCTCCAGCTGATCGGACAAACGGCGCCAGCTGGCCAAAGAGCACACCGCATCGACCATCATCGCGACCGCGACGATAAAGGCCGCCAGCCGCACAATCAGCACCGGCAGATGGCCGAGCAGCCCCAGCAATGCCGGCTCCACTAAACGGCAAATGCACAGCGCACCCAGGCCAAACGCGCAGGCCCAGTACAGACAGATGCGTCCATGCAAATTAAACGGCAGGTGCGAGTAATCCCAAAAGCGAGCGCCTGTTGTCTTTTCCAATAGGAGGCCCACACTATACTCGATTACGCTGCATACAAGCGCCGCCGCGACAAACTGGCCCGAGGCATCCGGAATCCCGCGCAGCAAAAGCCAGCAGGCTATGCCGCCCACACCATAGATAGGACAACACGGCCCCAGCAAGAATCCGCTGTTGGCGAAGCGTCCTTGGTTAAGCATGGCGCATACTGTCGACTCCCATGCCCAGCCGAAAAACCCGTAAAAGGCAAACGAGAGTACCAGTGCCGAGAGTGGACAGGCGGCAAGCGTCGCGCCGCCAAACGCCATATCAATCGCGGTTTCCACCGTCTACCCTCTCCTCTTTTCGCTCGATGCTTTACTCATGCCATCGTCAGCCTCGTCCTTGCGCGGCAGACGGCCGGCGACCGTCTCGCACAGTGCGCACCACTTATCAGCCAGGCACACAATCCATGCCTCGCGACACGTCGGCGGCACTGGCACCAGCGGAAACATATGTCGCGCGATAATATTCCGTTCGCGCGGCGTCAGCTCAAAATCCTCTTCGGCACGTGCCAGGGCAAAAAATGGATGCCGAAATCCGTGCAGTCGATGGCTCGGATCGGGGTCATGCCAATCGTAGAGAAAGTAATCGTGTAACAAGGCTCCGCGCAGCAGCGAGGCACGGTCGACCGAAATGCCAACACGGCCCAAGCGCTCGGCAAAGGACAGGCTCGCCCGCGCTACCGAAGTCACATGTGCATAGACCGTCACGTCGCCATGCTGGATAAACTCGTGCGTCAGGTCCAAGCGGCCCGCCTGGGCCAGCTGGTGGGCGGCATAGTCGACCTCGTGCGCGATTTTCTCGGCACGAACGGCATCAGACATGCTGCCTCCTTCCAGCGGCTCACGGCGGCAAGCCACGGCCTGCACGCATTGAATAAAAACATCATCGAATCTACCAGTATGGCATCGGACAAAACGTTTTGCCCCGCCAGTTGGCGAATTACCGCGCCGCCGTCACATATCAAACGCCAAAATGTGCGAGACTGTTCTGTGCAATTGTGCCGGCCGAGGGAGCGCCGGCGCTCGATTCGCATGGAGTAACCCACAACGATGCTGCTTACGCAAACGACAACGCCCGAGGACGTCAAGGCTCTTAATCGCGCCGAGCTCCCGCAGCTCTGCGACGAGATTCGCCACGCCATCCTCGAAAGCTCCGCCGCTGTCGGCGGACACGTTGCCCCCAACCTGGGCGTCGTTGAGCTCACGGTCGCGCTCCACCGCGTGTTTAACTCCCCCACCGACAAAATTGTCTTCGACGTGTCGCACCAGACCTACGCACACAAAGCGCTGACCGGGCGCGCGTACACCTATATCGATCCGGAGCGTTATGGCGAGGCCTCTGGCTTTGCCAATCCCGACGAGTCCGAGCATGACCTGTTTGCCATGGGTCACACCTCGACCTCGGTGAGCTTGGGCTGCGGTCTTGCCCACGCGCGCGACCTGGCGGGTGACACGTATAACGTCATTACCGTTATTGGCGACGGCTCGCTTTCGGGCGGTCTGGCGTTTGAGGGCTTTAACAATGCCGCCGATCTCGACAGCAACTTGATCATTATCGTCAACGATAACGACCAGTCCATTGCCGAAAACCACGGTGGTCTGTATCGCAATCTGGCCGAGCTGCGCGCCAGCAACGGCACCTGCGAGCGCAACGTTTTCCGCGCGCTGGGGCTCGGCTATCGCTACCTGGACGCCGGTAACGATGTCCAAGCGCTGGTCGATACGCTGCAGGAGCTGCGCGATATCGATCATCCCATCGTGCTGCACGTCTCCACCGCCAAGGGCAAGGGCTTTGAGCCGGCCCAGAGCGACCCCGAGCACTGGCATCATGTGGGGCCCTTCGATATGGCAACCGGTCGCAAACTTTGCCCGGGCCACCCGAGCGAGCCCGCGCCGCGCACCTATGCCGATATTACGAGCGAGGCACTCAACGCCGCTATCGCGAACGACCCGCAGGTTGTCGCCATCACGGCTGCCACGCCCTATATCATGGGCTTTACGCCCGAGCTTCGCGCCGTGGCAGGCAAGCAGTTTGTCGACGTGGGCATTGCCGAAGAGCACGCCGTCACCTTTGCCACCGCGCTCGCCAGCGCCGGCGCCAAGCCGGTCTTTGGCGCATACGGCACGTTTTTGCAGCGCGCCTACGATGAACTGTGGCACGACCTGTGCCTCAACGACGCCCCCGCAACCATCCTGGTGTTTGGCGCTTCGGTCTTTGGCACAACGTCCGAGACGCACCTCTCGTTCTTTGATATTTCCATGCTGGGCGGACTTCCCAACATGCGCTACCTGGCACCGGCCTGCATGGAAGAATACCTGTCCATGCTGAGCTGGTCGCTCGACCACCGCGAGCATCCCGTGGCAATCCGCGTACCGGGCATCGGCCTGGTAAGCCGTCCCGATCTGGCGCCCGCCGAGGGCGCCGATTATGGCATCGTGCGCTACAACGTCGCGCGTCAGGGCCGCGATGTAGCCGTGCTTGCGCTTGGCGACTTCTTTGAACTGGGCGAGCGCGTGGCAAACCGCTTGGCTGCCGAGTACGGCATCGAGGCCACGCTCGTCAACCCGCGCTTTGCAACCGAGCTTGACCGCAAGTTTCTCGACAGCCTTGCCGCCGAGCATCGCGTTGTCGTCACCCTCGAGGACGGCATCTTGGACGGTGGGTGGGGCGAGCGTGTCGCGTGCTACTTGGCCTGCACGCCTGTGCGCACGCGCACCTTTGGCATCGCCAAGGGCTTCCCCGACCGCTACGACCCCAACGAGCTGCTCGCGCAGAACGGCATGACGGTCGAGAACATGGCCGCCGAAGCCGTAAGGCTACTCAACGAGTAAATAACCTCCGCAAGGGAAGCACCCCTGCGGAGGTTTTTATTTTCGCGACGCGATTATCTCAATCTGTAACATCTAGAGGATAAATCCTCGTCCAGATGTTACAGATCTAGATAAGACATCTTAGTCCCAGACCTTTGTCTCAATCTGTAACAGCTAGAGACCTTTTGTCCGTCCAGATGTTACAGATCGAGACATTCGAATCCCCCTGAAGAGATAATCTCGATCTGTAACAGCTAGAACCCATTTCCTCGTCTACCTGTTACAGATTGAGACAAAACAACGAGACCGGCCGCCCGCAAAACGCTTTCTTAGCTGTAATAATCAACGTTTACCCAGATAAAACCTGCCAAAATAAACCTGTCCCTTTTTGGTAGGTAGAATTACCCATAAGACAAGTATGTTTCTGAGTTATTTCGTGTTGACCCATTTGAGCGGGATAGGGTATAACTCTACTCAACCGCTAGGGATTTTATTGAGAAAGGTGTTCTACCATGAGCAAGAACCTCTCCCAGCAGGTCGTTCTCGACCGCCGCGGCTTCGTTGCCGCCACCTTCGCAACCGTCGCCGGCCTTGGTCTTGCCGGCTGCTCTGACACCAGCGCCGAGGCCGACAAGGGTTCCGCCGCCGGCTCCCCCAAGGGCTCCGAGGATACCGAGGTTTCCGCCACGCTCGATGCCAAGGCATTCGACAAGCTCGTCAACGACGGCCCCAAGGCCGATGACGACGCCATCACCGCCAGCACCTGGGCCACGGCCGTCAAGGACGCCGGCGTCTTTAAGATCGGCGGCGTTCAGACCTCTACGCTCTTCTCCCTCCTCAACGAGAAAGACGGTCAGACCCGCGGCTTCGATGCCGGTATCGCACAGCTCCTGTCCAACTACATTCTGGGCGAGAACAAGGTCGAGATCACCCAGGTGACCTCGGACACGCGCGAGTCTGTCCTGCAGAACGGCCAGGTCGACGCTGTCTTTGCCACCTACACCATCACTGACGAGCGCAAGAAACTCGTCTCCTTTGCCGGTCCCTACTACTACACCCAGCAGGCCATCCTGGTGCTCGCCGATAACGACGACATCAAGAGCGTCGACGACCTGGCCGACAAGAACGTCGCCGTCCAGTCCGGCTCCAACGGCCCCGCCATCCTGGAGGAGTTCGCCCCCAAGGCCAGCCAACAGGAGTTCAAGACCGACGAGGAGGCCCGCCAGGCACTCCAGCAGGGCCGCGTCGATGCCTACGTCATCGATAACAACATGCAGCAGAGCGCCTTGGTCCGCGAGCCCGGTAAGTACAAGATTGCCGGCAAGCCCTTCGGCAGCAAGGAGCCCTATGGCATCGGTCTGCCGCTCGATTCCGACGGCGTCGCCTTTGTCAACGACTTCCTTAAGAAGATCGAGGATGATGGCACCTGGACCGAGCTGTGGCAGATCTGCATCGGCGACCGTACGGGCGACACCAATGTTCCCGAGCTGCCCGAGATCGGCGCCTAGGCAGCGAGCCTGGTAACGGCCGCAACGAAACCATACGGAAACGCATGATGCGCTTTATTGCGGTAAACTGTTTCCTCACTGAGTTGTCGGGGCTTCCGTACACACGGGAGCCCCTTTCCTTATCGGCGGGAGGTCCGCATGAGTCTCTCCGAGCTCTGGTCGCTCTATGGCCAGAACTATATCGACGCGCTGCTAGCAACCTGGGGCATGACGCTTGAGTCGTTTGCCATCGCCATGGTGCTGGCCGTCGCCGTCACCGTGATGCGCGTGTCGCCGCTCAAGCCGCTGCGCGTCTTTGGCGACCTGTATGTCCAGGTCTTCCGTAACATCCCCGGCATCGCACTGCTCATCATCGTCGTCTATGCGCTGCCGCCGCTCAAGGTCGTCCTACCCTACCGCACCTGCGTTATCGTCGCCACGGTTCTTTTGGGCTCGGCCTTTGGCTCCGAGAACTTTATGAGCGGCATCAACACCGTCGGCGTCGGTCAGGTCGAAGCCGCACGTTCGCTCGGCATGAGCTTCAGCCGTATCCTCGCCAAGATCGTGATTCCGCAGGCGCTGCGCTCGAGCGTGTTGCCCATGACCAACCTCTTTATCGCCGTCATGCTCACCACCGCGCTCGGCAGTCAGGTGCCGTTGCAACCGCAGGAGCTCACCGGCGTGGTGAGCTACATCAACACGCGCTCGCTCGGCGGCGTCGCCGCGTTCTTTATCTCGGCGCTCGGCTACCTGGGCACGGCCTTTGTGGTGAGCCACATTGGCAACTACATCGATAAGAAGGTGAGGATCCTCCGATGAGCAAGCACTCCACCTCCGCGCTCACCATGCGCGATGCGCTCTACGAGGCTCCCGGCCCCAAGATGCGCGCCAAGATTCGCATCGGCACCGCCATCTCGCTTGTTGCCGTCGCCGTGCTCGTCGCCCTCGTGTTGCAGCGCTTTTATGTGACCGGCCAGCTTTCGGTTCACTATTGGTTTTTCTTTACGCACCTCACCACCTGGAAGTTCCTGCTTGCCGGCTTTGAGGGCACCGTTAAAGTCGCACTCACCGCTGGCGCCATCGCGCTGGTGCTGGGCTTAGCCCTTATGCTCGGCCGTACCAGCGACATTAAGCCGCTGCAGCTGGTCTGCCGCGTGCTCACCGATTTCTTCCGCGGCGTACCGAGCCTGTTGTTCATCTACTTCTTCTTTTTGGTGCTGCCCCAGTACAAGATCGCGCTGCCGTCGTTTTGGATGCTCACGCTTCCCGTCGCGCTCGCTGCAGCTGGCGTACTTGCCGAGATCTTCCGTGCCGGCGTCAACGCCGTGCCGCGCGGCCAGGTCGAGGCCGCCCAGGCACTCGGTCTCTCCAAAGCTAAAATCACCTTTAAAATCGTGTTGCCGCAGGCTATCCGGTTTATCATTCCGTCGTTGATTTCGCAGCTCGTGGTCGTAGTCAAAGACACCACCGTGGCCTACGTGGTGAGCTACCCCGACCTCATGCAAAACGCCCGCGTGCTCATTACCAACTACGACGCCCTCGTGTCGGTCTACCTGGTTATCGCGGTCATCTACATCCTCATCAACGTCGCGATTAACAAGGCCGCTGTCTATGTTTCGCACAAGACCGGCGCGACCATCATCCGCTAACGCTTTACCATTTCGAGTCATAAGGAGCCGAGCACCATGGCACAGAGCACCTCTTCCACCGGCAATCAGCCGCTGATCGAGCTCAGGCACGTCGATAAGCACTACGGCGATCTGCACGTTCTCAACGACATCAATCTCTCGGTCGACCGCGGCGAGGTCGTCGTTGTGATCGGACCCTCGGGCTCGGGCAAGTCGACCATGTGCCGAACCATCAATCGCCTGGAAACCATCGACTCAGGCGAGATCCTCATCGAGGGCGAGCCCCTGCCACAGGAAGGCAAGGATCTTGCCCGCATGCGTGCCGAGTTGGGCATGGTATTTCAGCAGTTCAACCTGTTTGCACATATGACCGTACTGCAGAACGTCATGCTGGGACCGGTCGATGTGCTGGGCGTCTCCAAGGAGGAAGCTCGTGAGCGCGCCATGGACCTGCTGGGCCGCGTGGGCGTTGCCGAGCAGGCCGATAAGGTGCCCGCACAGCTCTCGGGCGGCCAGCAACAGCGTGTAGCCATCGCACGTTCGCTTGCCATGCAACCCAAGGCCATGCTTTTTGACGAGCCCACGAGCGCCCTTGACCCCGAAATGATCAACGAGGTGCTCGAGGTCATGGTCCGTCTGGCCCAGCAGGGCATGACGATGATCGTCATCACGCACGAGATGAACTTCGCCCGCCGCGTGGCCGACCGCGTCGTGTTTATGGCCGACGGCCAGATCGTGGAAACCGGCACACCCGACGAGTTCTTCGACCACCCCAAGACCAAGCGCGCCCAGGACTTCCTCAACTCCATTAAGGGCCACTAGCCCAATTGCCACGCGGGCAAATTCATCAGTAACGTTTGTCCCGCGCCACCCCTGTGCCATGTCCACCCGGATTCGAAAGCCGCACCCATGATCGGAACCCGCACCTCATCGTCCTACACTCCGCACGTCGACGTCGATCCCGCTGACCGCCCGCTTATCCTGGTAGCACCACGCTGGGAAGAAGCGAAGCCCTATTTGAGCGAGACGCTCTCCCCCAACGAGGAGATTGCGAGCGTATTTGTCGACGCCATTCTTGCCGCCGGCGGTCTGCCGCTGCAGATGTCCATCACCGAGGACATTGAGGTCATCCGTCATTACGTCGATATCGCCGACGGCATCGCCATTCCCGGCGGCCCCGATGTCAATCCCAAACTTTGGGGCGATGATCGACCCTACGACCCCACCCTCTGCTGCGAGATTCGCGACCGTTTTGAGTTTAAGCTGGTCAGCGAGGTGCTCCGTGCCAAAAAGCCGCTCTTTACCACCTGCCGCGGCACGCAACTGCTCAACGTCGCCACCGGCGGCACCCTGTGCATGGACGTGCCGAGCCTGGGCGCGCGCGAAGGCCGCACGCAGTGGCGCCATACCCACGTGCTCAACGACCCTGTGCATCCTGTCGAGGTCGTGCCGGGCTCGCTGCTGGAGCGCGCGGTTGGCGGGCACAGGCTGATCCAGACCAACTCCGCACATCACTGCTGCGTCGATCGTCTGGGTAAGAGCACGCGCTTGGTCGCCAAGGCAACCGACGGCGTTCCCGAGTGCATCGAAGTCGAAGGCCAGCCGTTCTGTCTGGGTGTGCAATGGCATCCCGAGTACACCTGGCAGACGCTCGAGACCGACTTTAACCTGTGGAAGTCGTTTGTCGAGGCGGCGGCCAAGGTAAAGCAGACCCGCTAGTTCGCGAACCGCATAACAGATAAGGGCGCCCCGCCGGCCACATGGTCCGACGGGGCGCCCTTTTGCCTATACGCGACAGGCGCGCAGCCCAAGGCTCGCAAGCTCTTATTCGGCCGTCTCGCGCAGGGCCGACATCGTAGCCGCATATTGCTGCTGCAGCGCATGCATCCCCTCGCGAGCGCCGTCAACGGCATCGGCGCCGCGCAGCGCCTCGGTCACCACGACCGCCGGCTCGTACAGATTATCGAATCCCAGGTTCTGGCTCACGCCCTTGAGCGTGTGCGCTGCCATAAACGCACCTTCGGCGTCTCCCGCCGCCATGGCGGCCTCCAGCTTGTCCATGCTCTCGTCATCCAAAAACTTGAGGGCAAAGCGGGCGAGCATTTCCTCGCCCATCAGCCGAGCGCACGCGTCATCATAATTGGCGCCGATCTTCTCATACGCCTCACGCATGGAAATCATGGATTAAAAACTCCTTTGGTCAAACTAAATCGTGGGAAACGCGACAACGTCGGCGGGGCGTGCCAACGTCTCGGCAATTTGGTCTTGCACCTCAAGCAGACAATCGAGCAGCAGCGGGTTAAAGGTGCCGCACTTACCGTCCAGGATCATCTGAATTGCCTCCTTGTGCGGGATAGCGTCCTTGTACACGCGCACGCTCGTCAGAGCATCGTACACGTCGGCCACCGAAACCACCTGTGCGGCAATGGGAATTTCGTCGCCCTTAAGGCCATCGGGATAACCCTTGCCGTCCCAGCGCTCGTGATGCCAACGCGCAATCTGGTACGCATATTCCATAAGCGCATTGCCGGCGTGATGGCTACCCAGCTCAAGCAGCATGTCGGCGCCGATCGTGGTATGCGTCTTCATAATCTCGAACTCCTCGGACGTAAGGCGCCCGGGTTTGTTGAGAATCGCATCGTCAATCGACATCTTGCCGATATCGTGCAGCGCCGAAGCCAGGGCAATCGTGGAGCGCTCCTCATTGTCAAGGGAAATGGTGTCGCTACGCTGGACCAGACAGCCAAGCAGCAGCTCGGTCAGCTTTTCGATGTTCGTAACGTGCCTGCCGCTCTCGCCGTTGCGAAGCTCCATGACGCCAGTCATGATGTCGATGAGCATGCGACTGTTCTTGACACGCTCGTTGTACTGCTGGGACAGCAGGCTCGTCAGACGGCGCTGTTTGGCGTATAGGCGGATGGTGTTGCTTACACGGCGGCGCACGACACGGGAGTCAAACGGGCGGTTGATATAGTCCGAGGCGCCCAGCTCGTACGCGCGCAGAACCATATCATCGGAATCTTCGCTCGAAATCATGATGACAGGCAGATTGTCACTAACCGATCGGCGCGACAGACCGGCCAGCACCTCAAAGCCGCTTATGCCCGGCATGACAATATCCAGCAGCACGAGCGACAACTCATCACCATAGCGGTCGACCATGTCGAGCGCCGTACGACCGTTGTCGGCCTCGAGGATGCAATACTCGTCCTTGAGCATCTCGCTGAGAATGACTCGGTTCATCTCGGAGTCATCGACAATAAGTACCAAAGGCTTTTCGCTTTGGAAGGCCTCGATGGAATCGGCATCGGTCACGACCGTACCGGCTTTTGCCTTAGCGCGGCTCAGTAACTGGACAGCGCGGCCAACGCCCTCATCGACCGTCTCGCCATGAATGCGAACGCCACCAACACATGCCGTCAAGCTCACGTACTCATGGCCCGGAATAATCGTGGAACGAACGGCATCGGACACCTGATGCAGGCGACGGGTGAAGTCATCGGAGGGAATATTGGGCATGACAACCACAAACTTGTCGCAGCCATAGCGCACAAGCTCGTCAGTCGAACGGATTCCGCTGCGCATGGCTGTCGCCACGGCACCGAGCGCAAGGTCGCCGGCATGACGGCCACACGTATCGTTGAAGACCTTAAAATCATCAAGGTCGATCATCGCAACGCCGGCATTCATGCGGGCGCTACGGA
The DNA here is from genome assembly GCA_900545445.1 of uncultured Collinsella sp. Taxonomy (GTDB): domain Bacteria; phylum Actinomycetota; class Coriobacteriia; order Coriobacteriales; family Coriobacteriaceae; genus Collinsella. The sequence continues at coordinate 21,864 of UQZH01000010.1, read as the reverse complement.
GCTTTTCCTCGTAATATCGGCGATTGTGCACGCTCGTCAGCACGTCGGTGTAGACAAGGTCCTCTTTTGCAGCCTCTTGCCCATCGATCGGACGCACCATCAGCAGGACATGAGGCTCGCCCTCGACCTTCAGAGGGCGCAGATGGGCGCGGTACTCAACGCCATCGTTGAGCAGTTGCTCCGACACCTCATCGGAATCTGTCAAGGCCTCAAGACTTGCCTGGCGCAAACAAGGGCAGCGATCACCGGCGAGCAGGCAGTTAGGCTCGCTCTTAATCTGATCGGCCGACAGCAAACGTACCACGGGGTAGGTCTTCGCGACACGGGCGACCTCGGTGGCAGCCTCCTCGTCGGTTAGATTGACCTCGTGATTATTGAGCATATGGGGCCCTTTCGATAGCTTCGCATGGTAGCGGTGGGTTCCAAATGTTACAAGGGTAACACCTTGCCGATGCAGGTAAGCACGTGAATGCTGTTACATTTTTATGAGTTGGCAGACGGCGCGATTGAAGCCGCAGACGTGAGGTTTTAAGCATATTTGCTAACAAGGCCGAAACGTTTGCGGGTGAAGTCTGCTTTGGCTATTGCGGGTGTTAGAGCCCCAGGATGCCAAGGACAGTCTGGGCAGCCGCTCCCGGGCGATCGCGCAGGCCGTTGTGCGCGCCGGGAACCATTACGAGTGGACAGTCCAAAAGCTCAGCCGCCACCCTTGTGCCCGCCTCGCGAGGCGTGCCAATCGAGAGCTCGCCCAGGAGCACGGCGGCCACCGTTTTCGACGCACGAACGCTATCCCAATCGGGAACGCAGGTCATAGTAATCCCGTATTCGTTTGCCATGAAGCTGCGGCCGTTGCGCAGGGCATGCTTGGCTTCTGCCTCGGTTAACTTGGGGGCCTCAGGGTCCGAATCGCCGATGGCGCCCAGGAAGGCCCGTAATGCCCTGGAGACCTTTCCCGCGGCGATCATCTCGAGCAAAACCGGGGCCGCGCCCAGACCGGCACCCTCATCCGTCACGGCGGGTTCATGCAGAATCGCACGCGAGATTATGGCGGGGTTTGCACGGAGAAGCTCCAGGGCCACCAACGTACCGGCACTGTGCGCGAGCACGTTTGCCGGAGTGCCAATATGCTCGATAACGGCCTGCAGGTCCGCGGCCTGGACGGCGAGGTCGTAGCGTCCGTCTGCAGCGTCGCCGCTCTCGCCGCAACCGCGCCGGTCGTAGGTAATGACGCGATAGTCACAGGCGAGCTCGCGGGCGATGGCGTCAAAAAAGACGCCGTCGACGCAGGCACCGTGCACGCAAACCAAGGCGGGTGCATCGGACGATACAACCGGGCCGGCATACTCGCGGCAGGCGATCGTAGTGCCCGCATTCTCGACCGTAAAATCCATACTGTGTTCCCATCGTCAACACCACCAGGCCGTGCCGGGGTGCGGCTTGGTCAGATGGCGTCATTTTGTGTGTACATGAATGCGTTTACTGTACCCAGCTCGCACCCTTTCATGACAGGGTTTCGAAAACTCGCCCGATTGCAAGGTTTCTGCCTAAACAACAGCGCCCAAACCCGCAACCCACATGAAGGCCGATGCTATGCTTAAGCTCAACTGTCCCAAGGAGCATATGCCTATGTCTACGTTTTTAAATGCCAGCCCCATCTTTGGGCCCGTCCGCAGCCGTCGCCTGGGCCTTTCGCTCGGTGTCAACATGATGCCGGCGAGCGGCAAAATCTGCACGTTCGACTGCATCTACTGCGAGAACGGCCTCAACGCTGAGCGCCCCTGCCACGAGCCGTATAACACGGCCGGCGTGGTGCTCGATGCACTCGAGGCCAAGCTGCACGGGATGGCAATCGAGGGTGAGCTGCCCGATGTAATCACGTTTGCCGGCAATGGCGAGCCCACCGCCGCACCGGAGTTTCCGCAGGCCATCACCGGTGCCGTCGCACTTCGCGACCAGCTGGCCCCAAACACCAAGATTGCCGTGCTTTCCAACGGCACGCGCGCCGACCGTCCCCAGGTGCACGATGCGCTCATGATGGTCGACGACAACATCCTCAAGCTCGATACGGTCGACCCGGCATTTATCCAGCTGCTCGACCAGCCCGTTGGCCCCTACGATGTAGAGCACCAGATCGAAACGTTCGCGAGCTTTGACGGTCACGTTATTATCCAAACGATGTTTTTGAGCGGCGAGTACCGGGGCAAGTCTCTCGATAACACCGGCGAGGAGTACGTCGGCCCTTGGCTCGCGGCGCTCGAGCGCATTCGCCCGCAGGAGACGACCATCTACACGGTGGCGCGCGAGACACCGGTCGCCGGCCTTGCCAAAGCAGCGCCCGAGGCACTCGACACGATCGCCGCACGCGTGCGCGCCCTCGGCATCCCCTGCCAGGTGAGCTACTAGCAAAACCACGCAGCAGCTAGTGTCAGCCATCCCGCTCCATCAGTTGCGGTGATATAGTTCCTATTTATGCTGTTAAACCGCTTAAATCGGAACTATATCACCGCAACTTTTATGAACGCGTGGGTGGGCTATACTAGCTGCGAATGAAAGGAAGTTAGCCATGTTTGACAACGGACCCGTACCCGGCCGCAACGATGCTTGCTGGTGCGGCAGCGGCAAAAAATATAAGAAATGCCATAGCGCCTTCGACGAGCGCCTCGAGCGCCTGTGGGAAGAGGGTTGGGAGGTCCTGCCCCGCACGCTCTACAAGACGCCCGCCGATATCGAGGGCATCAAACGCTCGGCCGCCATCAACGTAGGCGTACTCGACTACGTAGGCGAGCACATCGCCGCGGGCATGACCACTAACCAGATCGACCAGATGATCTACGACTACACCGTCGAGCACGGTGGTACGCCAGCTGACCTCAACTACGAGGGCTACCCCAAGAGCGTGTGCACCTCGATCAACGATGTGGTCTGTCACGGTATCCCCTGCGATACGGATGTGCTGCACGAGGGCGACATCATCAACGTGGACTGTTCCACGATCCTAGACGGCTACTTTAGCGACTCAAGCCGCATGTTCTGCATCGGCAAGGTCTCTGCCGAGCGCCAGCGCCTGGTCGAGGTCACCCGCGCCAGCGTGGAGGCGGGTCTGGCGGCCGTCAAGCCATGGCTGCCGCTGTCCGTTATGGCCGAGGCCGTGCAAAAGACAGTCGAGGACGCCGGCTTTAGCGTGGTGCGCGAGTACGGCGGACACGGCATTGGCAAGGAGTTCCACGAGGACCCGTTTGTGGGCTTTACCACCGAGGCACCCGATGTGGACACCATCATGGCCCCGGGCATGGTCTTTACCATCGAGCCCATGGTCAATGCCGGAGCGCCCGACATCAAGATTAGCAAGGGTGACGGCTGGTGCGTACGCACCAAGGACGGCAGCGATTCGGCCCAATGCGAGGTACAGCTCGTGGTAACCGAGGACGGCTACGAGCTGCTGAGCTGGTAGCCGCGGAGGCGCCGGATGCTGACGGGCACGCTCGTCTTGCGTCCGGCGTTTTATTTGAACGTTTTGCCTGATAAAACCTGCCAAAAATAAACCTGTCCCCTTTTGACAGGTTGGACGGAGAGGACTGTTTGTGAACATCCTGGTTTTGCTGCCCGTCAACGACCGCCATCGCGCAATTCTTGAGTCGAGCGCTCCGGGCGAGGACTTTATCTACACGAGCGCCGACGCCGCCACACGTGAGCAGGTCGCCGATGCCGACGTGATCCTGGGCAACATCGACCCTGACATGCTCACGGCATGCGAGCATCTCCAGCTGTTGCAATTGCAGACCGCCGGCTATGACGACTACCTCGCCGCCGGCACCGTGCCGGCTGAAGCCAAGCTGTCTTGCTCAATCGGCGCCTACGGTCAGGCCGTGAGCGAGCATATGTTTGCCATGGTGCTGTCTTTGATGAAGCGCCTGCCTGGCTATCACGACTTGCAGCGCGAGCATCACTGGGAGGATTTGGGGCCGGTTACCTCGCTCAAAAACACCAATGTGCTGGTGCTGGGCGCGGGCGATATCGGCGGCCACTTTGCCACGCTCTGCCGCAACATGGGCGCGCACGTCCGCGGCATCAAGCGCCATCCACTCGTCTACCCCATTGTGTTTGAGGACATGGACGGCATGGACGCCCTACCTGAGCGCCTGGCCGAGGCAGACGTCGTCGCATCCTTTATGCCCAGCACGCCCGAGACCCGCGGTCTGGCGAACGCCGAGTTCTTCGCCGCGATGAAGCCGGGCGCCTTCTTTGCCAACGGCGGCCGCGGCGATCTTGTGGTTGCCGACGACTTGGTTGCCGCTCTTGAGTCGGGGCATCTCGCCGGTGCCGCGGTCGACGTCACCGACCCCGAGCCGCTGCCTGCGACAAGCCCCCTGTGGGATGCGCCCAACATGCTCATCACGCCGCACATCTCCGGCTGGTTCCACCTAGCCGCCACGCTCAATAACGTGGTCGACATCGCCGCGGAGAACCTGCGTCACCTGCAAGCCGGCGAGACCCTGCGCCGCTGGATCGAACACTAATTGTTCCGGCGTTTTGCCAAACGCCGGAACCCCTCGACGCTGCGAGCCCCATGGGTTCCGCCGTTCTAACGAACGGCGGACCGGTCGACGCTGCGAGCCCGCCGTTTGACCAATCTGCCGTTCAATTTCAAAGGCGCGACCAGAAGGTCAGCGCCTTTTCATTTCACGGCACCTTGGCTCAAACGGCAGGCTCTCGCTTTTGCTCAACCTGTGGGGTCTTCAAATTGTTAGAGCGTTGCTAAGTAATTCTTTGCGTCTTCTACGCTCATTGCTGCGACGGGTGCGTGTGAACAGAGTTTGGCATCGTTGGTGACCAGGAGATCTGCCTTTGCGCGCATTACCGCAGCGATGATTAAATCGTCTTCATAATCGCTATGGAGATTACGCTGCTTGCTCGCCGTCCATATGTCGCTCAGGTCGCAGGGTACCGGCGTGGCAAGCTGCGACAACACGTCGAGGCAATCCCATGCAAGTGATGTCGCCGCCACGGCGGCATCTTGGGATAGTGAGCCATGCTCGCGCCGATACCATGCCTTATGTTCGCTTGAAATCAAATAGAACAGGTCTTTGGACGATGTCGCCGCATACAGCAAATCCACCTGTGCCGTGCATGCATCGCGTAAAAACTCAATCGCCACCGAACGACCACGTCGTGAGGGAATGAAGTAATCGAGCCACACGTTGGTGTCAACCAAGATGCGCTTTGGAGTCTCACTCATAGAGCCAGCTCATCTCCTCGCCATAGCGATCCGCATAGGCATTCCGTTTGAGCTCTTCGTCGTCCGATGGCTGAGCCTTGACCATATCGATTCCCGACTCACGGCAAGCGGCAGCGAACAGCTTCGACCCCTGATCCATGAGCTCGAGCTTACGTTTGGCGGCCTTTTCGCGCTCGCGCTGTTCCGCCCGGGCACGACTGGGCAGCAGGATATCCTCGAGCGCGCCGGGCCGATCAGCCAGAGATGCCGCAAGTTGCCAGAGCGCACGCACCGCTTGGCTCGGCGTCATACCGGCCCTGGAGAGAGCGGCGTCCCCACTCCTTTTAAGATCGGCATCGAGACGCACGTTGATCTGAGCGGCTGTTGTGGTCATGACCCCTCCTTAATACTTCAAAACTATCATAAAACTCTATGGTAGATACGTAAAGCATGTATAGCATTTATAAGCATTAGCCGTACTCTGTACACAAAAAGCCGCCGAGGCACACTGCACCTCGGCGGCCACATATCACAGATCTAGCTCGGTTTCACCCTTTGCATTCGCCCAGATAAAACCTGCCGAAATCAACATCCCTCTTTGGCAGGTTTTAGAGCTCCGCGCTTTCGGCTCCGTTGATATGGAGGTCGCGCTCGTAGAAGGCGGTGAGGGCGCGGATGGCGTACATCACGTCGCGTACGCCGCCGGTCTCGTAGCTTGAGTGCATGGCCAGCTGCGGCAGGCCCACGTCCACGGCATGCATGCTCGCCTGCATATTGGACAGGTTGCCGAGTGTGGAGCCGCCGGCCATATCGCTCTTGTTGGCGAAGGCCTGTGTGGGTACGTCGGCGTCATCGCAGATGGCCTGGAACACCGCGCGGCTAAAGGCATCGGTGCAGTAGTGCTGGTTGGCGGCTTCCTTGATGACGATGCCGCCGTTGAGCACAACCTGATTGCGAGCATCGCACTTCTCGGCGTGGTTGGGGTGCACGGCATGCGCGTTGTCGCAGCTCACGAGCATCGAGGCGGCAAGCGCGCGATGATACGACTCGTCATCGAAGCCCAGCGAGCCGTTAATGCGGCGCAGCGCGTCGGCCAAGAACGTCGACATGGCACCCTGCTTGGTCTCGGAGCCAACCTCCTCGTTATCGAAGCAGCAGAAGACCGAGACGTCGTGCGCGTTCTCAGCGCCCAAAAATGCCTGCAGCGAGGTGTAGGCGCAGGCCAGGTCGTCGAGCTTGGGCGTCGAGATAAACTCATCGGCCCAGCCCCAAATGCGCGCATCCTGACGATTGACCAGGAACAGATCGCGGCCCAGAATCTGCTCGGGCTCGACGTCCAGCTCATCGGCAATCAGGGCATCAAAGTCACCCTGCTTAAGATCACCGGCGCTGATGAGCGGGCAGAGGTCAACGGCGCGGTTGGGCGCAAAGCCCTCGTTAACGCCGCGGTTCATGTGGATGGCAAGGCTCGGGATAATAGCGACCTCGCGCTCGGTAGCGAGCAGACGGCTCTCAATACGGTCGCCCTCGCGCACCAACACGCGGCCCGCGAGTGCCAGCGGGCGATCGAACCAGGTGTAGTCGATCATGCCGCCGTAGGCCTCGGTGTTCAGGCGCAGTGTCTCGCCCGCGCCGTCGAGTTCGGGCACGGCCTTGACCTTAAACGTCGGAGAATCGCTGTGCGACGCCGTCAGCTGAAAATGGTAGTCGCCGGCAACGCCGTCCTCGCCCCACGTCGCGGCCAGGTCCTCGCCCACCTTAAAGGCAACAACGCTCGAGGTGTTGCGCTGCGTGTAATAACGCCCGCCCGGCTCGATGTCCCACGCCGCGTTCTCGGGCAGGTAGGTAAAGCCCGCCTCGTCGAGCTCGGCCATAATGGTCGCCGCCGTATGGAACATGCTGGGGCATGCCTCGATAAAGTCGATAAGGTCGTTGGCAGCCTCGATATCGTCGGCCGTCACGTGCACGCGCTCGGGCGCTTCCTGATCCGTCATGCTCTCCCCTTTCGCTGGGTTGATGGTCCCCTCCAGCATACCCCGCCACGCCAGCACCGCACTCTTCATTCCGTGCTTAATTCCGCGCCGCTCACCAAGTTGAGCCATCATGCCCGCGCTCCTTTTGCGACAATTGCGCTAACAGGACGAGAGGAGCCGTCATGAAGCCACGTAACATTGCCATCGCCTGCGGTGTCGCGGGAATCGCCGTCGGCCTTGCCGCTGCCACCGGCATCGTTTACCGCAAGCAAATCAAGTCCGCCGCGTCGCTCAAACGCTTGACCGGCTACGCGGATGGCTATGACCTGTACGCAATCGACATCGCCTACGACTACGATCTCGATCGCATCATCGCCGCTGGCGTGCGCGACGACCAGGCCTACATCGATGCCGTGGTGGCGCAGGTGCTGCCCGGTGTGCCGGCACATGTCCAGGCGCCCCAGTTTGCCTGCAGCGCTTTTGTCGCCGTAGATGCCGAAGGCCGCGTGCGCACCGGTCGCAATTACGACTTTAAGGACGACACCTCGGCGCTGCTGGTGCGCAATCACCCACGCGGCGGCTATGCTTCCATCGGGCTTGCCGCCCTTAACAACCTGGGCGATAACACTCCGCTTGACTCCGTCGCCGGACGCGCCGCGGCGTTGATGGGCCCGTTTGCCCAGCTCGACGGTCTTAACGAATGCGGCGTGTCCATTGCCGTACTCACTCTGGATTCCAAGCCCTGTGACCAGGACACGCAACGTCCCGTCATCAATACCTCGCTCGCCATCCGTCTGGTGCTCGACCGTGCCGCCACCACGCAAGAAGCTGTCGACCTGCTTTCCGCCTACGACATGCACGCCATGGCAGGACGCGATTACCACTTCTTTATCAACGACGCCGCCGGTGACGCGCACGTAGTAGAGTGGGATCCGCGCGATCCGGACCGCGCTTTCAAAGCGACTCCTGTACGCCAGGTTACGAACTTCTACGCCTGCTATGACGACGAAGTGCTGTCCAACCAAAAGAATGGCGAGCTGGGCCATGGTAAAGAGCGCGCCGTCGCAATCGCCGATGTTCTTGACGCCCATGTCGGTGCCCAGGACGAAACGATTGTCTGGGAAGCCCTGCGTGCCGCAGCGCAAGAACCCAATCCGGAAGACATCACCAGCAATACGCAATGGTCGGTCGTCTTTGACAATACCGAACCCGCCGCCGCTATTACGCTGCGCCGCCACTGGGGCGACGTCGACGCCTTCGCACTGTAAGGAGCCAGGCCCGTCAACCTTACGCCCGCCTGACGTTGTTTACATTTCCATACGCTTGAGCTAACACGTTTTACCCCCGCGTCAACAGTGTGCGGGGGTAAACTTATGCGCATGTTATAACTTGCCCGGAAGGATTCATCATGCTTAGGATCGGTCTTCTTACCAGTGGCGGCGACTGCCAGGCGCTCAACGCCACTATGCGCGGCATCGTCAAAACGCTTATGACCAACAGCGAAGAGCCTATCGAGATCTATGGTTTTGAGGACGGCTACCAGGGCCTTATCTACAGCAGATTCCGTGTCATGACTCCCGCCGATTTTAGCGGCATCCTCACCCGCGGCGGCACCATCCTGGGCACGAGCCGTACGCCGTTCAAGCGCCTGGACACTCCCGAGGCCGACGGCGTCGAGAAGGTGCCGGCGATGGTCCACACCTATCATAAGCTGCAGCTCGACTGCCTGTTTATGCTGGGCGGCAACGGCTCCACCAAGACCGCCAACCGCCTGCGCGAAGAGGGCCTCAACGTTATCGCCCTGCCCAAGACCATCGATAACGACACCTGGGGCACCGAGTTGACGTTTGGCTTTACGAGCGCCATCGACGTCGCTACCAAGTGCATCGACGACATTCACACCACCGCCTCAAGTCACGGCCGCGTGTTCGTTATCGAGATCATGGGTCACAAGGTTGGCTGGATTCCGCTGTATGCCGGCGTCGCGGGCGGCGCAGATGTCATCTTGATTCCCGAGATTCCCTACGACATGGATAACGTCATCAAGACCATCGAGCATCGCATGGAGACCGGCAGCCGCTTTACTATCGTGGCCGTCGCCGAGGGCGCTATCTCCAAGGAGGACGCGGCGCTGCCCAAGAAGGAGTACAAGAAGAAGCTCGCCGAGCGCACGAGCCCGTCAATCGTGTACGACATCGCCAAGGAGATCGAGGCCAAGACCGGTCGCGAGACCCGCGTCGCCATCCCCGGCCACACGCAGCGCGGCGGCCAGCCCGACGCCCAGGACCGCATCTTTGCGACCCAGTGCGGCGTCGAGGCAGCGCTCGGCTGCCTGCGCGGCGAGTTTGGCTACATGATTGCCCTGCGCGACGGCAAAATGTGCCACATGCCGCTCGAGGATGTCGCCGGCAAGCTCAAGTTTGTCGACCCCCAGAGTGATCTGGTGCGCGAGGCCAAGGCGCTGGGCATCAGCTTCGGCGACGAATAGCCTCGGCTGGAACCGCCCCCATCGGAGCCCCAGGGCTTACCTCCCAAATCGTCCTCGGACATGTCAGGACCCCGCCGTGCGCTTCGCGCGGCGGGGTCCTTCCGTCCTGCGGAAAGATTTGGGAGGTAAGCCCTGGGGGCTCCTGCGGTAACTAGGGAGGCCGAGGCTATTCGTCTTCTTGCTGCGGATGCCTAGGGTGGGGTGCAGCGTGCATTTTTGGGAGTTTTCAGCAGCCGTGGGTGCCTGCATACTGGATTTTGGGCGAAAAGCAGGCGCCATGAGCCGCATACTGTAAAAATGAGCGATCCTTGAGGTGCCGAGGGCTCATAATCAAGGCTTTCAACGCGGTTTTGTGCACCCATTCCCGCGCCCGCGGACTCCGGGATGCTGAATACTCCGGGATTTGCACGCCGCCCCCTGGGGTACCCGTGGGCAAAAAGCAACCACCCAGCCGAAATATGCATCCGGCGGGGCGGTTTATGCAGTACAGCGGCTGTGGATGCGCATGTCGCTCAGCGTTCTTGCCGACCGATGCAACGTCGTGCGTAGCCCTTAATGTCTTCGGTGAAACCGTCAAGGTCGTCGAGCGTGATAACGTTATCGGAAAGCAAGTTGGCTATCTCATAACGCATGGTGCTGCGGCGAATATCGTTCACAAGCACTCCTGAGGACAGCTTGTCCCTATTGATACGCTCTTCTAACGCCCAAAATCTACTGGACGCTTCACTGCCACCGTTCAGTATCTCGATGTACTGGCCGATGAGCATTTCCATATAGCTTTCTTGCCATTTTGGGAGCAGCTCTTTAAACAGCTTCCAGTCGCTTTCAGTTACCTCGCCCATATTGCCTCCGTTCACCAAACAGACTTAGCCATTCGATTTTTATTCTATTTGGTATTTTCGCTCACAGCCGTGGATGAGGGGACCATCGGTCTTCGAGTTCGAGCTTGAATGAACCGTTTGCTACAAAATGCGCCTAATTACTACGATGATTCGAATGCCTTCGACCATGCCGAAAAGGGTGAAAGTAAAACCGCAGGTAGAAAGCTTGCCGATTTTTGAAAAAGATGGGTGTGGTCGGCCTCATCGAGTTCATCGTAGTAAATCGGCCTTTTTCTTGGCATGCGGCGAGTTAAATGCCAGTTCCCGTGTTGGAATTGCCCTGTCCATTCGTGAGTTGCGGTGAAATCGGGACTGTTAGACGCTCCAAGGTCCTCAACGGTCCGTATTTCACCGCAACTTGGAAGGGGCGAGCGGCGTTGGCCAAGCATTGTTGACGGGTTGGAACGGCTTAGGCTTGTTTGCGGCGCTTCCATTGCTTTCGGCACCAGCACATGAGTGCCTCTATGAAGGGAATCGTGATGAGGATGACCCATGCGGGATGGGGCTGTGCCAAACAAAGCCACATATAGAGGAACCAGGCAATGGCGGCTGTTGCATAGACGACGCCGATCAGCTTGGAGAGATGATGTCGGTCGATAAAGTCGCCCATCGCCTCGTAGACGGGAATCAGAAAGACCAGAAAGAGCCCCATACCCCACGTGCCGCAGATGATGCCGAGCGCGAGATAGGCGAGGACGACAAGTGCAGGAAAGGGAAACTCGTTCCATGCGCGACCGATCTTGGTGTGGAAATGCTTGCCATGATGGTCGAGCTTGTCGTGTGCCTCTTTCCAGCTGGAAAACGTCTCGCCGTCGATGGTGACGGTGCCGTCGGCATTGGTATGTACGCTGTGTCCATCGTCCTCTAGCGTATCGATATGCAATCCGCCCGGCCCCACATGGACCTCTTCACCCTTGCGCTCGTTAGCCACGTGGATGCCGCTCCAACCAACATGAACCTCTTCACCTTTGTTGGGGTCGACAACGTGAATGCCGCGTGCAAGGGAAATGTCGACAAGTGGCTTGCCGTCAGGATCCACGTGCTCGGTAGAAGACTCGGTGCCTTCAGTCTCGTCGTAATTATTTGCGTCAACGTCATCGTCGGCCGAGGTGTCGACATCGCTAGCCGCTTCCCCATATAGCAACTCATCCAGTGACACGCCATACAGCGCGGCGAGTGCAATAAGGTTATCGGTATCGGGCGAGGATTCGCTGCGTTCCCATTTGCTGACAGCTTGGCGGCTTACGCCCAACTGGGCAGCAAGAGCCTCCTGGGAAAGACCGGCAGCTTTGCGGCGATCGACGAGGCGCTGTGCCATCGCAAGATCCATAGTGGTTCCTTTCATGTGGCGACCGTAATCGAATGAGCCGAGTATGCCGAGAATAACCGGTAACGACCACCATTTCTAGTTAGAATCTGCCCCAACCCTACCGCAACTACGAGTAGCAACCCCCTAATGGCCTGCCATTTCATGACAAATGTTAGTACGCATAACAGCCAAGAGCCCTCTCAATACGTTGCGGTGGAATAGTTCCTGTTTCATGGCTCTGCTATGCCAAACAGGAACTATTCCACCGCAACTTGCTATCAGGCCACGCACCCGCAGAGTAGCTACGGGTGCCTAGGGTAGGATGCAGCGTGCATTTTTGGGAGTTTTCAGCAGCCGAGGGTGCCTGCATACTGGATTTTGGGCGAAAGGCGGGCGCTATGGGTCGCGTTCTGTAAAAAATAGCCAGCTCTTGAGGCGTTGGGGCTCAGAATCAGGGCTTCCAGCGCTGTTTTGTGCGTCCGATCCCGCGCCCGCGGACCCCGGGATGCTGAATACTCCGGAATTTGCACGCCCCCCCTGGGGTACCTGTGGGCAAAAAGCAACCGCCCCGTCAAAGTATGCATTTGGCGGGGCGGTTTATGCAAAAATGCTGCTGCGGGCGCGTCGGCAGCTCGCTAGAACTTGAATCCCAGGACAGGCTACTCGGCGCTTTTGAGGGCGCCGACCATGTCGATCTTGTTGAGGGTACGATTGGTAGCGAGGTTGACGATAAACGTAAAGCCAAAGGAAAGCACCACGGCGAGCACGTAGCTTAGCGGCTCGACCTCGACGTCAAAGTACAGCGACGGCATCTGCAGGATGTACGTAAAGCTCTCGGCCAACGCACCACCCAGTGGAACGCCCAGCGCAGCGCCGATCGCCGTGAGGATCAACGTCTCCTTGTTGACGTAATGGTGCACCTCACCGCGACGGAAGCCCAACACCTTAATGGTCGCCAGCTCGCGCTCGCGCTCGGAGATATTCGTGTTGGACAGCGTAAACACCACCACAAACGACAGGCACGCCGCCATAAAGGTCACGAGCACCACGACCGAATTGATAATCGTAAAGTTCGCCTCATAGTTTTCCCAATGCTCGGCCGTACTCGAAATCGTAAGCCAACCGTCACTCTTAAGATTCTTGCTAAACGCAATCTGGTCGGCCGACGAACCCTTGAGCAGTGCAAAGATGCCGTTAAGACGCGCGCTTCGGCCGAACGTGCGCTCATAGGTGCCCTGCGTCATGTAAAGCGTGTTGCCCAGATAGTTAAGCGAAATGTCGCTGACTTTGACCTTGGCAACATTGAGCAACGAATCCTGGACGTGAGCCGTATCGCCCGGCTGAATCCCCAGCACCAGCTGTGAACTTTTGCTCAGATACACGTCTCCGTCACGCAAAGGCAGCGGTTCTTTGGACTCATCCTCCAGACGCACGTAATCGCCCAAGTCACTCGTGCGGTCATCGGGCACCACGATCAGCTGCACAGTCTCGCTCTTGCCGCCAAATGTAAAGGTGACGTTGTCGGTCATAATCGGCAGCGTCGAAGTCACGGTCACGTTGGAATCATTGGACGCGCTGCGCCCATCCAATGCCGCGCACGTCTGTGAAAAATCGTCGGGATTGGCGACCGCCAGCAGGTCGTAGCGCGTGATATGCCCGTACTGCTTGGGCGAAAGCGCCACCGACGTATCGCGGATGCCCATACCGCAGATCACAAGCGCCGTACAGCCCGCGATACCGAAGATGGTCATAAAGGCGCGCTTTTTGTAGCGGAATAGGTTGCGTGCAGCGACCTTGTTTAAGAAGCCCATGCGGCGCCAGATAAAGCCGATATGCTCGAGCAGAATGCGCGAGCCGGCGCGCGGGGCCTTGGGACGCATGAGCGAGGCTGGGGTCTCGGCCATCTCGTGGCGGCAGGCGATAATCGTAGCGCCCACCACGCCCACGGCAAACAGCGCCACCGACACGAGCGAAGACACGATATCGTACGAAAGCAGCATCTGGGGCAGCGAGTACATGTCGTCGAACACCGTAAACAAGAACAGTGGCAGGCCCACAAAGCCGATGATGTTGCCGAGCACGCCGCCGATCAGACATGCCCACAGCGCATAGTCCACGTATTTGGACAGGATGCGCTCGCGTGAATAGCCAAGCGCCTTGTACAGGCCAATAAGCGTGCGCTCCTCCTCGACCATGCGCGTGGCGGTGGTGAGGCTGATGAGCACGGCGACGATAAAGAAGATAAACGGGAACACCGTGGCGATGGCCTCGATCGAAGAACTGTCGCTCTCGACGCTCGAGTAGCTTGCGATGTTACCGCGGTCCTGAATGTACCAAGTGCATTCACCCAGATTGGAAAGCTCGGCGCGGGCATCGGCGAATTGCCGATCGGCGGCGGCGCGGCGCTGGTCCAACTCGGCCTGAGCTTGGACGCGCTCCTCGCTGCCCTCGGCCATGCGGTTGATGCTATCCTGCTCAATCCCAAAGAGCATGGCGGCCTGGCGCTCAGCCGCATCCAAGCTTGCCGGCGTGTCAACCGTCAGCTCCTGGACGCGCGCCTTTTCACGCTCCTCGCGGATCTTCTCGATATTGCCCTTGACCTCATTGATCTTTGCCGTGTAGGCATCCGAGTAGGAGTTGAGGCTCTTGGCTCCCTCGACGATCACGTGGACCGCGGAGTAGGACGATGATGTCGCGGCATCCTCGCTCACATAGAACTTATAGTCCGCAGCCGAAGCGGCACGGAAGGCGTTGACTGTCGAGTCGGAGCTCACATCAGTGGGGTCGAGGACCTCGGCCGTAATGGTGTAATCGCCCGCGGCAAACTGATCCTTGGCACTTTGGTTGGACGAGCTCGCGTCATTGGCGGCAAAACTCACGGTATCGCCGAGCTTTTTGCCCGAAGCCTTCAGGAACTTCGAAGTTACCGCCACCTCATCGGCGCTCTCGGGCAAATCGCCGTTCACGAGCACTGGCTGATCGATGTTCTCCTTGGAGAGACTTTGCACGACCACGCGCTCGCGCGTTGTGCCCACGGCGGTGTAGGCGGTCTCGGTGTAGATACCCTCGGCCGTCTCGACGCCGTCGATCTCTTGGATAGCCGCGAGATCGTCGCGCGTAAGGCCACAGGTCGACTGCACGTTAATGTCATAGACATTCTGCTGGTCAAAATAGGCGTCGACCGAATCGCACAAATCCTCGCAGCCCGCCTTAAGGCCGCACATCACACTCACGCCGAGCGCGGTGATGACCACGATGGACAAGAAGCGCTTAAGACTGCCGCGGATTGTGCGGTAGATGCCACGGCGAAATACCGTCGGCACCATATCGTTTGAGCTTTGGGCGGTACGGTAGGTCGCGAACTCCCGGTCCCGACTCACGTGCTCCGTATCGTGGTTTTGGCTGTTTTGGCGGTCCTGGTCCATGGGCGCTACCACTCGATCGTCTCGATAGGCACGGGATTTTGCTGGACCGTCTCGCTCTCCACACGACCACTCTTAAAGCGGATCAGGCGATCGGCCATGGGCGCGAGCGCGGAGTTGTGCGTGATGATGATGACCGTAATGCCCTGCTTGCGGCAGGTATCCTGCAGCAGCTTCAATATCTGCTTGCCGGTTTTGTAGTCGAGCGCGCCCGTGGGCTCGTCGCACAGAAGCAGCTTGGGGTTCTTTGCCAGTGCGCGGGCGATGGACACGCGCTGCTGCTCGCCGCCCGAAAGCTGTGCCGGAAAGTTGCCCAGGCGCTCGCCCAGGCCAACCTGGCGAAGCGTCTGTTCGGCATCGAGCGAATCGGGGCAAATTTGCGCCGCGAGCTCGACGTTTTCGAGCGCCGTCAGGTTGGGGACCAGATTGTAGAACTGGAAGACAAAGCCGACATCGGCGCGGCGGTATTCCACGAGCTGTGCCTCGTTAGCAGAGCTCACGTCGCGCCCGTCCACCGTCACGGTGCCGGAGGTCGCCGTATCCATGCCGCCCAGAATGTTGAGCGCCGTGGTCTTGCCGGCACCCGAAGCGCCCAGAATGATGGCGAGCTCACCGCGCTCGACCGTAAAACTCGCACCGTCGAGCGCGTGAATACGGGCGTCGCCCTCGCCGTATGCTTTGATGACGTCTTTGAATTCGATATAGGCCATCGATTAATTCCCATCTGGTCGGATAACTCTTTAGTATTACCCATTTCGCACCGACCAAAAAGGGACAGGTTTATTTTGGCAGGTTTTATATGGGGAAACGGCAGCTATAGATGAGGCGCCGGGGAGGCAGAGAAATCATCGACGGGGTCAGGCCGACCGCCAAACACAACGCACGCATCTCAATCTGTCAGCCAACTCATTCGAACAGCTGTTCGTTTCTATGATATGATTCAGCTATCTAAGCAGGCCAATACGCAGAAAGGCGGCCAACATGGCGTTCGACTTTAAGAAGGAATGCAAGGAGCTCTACAGACCTGCAAGCAAGCCGAGTATCGTAACTGTCCCGCCTATGAACTACGTAGCCGTTCGCGGAAAGGGTGACCCAAATACCGAAGGTGGCGAGTATCAAAACGCCCTGCCGTTGCTTTACGGCATCGCCTATACCGTCAAGATGTCGAAGAAAGGCTCAAGGAGTATCGAGGGCTATTTCGACTTTGTGGTACCGCCGCTCGAGGGTTTCTGGTGGCAAGACTCCCCGAGCGGCGACATCGACTATGTACGCAAGGACGATTTCAACTTTACCTCGTGCATCCGCCTGCCCGATTTCGTCACCCAAGATGACTTTGACTGGGCAGTCGCGGAAGCCACGACCAAGAAGAAACTGGACTTTTCCGCCGTTGAGCTGCTTAAAGTTGACGAGGGTCTCTGCGTTCAATGCATGCACACCGGGCCCTACGACAACGAACCGGCGACTGTAAACGCTATGCATGAATACATGACCGAGCAGGGCTATGTCCCCGACTTCTCAGACACCCGTTTCCATCACGAAATCTATCTCTCCGATCCACGCAAATGTGCACCGGAGAAACTTAAGACCGTGGTCCGTCATCCTATCAAGCGCGCTGAATAGCGTGGGGCGCCGTCCCGCGCATCAGGTTTTAGGCCAGGCAATCAGCCGCTCCAAGGTCATCTGGCAGCTTCCTTGACGCAGGTCATCGTATCTTATAATTTTATCTCTCTAAAGCTGGAAAGCCTCTCAACGATGCGCAACTCCAGCTCTTTTTATATCAAGAGGCTTAAATGAAATACCAGAAGTCGTGGATATCCATCAACGAACAGATAGTACTATTGACAGCTAACAAGGGTCTTAAGTGCTCTGATCAAAGCGAACTCGAGCGAGCTTTGGTCGAAGTCGGCTACTACAGGCAAAGTGTTCAAGCGTTACTCCTCGTACGCGCCCTCAAGCCGCAGCAGCCACTCCTTGCGGTCAAGCCCGCCGGCATATCCGTTGAGCGATCCGTCGGCTGCCACCACGCGATGGCACGGCACGATAATCGAAATGGGATTACGCGCGACCGCAGCCCCCACAGCACGGGGAGACACAACGGGCGCCTCGTTTCCCGGTACACGATGTCGGGCGGCGACACGCTGGGCGATCTCACCATACGTAGCGACCTCACCACGCGGAATAGAAAGCAGCTCAAACCAAACCTCGCGCTGAAACGCCGTACCGATCATATGCAACGGCGGCGTAAACCGAGGCTCCTGCCCTGCAAAATAAGCATTCAGCCAAGCCCAAGAACGCTCAAGCACCGAAGAGGCCGCACCATTTGCCGGATTCGCCGACAACATGCCACCAATACCGGAAACCGCGTCGGCGCCCTCAACGTGCTCCGCATCTTCTTTGAGCAGCGTAGAGCCAAAATGCTCCTGCCCCTCAAACCAAAGCCCTGTCAAACCGCGGCCATCAGCGGCAAGCAGAATCTCGCCCAAAGGCGAAGCAAACGTCGTCGTGACCACCAGCGGCTCCTTTCAAAACTCCGCACCATGATACCGCGAATTGTGCAGACAACCTGCCTGATACGCCCGGGCAGGCTCGTAATTGTTTAAGCGAGACCGCTTTCCCCAATCAAGCGAAGATGACGCGGGGGCTCGACGCCAAAGCGGTACCTCTACCAGCTGAGCTCTAATACTTTTCCCGAGAAGTGAACGAGTAAAAACGAAGCCCCGGAGCATCCACACCTTTAGACCGCAAAACCGCAGGATTCGCACAGCAAAACCGCAGGAAATAGCGGTCAAAATATGCCAATGCTTCAGGGGTCAAAATAAGGTCGTTCACTTCTCGGGAAAAGTATTAGACCCCGATTCACCCCAACCCCAAAGTCACCTCAGGCGGCAGGCGCAAAGCGCCGAGGCCGCCGCCGGGACCAGGGCCTGCAACGGCCACGTGCCCCCATATCAGCCCAGCGGCCCCAACCAACAACGGCCCCATTGCAGGTCGCTTGCAGCAGCGTCACCGAAGGCGGGGGCCGGGCTTAGTTTTCAGAACACTCCGCAGACCAGTGTGGCACCTTGTCCGCGGCTCCGAAGGAGCAGGACAAGGCGCCACACATGGTCGAGGACGTTCTGAAAACTAAGCCCGGCCCCGCCGGACAGGCCACACTACTCGCAGAGCAGCTTAGCGATCTGGACGGCGTTGGTTGCCGCGCCCTTACGGATTTGGTCGCCGCAGCACCAGAAGGTGATACCGCGCGCGGCCTCGGGGTTCGAGATGTCGCGACGCACGCGGCCGACCCAAATCAGGTCCTGGTCGGACGTATCCATCGGCATGGGGAAACGGTCGTGTGCATCCTCGGCAGCCATATCGTCAACCAGCTTGACGCCGGGAGCGGCAGCCAGCGCAGCGCGAGCCTCCTCGACCGTAATATCGCGCTCAAACTCGAGCGTAATGCTCTCGGAGTGCGAACGCAGCACGGGCACGCGCACGCAGGTGCAGTTCACGCGCAGCTCGGGCAGGTGCATGATCTTGCGGCCCTCGTTTTGCAGCTTCATCTCCTCGGAGGTAAAGCCTTCCTCCTTGACGCCGCCGATCTGCGGAATCAGGTTGCTCGCCAGCTGGGCGGCAAACGCGCGCGGCTCGGGAATCTCCTCGCCGCGGCCCAGGGCGGCCAGCTGAGCCTCGAGCTCGGCCATACCGGGAGCGCCGGCACCCGAAGCCGCCTGGTACGTCGAGACGATCATGCGCTTCACGCCGGCGAGCTGATGCAGCGGCCACGTGGGAACCAGGCCGATAATGGTCGCGCAGTTGGGGTTGGCGATAAGGCCGTGATGCCACTTGATGTCGTCGGCATTGATCTCGGGCACGACCAGCGGCACCTCGGGATCCATGCGGAAGGCATGGCTGTTGTCGACTACGACGGCGCCGCGCTTGACGGCCTCGGGCAGCAGCTCCTTGGCGATATCGTCGCCGGCAGCACCGAGTACAATGTCGCAGCCCTCAAAGGCCTCGGGGCAAGCCTCTTCAATCACGATCTGCTCGCCGCGGAACTCAACGGTCTTGCCCGCGGAACGCGCACTCGCCAGCAGCTTGAGCTTACCGACCGGAAACTCCTGCTCGTTGAGGCACTCAAGCATCTGGGTGCCCACGGCTCCCGTCGCGCCCAAAATAGCAACCGTGTACTGTTTCATGCTTCCCCCTTTAAAGGTTGTGGCTTTTGCCCGCACGCCGAGCAGGCCGATTATTGTTGCCAGTGTATACAAGAACGGGGCGGGCACGAAACCCGCCCCGTCGAAACGAAACCGAAACGAAACGCCCCGCCGTAGATTTTTGAGGCGAGTCCCAAAAATCTAGCGAGATAGCAGCTACTTGTGGAGCGCAGCCAGAGCAGGATCGACCGGCGCGGAAGCCTCCAGGTCGGAGACCTTCACAATGCCGTTCTCATCGGAGAAGGCACGGTAAATGGTCCGAATCGCCAGATCGAAGTCCTTCTCCTCCACGCCAATGATGATGTTGATCTCGTCACAGCTCTGTGAAATCATACGCACGCTCACGCCCGCCTGGCCAAGCATGCCAAACAGGTGGCCAGAGATGCCGGCACGACCGCGCAGGTTGCGGCCAACGGTCGCGATAAGCGCCAAGCCCTCGACAACCTCGATCTCGAGCGGCTCGACCTCCTGCTGAATGTCGCCCACGAGCGAGTACAGCGAATCGTGAACGTCCTGCTCCTGCACCACGGCGCCAAAGCGGTCGACACCGGTGGGCATGTGCTCGACGGAAACGTCATAGCGCTCGAAGACCGAAAGTGCGCGGCGCATAAAGCCGACGCGAGGCTTGGTGCGGTCACGGGCGACGTTGATGGCGACAAAACCGCGCTTGCCGGTCACGCCGGTAATGATGGGCTCTGCCTCACCCTCATCAGCCGTCTCGCTAATGATGGTGCCGGGGTCCTGCGGCGCATTGGTGTTCTTGATGACCAGCGGAATACCAGCCTCGCGCACGGGGAACACGGCCTCCTCGTGCAGGACGCTCGCACCCATGTACGAAAGCTCGCGCAGCTCCTCGTAGGTAACGCGGGCGATGGGCTGAGCCTCGGGAACAATACGCGGATCGGCAGAATAGAAGCCCGAGACGTCGGTCCAGTTCTCGTACAGGTCGGCGCCCAGGCACTTGGCCAGGATCGAGCCCGAGATATCGCCGCCGCCACGGTCGAGCAGCTTGATCTGGCCCTCACGCGTCGCGCCGTAGAAGCCAGGCATAACAAAGCCGCCCTGCTGGCCGTACTCCTGCACCAGCTCGGAGGTGCGGTTCATGCTGAGCGTACCGTCGTGATGGAACGCCACAACCGTCGCGGCGTCCAGGAACGGCAGGCCCAGGTACTCGGCCATCAGGCGAGCAGTGAAGTACTCGCCGCGGCTTACAAGCTCCTCGGTGGAGTAGCCGCCCGAGCGGGCGCGCTCGGCAAAGGCTGCGAACTCCTCGCGGATGGGATAGGTGAGCTCCAGCTCGTCAGCGATATCAAAATAGCGCTGACCGATGTCCTCGAGCAGCTCCTCGCACGACACGTGATACTTAACGTGCGCGTTAACCAGGTAGAGCAGGTCGGTCACCTTGGTGTCGCCCTTAAAGCGGCGACCGCAGGCGGAAACCACCACAAAACGGCGGGCAGGGTCGGCATCGACGATGGCCTTAATCTTCTTGAAGTGTTCGGCGTCGGCGACCGACGAGCCGCCAAACTTGGCAATTTTTATCATGGCGTGGAGGTTACCTTTCTAAAAGCCTCTGCAAACCTGTTTTGCGCGCTCTGATACCATGGTTTCACCGATTGGGACCAAGGTATCCGAGGAGCACTGTTATATGGGAACTTATCATAGTACACGAGGACGCACTTTATCATGCTCAAGTAAGGTGGCAATCCGTACCGGCATCGCTCCCGACGGGGGTTTGTTTATCTCGGACGAGCTCGGCACCCAGCAGGTCGATATCAGCTCGCTTGCAGATAAATCGTACTTTGAAATCGCTCAAGATGTGTTGGGAATGTTACTGAATGATTACACGGCCGAAGAAATATCGGCGTGTGTCGACGAGGCATACCGCGGCACGTTTGCGAGTGAAGAGGTTACGCCGCTCGTCAAACTCGACGCTGCGCCGGGCGCTGACGCCCCTCAGACCTATGTGATGGAGCTCTTTGGCGGCCCCACAAGCGCCTTCAAGGACGTCGCCCTGCAGATGCTCCCCCGTCTGATGGCCCGCACTTCCGCCAAGGACGGCGGCGCCGAGCGCATCATGATCGTCACCGCCACGTCGGGCGACACCGGCAAGGCCGCACTCGCCGGTTTTGCCGACGCGCCGGGCACGGGCATCACCGTCTTTTATCCCGAGGGCAAAGTCAGCCGCGTGCAGAATCTGCAGATGTCCACGCAGGAGGGCGACAACGTCGCCGTCTGCGGCATCCGCGGCAACTTTGACGACGCCCAGAGCGCCGTCAAGCGCATCTTTGCCGATAAGGAGCTTGCCGAACGTCTGGAGGCTGCCGGCACGGTGCTTTCGAGCGCCAACTCCATCAACGTCGGCCGCCTGGTACCGCAG
>UQZH01000009.1 GCA_900545445.1 uncultured Collinsella sp. | reverse complement strand
CTGCTCACACACGGCAGCTGGCGCCGCGTGACGCGCCGCATCGTCTGCGGCCTGGCCTGCGCGCTTACGGTGAGCTCGCTGCTCATGCCGAGCGTCTCGCTCGCGGCCAAGTGGGTCAACGTCGGCGGCACTCAGTACAACACTGCAGCAGGCGACGAGGCCGGCACCTGGGCCTGGGACGGCGCCGACGACATGAAGCTCAACGGCTATAACGCCGGCGCGATCGAGGCAGCGGGCAAGCTCAACGTGAGCTACGAGGGCAACAACATCGTCACTAACGGCGATGGCCGCGGCATCAAGGTTAAGGATGGCGCGAACGAGAACGCCGAGCTTAATATTCAGGGCGACGCGTCCAGCACGCTCAACGTGACATCTTTTCGTGACGCCATCACTTCCGTCGGCAGCATCAACATCGACGGCGCTGGCACTGTCAACGCCACGAGCACCGAGCACGATGCCATCGATGCCGGGGGCGATGTCACCATCAAGGGCTCGGGAAACGTTAACGCCACGGGCGATTCGGATGGCATCAGGGCCGACGGCAACATCACGATCGACAACAGCGGAACCGTCACCGCCAAGGCCACCGAGGATCAGGGTATCGATGCTAACGAGAACCTCATCATAAAGGGCGGCGGCAAGGTAGAGGCAAGCTCTATCAAAGACAATGCGATTTGGGCCGACGGCAACATCGAGATCTCGGGTGGCAGCCAGGTCAAGGCAAGCTCCGAGGAAGACGCCGCCATCGACGGTAAAAACAGCCTCACGGTCACGAACGCTTCCCTCAACGCAAGTGGCGTTGGGTATGGCATCTATGTCTACAAGGGCATCACGTTCGATGGCGCAACCGTAACGGTCCGTGCAAGCGCAGGGAACGATGAAGCCAGCGCCCTCTTCACCGACGAGGACGACATCGTCATCAAGAACGGCTCGATCGTGGACGCGTTCGCAGAAGGCCAGTTCTCGACCGCAATCTCCACCAGAAACTACTACCCCAACGAAGCGGGTGGTCACATCTACATTAGTGACTCCGTTGTCAAGGCTATAGCCCGCTATGTCGAGTCCGGTAGCGACGGCCCCGATCACTACAGCAACGACCAAAGCGGCGCGGTCATTCCCGAGCATAGGGGCGTGAACATCGGCATCTTTGCCCGGACCAAGGAGGGCATCACGCCCGCGACCATCTCGATTGTCCGCAGTAAGGTCACAGCTGAGGGAGACACGGCGGCAATCTTCGCCCTTGCCGTGAGCGCGGACGGCGAGACAATCGGCACCATCGAGATCGAAGGCGCTCCCATCCAGACGCCCACAGGCGGCAAGATCATTGGCTATCGCAACAAGGAAGAACTCGATGACGGCATCTTCTACGTGGTGGGTCAAACCATCGGCACGGGCGACGCTGTGATCGACTCCCCCTATAACGAAGCCGTCGCCAAGAGCACGGTCATCGCGCCTCCCGAGGAGATCAAACCCGAGGAGAAGCCAGGCGAGACCAAGCCCGAGGGTTCCAAGTCCGAGGGCACGAAGACGACCAAGACCGTTGCAGTTGCAGCCACGGGAGCCAAGATCGCCGGCAAACTCGCAGCAACCGGCGACGCCTCGAGCGCAGCCATCGTGGCAGCCGCCCTTGCGGGAACAGCCGCCATCGCCGCGGGCGCCGTGGTGAGCCGCAAGCGCTCGTAAACACTTTTTCGCACGGGACGGGTGGATCGCGGCCCTTGCCTTCCTCGTCTACTTCTTCGTAGCGTAAGGGCAAGGCTGCAAAAGCTGAACAATAAAGCGCGGAGTCGCCATGCGGCCCCGCGCTTTTCTTTTAGCGCCGGTCCCTGCGCCGGCGTGCGGCCTATTTCTCCCCAATTTTGGCCATTTTGCCCTCCAAACGGCACTACCGCCGGCAACATCCAGCAGATACGCTGAATCTAGTCGTATAGGCCCTATGAGAACGGGAGCAACCATGGCAGCCTTGTTCACGACCCCCAAACGCAATGACACTACCGCCGGAACCCATGTTGCCGAACCCGACGTTCGCCATCGCATAGGACTCGCGCACGGCAGCTGGCGCCGCGTGACGCGCCGCATCGTCGTGGGCGCCGTGTGCGCGCTCACGGTGAGCTCGCTGCTCATGCCGAGCGTCTCGCTCGCAGCGGAATGGGTCAAGGTCGGCGGCAACAAGTACAACACCGCGGCGAGCGACGAGGCCGGTACCTGGTCGTGGGACGGCGCCGACGACTTGAAGCTCAACAACTATAACGGCGGCGAGATCCAGGCCGCAGGCAAGCTCAACGTGAATTACTCGGGAACCAACATCGTCACTGCCGAATGGATCGAAAGCATCAACGTTTCTCATGGCACTAACGAGAATGCCGAGCTCAATATCCAAGGCGACGAGGGCGGCACGCTCAGCGTGACATCTACTGAGGACGCTATCCTCACCACGGGTAATATCAACATCGACGGAGCCGGATCCGTCAACGCCACGAGCACTGGGTTTGATGCCATCAATGCCGGAGGTGATCTCGCTATCAAAGGTTCGGGCAACGTCAACGCCACGGGTGCATCGGATGGCATCAGGGCAAACGGCAATATCACGATTGACGACAGCGGAGCCGTCACCGCCAGGGCTACCAAGGACAAGGGTATTGGAGCCGACAAGAACCTCACCATCAAGGGTGGCGGGACGGTCGAGGCAAGCTCAGCCGATGGTGAGGCCCTTTGGAGCGGCGGCAATATCAACATCTCGGACGGCAGCCAGGTCAAGGCAAGCTCCGAGAAAGACGCTGCCGTCGAGG
This sequence comes from uncultured Collinsella sp., assembly GCA_900545445.1. Taxonomy (GTDB): domain Bacteria; phylum Actinomycetota; class Coriobacteriia; order Coriobacteriales; family Coriobacteriaceae; genus Collinsella. The sequence goes on along the minus strand of UQZH01000009.1, from coordinate 56,095 downwards.
CCAAGGGCAGTCTCGCAGCCACAAACGCCTCCCTCAACGTAAACGGTGTTGAATATGGCGTCTATGCCCACAAGGGCATCACCCTCGATCATGCAAACGTGACGGTCCGTGCAAGTAAAGGCAGATACGGTGGCGCCAACGCCCTCTTCACCTACCAGGACGACATCGTCGTCAAGAACGGCTCCACCGTGGACGCGTTTGCGGAAGGCGAGGTTTCGGCTGCATTCTCCACCAGAAACGATCGACCCAACGAGAAGGGCGGCCACATCTACATCAGCGACTCCGTTGTCAAGGCCATAGCCCGCTATGTCGAGAACAGCGACGGCCCCATCCCCTACAGCGAAAACCAAGATGGCGAGACGAGGCGCGAACCCCAAGGCGAGAACATCGGCATCATCGCCCAGACCAGCGAGGGCGTCACACCCGCAGCCATTTCGATCATCCGCAGCAAGGTAACGGCCGAAGGAGATACAGCGGCAATCTTTGCCCGTGCCATGAGCGCTGACGGCAAGACAATCGGCACCATCAAGATTGAGAACGCCGCCATCCAGACGCCCGAAGGCGGCAAGGTCATTGACTATCGCAAGCTCCGTGACGGCATCTACGAGGCAGGCCAAGCCATCGGCACGGGCGACGCCACGGTCAACTCCCTCTATATCAAAGCAGTCGCCAAAAGTACGACCATCGCACCTCCCGAGGTAGCCAAGCCGGAAGACCCCAAGCCCGACGAGACCAAGCCCGCAGAAAGCAAGCCCGCGGAGTCCAAGCAGAACCCCAAGCCTGAGGGCTCAAAGCCGACCAAGGCCGTTGCGGCTTCAACCACGAAAGCCAAGACTACCGGCGTGCTCGCGGCAACCGGCGACACCTCGGGTGCGGCCATCGTGGCAACCGTCCTTGCGGGAACAGCCGCTCTCGCCGCAGGCACCATGGCGAGCCGTAAGCGTTCTTAGACGCCTCTGCGCACATGGCAGCTCCCGCGAAGGCCCCGAGCCCCAGCACCGTTTAACAACGCCACCGCCGAGCTCCCCTCCGGCGGTGGCGTTTTCCATATGCGTCCGCAGGGGATGCACGAGATTGTCTTTGGTCTAGCCCAACCGGCATACGCTGGCGTGCGACAATTGGGGCTGCCGATATCACAACACTGAGAGAAGCCCGTCATGGAAGCGCATCAAAAGCAGATAACCGTTTATTCGAATCATACGGAAAGCGCGCCTGTCATCTACCTTCCTGTGGTCGTGGGCGACGGCAGCGAGGTTTATAAGTGTTGCCGAGAGCTCGACTGTCCGCCATTCGCCCTCGTCACCATTGGCGGGCTCGATTGGAATCGCGAGCTGAGCCCCTGGGCATGCGACGGGACCGTACGCGATGCCGAGCCTTTCGGCGGCCAAGCTGCCGATTTTCTTGATGAGCTGCTGAATCAGATAATCCCCCAGGTCGAGTCGTCGCTTCCTCAGCCGCCCACCTGGCGCGGCATTGCCGGCTACTCGCTCGCGGGCCTCTTCGCACTCTGGTCCCTCTGGCAAACCGACGCCTTTGACCGCGTCGCAAGCGCATCGGGGTCGCTATGGTTTCCCGACTTTGTCGACCGTGCCAGCACGGCCCCTTTTGCCGGCAGCCCGCAAGCCGTCTACCTGTCACTCGGCAAAAAGGAAACCAAGACGCCCAACCGCATGATGCGGCATGTACTCGACGACACACGCGCGATGGAAGCGTTGCTCGTCGAGCGCGGCATTCCAACAACGCTGGAGCTCAACCCCGGCAATCACTTTGCCCAAACCGACTTACGCATGGCCCGCGGCATCCACTGGATACTGACACATTAAAAATGGTGCCCACACGCATATACGCATGGGCACCATATCTTGTTTTAGCTGAACGCAGCTGCTACTCAGCAGCCTCCTCAAGCTCGGAGACATCAAACTCAAAGTCGTTACCCGGCAGGATGGCGTTGAGCACAATGCCCACCAGTGAGCCCACGGCAATGCCGGACAGCGAAATGGTCACGCCGCCCAGCTCCAACACGATGGCGCCGGCGGTGCTGTACGCGATGCCGAGCGAAAGCACGAGCACCAGCGCGGCAACCAGCACGTTGCGGTTGTTCTGGAAATCGACCTGGTTCTCGATGAGGTTGCGGACGCCCACAGCGCTGATCATGCCGTAGAGCACGAGCGACACACCGCCGATCACACACGCCGGCATGGCCGCAATGACAGCCGCGAACTTGGGGCAGAACGAAAGCACGATGGCGCAACACGCGGCAATTCGAATTACGCGCGGGTCGAACACGCGCGTCAGGGCGAGCACGCCGGTGTTCTCACCATACGTAGTGTTGGCCGGAGCGCCAAAGAGCGAAGCCAGAATCGTGGCAAGGCCGTCGCCGAGCAGCGTGCGATGCAGACCGGGATCGGCAATGTAGTTGCGCTCGCAAGTCGAACCGATAGCAGAGATATCGCCGATATGCTCGATCATGGTCGCGAAGGCCAGCGGCATGATGGTGATGATGGCCGTCGTGGCAAGACCGCTATCGAACTGCGGCCCAAAGAGTGCAAACACGGTGTTGTCCCACACGATGGGCAGACCGACCCACGGAGCGGCGGCAACGCCCGAGAAATCAACCTCGCCGAGCGCAGCCGCAACGGCATAGCTCACCACAACGCCCAGCAAAATCGGCACGATCTTGACCATGCCACGGCCCCAGATGTTGCAGATGACGATAACGGCAACGCCAATGACAGCCACAAGCCAGTTGGTCTGGCAGTTAGCAATAGCGGAACTTGCCAGGATCAAGCCGATGGAAATGACGATGGGGCCAGTCACCACCGGCGGAAAGAAACGCATGACACGCTTGGCGCCAAACGCGCGGAAGAGCGCCGCCAGCACCGGATAGAGCAGACCGGCACAAGCTACGCCCAGGCAGGCGTAGGGCAAAAGCTCGGTCTCGCCGTTGGGCGCGATTGCGGCATAACCGGCAATAAAGGCAAACGATGAGCCCAAAAATGCCGGCACCTTACCGCGCGACAGGAAGTGGAACAGCAGCGTGCCCAAGCCGGCAAACAAAAGCGTTGCCGATACCGAGAGGCCGGTGAGCACGGGCACCAGCATGGTGGCGCCAAACATGGCAAACAGGTGCTGTAGGCCGAGCAGGAACATGCGCGGGCGGCCGAGCGACGATGCGTCGTAGATGGCATCGCTGACGGCGGGCGTCGAGGACTGGGACATGGATGTCCTTTCGAATGGAAGGGCGATCAGGCATATCGGATAACCTGCCCGAACGATACGATCCGAACCATTGTACGCGATACACTATGCCTCGCACGCGCCGCCACCTGCAAACACTAGCGCTATTTCCAAACGCGCTCGGCAATGCGCTTGACCAGCGCGATCTTTGCCCATTGCTCATCCTCGGTCAGCTTGTTGCCAATCTCGCAGCTGGCAAAGCCGCACTGAGGCGACAGATACAGGTTCTCGAGCGGCACGTACTTTGCGGCTTCACGGATGCGCTCGACGATAACATCCTCGTTCTCGAGCTCTGCCGCCTTGGTGGTCACCAGACCCAACACGACCTTCTTGCCGGGGGCAACGTACTTGAGCGGCTCAAAACCACCGGCGCGCGGCGTATCGAACTCCAGATAGAATGCGTCAACGTCCTCATGCGCAAACAGGTACGGCGCGATGGGGTCGTAGCCGCCCTCAAAAGCGTAGGTGGAGTGGTAGTTGCCGCGGCATACATGCGTGTTGATAACCAAATCATCGGGCTTGTCCGCGATGGCGGCGTTGTTGAGCGCCACGCCCAGCTCGCTTACCTTTTGCAGGTCGACCGGGCTCATGCCGGTCTTGGACACAAAGTCAGTATCGCAGTAGATGCCCCAGGTGCAGTCATCAAACTGGATGTTGCGGCAGCCCGCGGCATACAGGTCGGCAATCACGGTGCGATATGCTGCGGCGATGGCATCGGCGAGTTCTTCGTCGGTCTTATAGACAGCACGCAAGCTCTCCTGCTGGCCATCGCAGCGGTCGAGCGTGACTTCGGAGAACGTCTGAATCGGCGCCGGGATGGTCTGGCGTGCAACGTGGCCCTCGCCCTCAAGTGCCTTTACAAACTTAAAGTGCTCGACGAAGGGGTGGTTCTCGCCGCTGATGGAGCCGGTTACCACGACGGTGTCGGCCGTGGTCTCCTCATCGTGGAACATATAACCCGTACGCGAGGTGCGGCGTTCAATGCCGTTGAGCCCCCACATAAAGTCGAGGTGCCAGTAGCTGCGGCGAAACTCGCCATCGGTGATGACCTGCAGGCCGGCGGCCTTTTGCTTTGCCACCAAATCGCGAATGGCCTCGTCCTCGACGGCCTTAAGCCCCTCGGCATCAAGCGCGCCTGCCGCATAGGTAGCGCGGGCGTCCTTTACGGCCTGCGGACGAAGAAAGCTGCCGACGATATCAGCGCGAAACGGCGCGTTCAGCGTGGTTAAAGCACTCATAGATATCTCCCTTTGCATTGGTTGCTTTACTGGGACAGAGTATGAGCGCTCATATGGCCATCGCAAAATATACGTTTATAACAGTTTGATATAGATGCCTCCTATATCAGTTTGGACTGCCATAAAGAGATTTGACCCGTACAGAATGCAGCAGTCTATATGTGCTGACGAATCACGTCGATATAGGCTTGGCCGTAGCGCGTAAGCGTCGTGTTCTTGCGCGTGATGATGCCGATCTCCATGTACTCGTCTACATCGAGCGGAATCGAGATGATGCCGGGCCCGTTGAGCTCGTGACTGATCACGCCTGAGCATACCGTGTAGCCGTTGAGGCCCATGACCAGGTTGAACAACGTCGCACGGTCACGCACGCGGATATTCTTGCGGCGCTCAAAGGTCGAGGTCAGCTCCTCAGAATAGTAGAACGAGTTATAGCTGCCCTGCTCATAGGACAAAAACGGGTAGTCTTCCAAGTCCTCGAGCGTCACGCTGGAGCGGCCAGCCAGCGGATGGTCTGCACACACAAAGACGTGCGGCGTGGCGCAGAAGAGCCCTTCGAACACGAGCTCGTTGGCCGCCAGCATGCGCTCGATGACCTCGCGATTGTGCTCCGACAGATACAGGATGCCGAGCTCGCTTTTCATGTGCGCGACGTCCTCGATAATCTCGTGGGTTTGCTCCTCGCGCAGGGTAAAGTCGTAGCGCGCGGCATCGAACTCACGGATCACATCGACAAACGCATTAACGGCAAAGGAATAATGCTGGCAGCTCACACTAAAGTGCGGCACCTGCTCGGATGCGCCCTTGTACTTGCCCTCGAGCAGGTCGGCCTGGTCGAGTACCTGGCGCGCATAGCCCAAGAAGGTCTCACCTTCCTCGGACACAACGACGCCCTTGTTAGTGCGCTCAAAGATGTGCACGCCCATCTCGTTTTCGAGATCGCGAATCGATGCGGTAATCGAAGGCTGCGACACAAAGAGCCGGCGCGAGGCCTCGGTGATGCTGCCACATTCGGCAACTTTGACGGCATATCTGAGCTGCTGGAGCTTCATGATGGCCTCCCTAGACGTCCGCGATACCCGAACCCACCGCATCCATCTGACGCATAAAAGGCGGCATCTCCCCCGTCGCGGCGCAGGCGGCAATCTGATGCAGAGCCCCGGCAACCGCATCGTCTGCCGCAGCGCCGATATGCCAGCGCGCGGCAGCAGTGACGGCCTCGTTGGCATTGGCGACTGCAACGGAGTTGGGAACGGCACCGATCATGGGCAGATCGTTATCGGAATCGCCAAATACGGCCACCTCATCGGGCGTCAGGCCCAAAGCGCGCGCCAGCTCCAGCGCAGCGCAGCCCTTGTCCCAACCGGCCGGGAGAATATCGAATAGGCGCACGCGGTTGTTGGGAAATACAAGCGAGAGCTCCGGCACCTCAGCGGCAATGCGCTCGCGCAGCTCAGCGAGCTCTTCGCGCGAGCGGGCGCTCCAGATATTCGCCTTGTATACCGGGGCATCATCGACAACAGGACGGCACGGGGCCTCTTCGCCTTTGAGCCACGCGTTGCCGCCCGACTCCATGGCGCGACGAACGCGCTCGGGATTGCTCGTCACGCAATAGGCATCGTTGCCCCAAAAGTCATCACCCAGGCTGTAGACCTTCAGGTACGTATCGTCGGTCTCCTGCTCCAAGTAGTCAGCCAAGCGCATAAGGGCGGCGTTGTCGGTCGCATGCGAGGCTACCGCCTCACCGTCCACAAACATGACCTGGCCGTTACAGAACGCGCCAGTCGAGAAGCACTCGGAACGATTTTTGAACATCCAGCCCATCGCGGACGGCTGACGGCCCGAAACCGGGCCAAAGTGCAGACCCGCCGCCCGCATGGCATGAATGCCCTCGATGGCGTAGTCGCTAGCGCCGTCATGCCCGGCTGGAATCAGCGTATCGTCCATATCGGTCAGCACAAGTTTAATCATAAGGCCCCCTCGGTCATTCTTAATCCCATCTATTGTACCGACCTGCCAAAAAGGGACAGGTTTATTTCGGCAGGTTTCATCTGGGAAAACGCAAAGTCCCAGTTGTTACCTGCCAAAATAAACCTGTCCCTTTTTGGCAGGTGCGCTAGTATAGGGAACAACAGATTCGATGCGGGAGTGCCGGCGGTGCAAACCACAAGGCTGAGAGGGCATGGGGCCCAATCCTTTGAACCTGTCAGTTAATGCTGGCGTAGGGAGCATGCCGCCTTTACAGGGGCGCTGTCTATGCACAGCGCCCCTTTTCTATGCCAAGGAGGCATGTGCAGTGATTGATTCGGAACAGCTTAAGCAGCATATGGTCAAGGCCGTGGAGGAGATTCGCGCCACCAATCCGATGGCCGGCTCCATCACCAACACGGTGACGATCGACTTTGTCGCCAACGCACAGCTCGCCGTGGGCGGATCGGCCGCCATGGTCTATCTGCCCGACGAAGGCGAGGCACTCGTTGCCGGCGGCGGCGCCATCTATCTCAACATGGGCACGCTCTTCCCCATCTACGAGCAGACGATTCCCCGAGCGGCCAAGGCGGCACACGACGCCGGCAAGCCCTGGGTGCTCGATCCGGTGGGCCTGGGCATCGGTAGCCTGCGCACCCAGCTGGTAAACGAGCTCAAGCAGTACAAGCCCGCCATCGTGCGCGGCAATGCCTCCGAGATCATTGCGCTCGCCGGCCTGTGGGGTCTTGAGGGCGAGGCGGCCGATCTGAGCCGCGTACGCGGCGTCGATACCACCGACACGGTCGACGCCGCCCGCGATGCCGCCGTGGCGCTCGCCCACTACACCGGCGGCGCCGTGGTCGTCTCGGGCGAAGTCGACCTGATTACCGACGGCACGACCGTGGCCAAGTCCCACGGCGGCAGCCCGCTCATGTCCAAGATCACCGGCTGCGGCTGCTCGCAGGGCGGCGTGCTGGCCGTGTACGCCTGCGCCGCCGACCCGTTTACGGCAGCCGTCTGCGGCACCGCCGTCTACAACGTTGCCGGCACGCGTGCCGCCGCCGTCGCCGATGCCCCGGCAAGCTTTAAGGTCGCCTTTATCGACGAGCTCTACCGCGCGACCGCCCAGGACATCGCCGATAACCAACTCGAGCTCGAGGAGGCATAAGCCATGTCCGAGCCCGCAACCAATGCCGGCATGAACACACTCGTCGCCGTGGCCATCGCCCCGTGCGGCACCGGCGATGAACTGTCCGCCGAGGTCGCCGAGGTCGTGCGCGTCATTCGCGAGAGCGGCCTTCCCAACCGCACCACCTCGATGTTCACCGAGATCGAGGGTGACTGGGACGAGGTCATGCAGGTCGTGCGCGACGCAACCTTTGTGTTGGCGAGCAAGGGCATCCGCACCGAAGTCGTGCTCAAAGCCGATATTCGACCCGGATTTACCGACACCATGACCGGCAAGCTCGAGCGCATGGAAGCACAGATCAAAAAGCAGGAGGAAGCACGATGAGCATCCGCGACAACCTTGATATCTCGGCCTATCTGGTACTCGGCCCCGAAAACACGCTCGGGCGTCCCGTGGGCGATGTGGTGGCCCAGGCGCTCGACGCAGGCTTTACCTGCATCCAGGTGCGCTCCAAGGTGGCAAGTGCCCGCGAGATCATCGCGCTGACGGGCGACGCCGCGCAGGCAATCGCACAGGCCGGCAAGACCGGTCAGGTCGCCCTGCTGATCGACGACCGCCTGGACTGCGTACTCGCCGCGCGCGAGCAGGGCATCGCTGTCGACGGCGTGCACGTTGGCCAGAGCGATATTCCCGTCGAGGTCTGCCGCAAACTTTTGGGCCCCGATGCCATTGTGGGCCTTTCGGCCCGTTGCGAGGAGATGCTCGAGTACGTCAAGACCGCCGACATGAGCCTGGTCGACTACCTGGGCATCGGCCCGCTCCACGAGACCGAGACCAAGCGCGACTGCGGACGCGCGGCCGACGGCTCTATCATCACCAAGAGCTTTGAGGACTTGGCCGCACTCCACGCGGCAAGCCCCGTGCCCATCGTGGTGGGCGGCGGCGTCAAGACGGCCGACCTGCCACAGCTCAAGGCCACCGGCGTCGATGGCTTCTTTGTGGTGAGCGCCGTCTGCAGTGCCGACGACCCCTACGCCGCCGCCAAGGAGCTCGTCGATACCTGGCAGCAGGCATAGGCTCAAGCCGAGCAGCCGATTCGCAGCCTCATATCTTCAGCGATGGAAAGCGCATCCCAGTTTGGACCTCCATTCCGGGATGCGCTTCCCGCCGAGATGGCGGCAGCAGCCTCTACCCTGCCAGATATGTCTCCAGTGCCGGCAAGGTTGCCTCCGCATCGCGGCGGCCGATCTGATAGATGCGTTCGAGTTCATCGGGCTCGCGGCACAGCGACGGCACCTTCACCGATTCGCTCGGCCGCACCACAAAGATTTCGCCGGCAGCCTCGCGACGCGCCAGGTCATCGAGCGTAGCATTGTAGACCTCATGCCGATGCTCAAGCGCCGCGACAAACTCCGGGTAGTGACGGAACACGCGCCGCAGCATGGGCATCACGCTGTTGGGCTGCTTCACAAAGCCCGCCGGCTGCGTGAGTACCACGATATTGCGGTCATACCCCTGCGCAAACAGCCATGCACTGGGAATAGAATCAGCCACGCCACCATCCAGATACTTATGCCCGTCAATAGCAACGGGACGCGTCGCCACGGGAATCGCCGACGATGCCCGGATCCACTCGATATCCCTCTCGTCGCCATAGGGCAGGTCGTGGTAGACGGCCTTGCCCGTCTCGATATCGGTGCACACGCACGTAAACCGCATAGGACAGGCGCGATACGCCTCCAAGTCAATGGGATCGCGCTCGATAGGCACCTCGTGATAGGCAAAATCGGCATTGAACATATCGCCGGTCCGCAGCCAGCTTGCTACACCCGCATAGCGCTTATCGGCACAATAGGCCTTGTTATAGCGAATGGCGCGGCCGATCTGGCGCGATTTAAAGTTGTAGCCAAACGCCGCGCCCGCCGAGACACCCACCATATGGTCGCAGGTCAAACCGTGCTCCATCCAAACGTCGAGCACGCCCGCCGTATACATACCGCGGTAGCCGCCTCCCTCGAGTGCAAGCCCCACCGTGCGCGTCATATTTGGCTGTGTCATGCGACCATCTCCGTTCCTGCGTTTAAAACCGGGACAAGTATACCCGTCAACATATACCGCCCCAGTCGCATTTTTCATGCGCACCCAGGCGTTGCGGTTTGGCGAATAATAGCCGCCCGTAGCATGTACACCCATATATAATTCTGCACTGTTGTTTATACTACTCAGCAGTTATCAACAGCGAACATTAGCCGGTAAATTAACCCAACAACGCAGCAAGGCGGGGGCCTGGATACACGCAAAGCGCCGAACAACAACGCGTGTGCACAACGAGCTCGCCCGACGCAATTCGCCCGACCTCAGAAAGCCGCTTACGACATGGATACTGTCAGCAATTACACCGAAACGCTCGAAAAGACCGTCCGCGACCTTCTCAAGCGTCAGGAGGATCTGATCAGGACCGCCTTTACCGACCAGCTTACCGGGCTTGGCAACCGTGGCGGCTTTGCCCGCTCCCTCGAGGAGCTCTGGGAGCAGGACACCCCCGTTACCATGGCGTACGTCGATATCGACAACCTCAAGCACTGCAACGACGTCTTTGGGCATGACGAGGGCAACCGCTACATCTTGCAGGTAAGTCTCTATCTCAAGCTGTATATGAAAGTGGACGAGGCGGCGTTTCGCATAGGCGGCGACGAGTTTGCCATCCTATCTACGATTGCAACCGAGGACGACCTCGCCGAACGTCTGGAACGCTGCCGAACGGTCCTGCTCAAAAACAACGATTCCGAGATGCCCCGCTCGTTTAGCTATGGAGTGTCGTATGCCGACCCCGCCCTGGGCGAAGCCCCCAATCGCATGACGCTCGATGCCGACCATCGCATGTACGACTACAAGCTACGTCATGCCATGCACCTTGATCGACGCAATATCACGCAAGTCCACGCCGACGACTTCGAAATAAGCGATCGCATTTTCGACGCCTTTTCGATGCTCAACGAAGGCCGCTATTTCTTTATCGAGAACTTGGACAAACATCGCACCCTTTGGTCACAAGGCGCCTTGCGCGATCTTGGCCTTCCCTCGGAGCACATAGACAACTGTCGCGATTACTGGAAAACGCGCGTGCATCCCGATGACCTTGAGGCCTACATCAACGACATCGACCAAGTCTATAACGGCACCAAGCACCGTCGCGTCATGCAGTATCGTGTGCGCAATGCCGTCGGCGACTACGTCCTCTGCCGTGCTCGCGGGTTTCGCATCGACGGCGACGAAAATGTCCCCTCGCTCTATGTCGGCGAGCTCGTCAACCACTCACTTGCCGAAACCGTCGACGCCGCGACAGGCCTCGGCACCCAGCGCATGTTGGTCAATGCCATCGACGCCTGTCGTTGCGACCGTTGCGAGACGGGCCTTATAGCGGTGCGCGTTCGTGGCACGACAAAGCTCAACGAGCTTTACGGGGCCGAGGCTGTCGACAACATGCTTGCCGAATACGCAGGCCGCATGCTGTCGATCACCCGCGGCAGGAGCAGGGTCTACCGTTCACGTAGCGTCCAGTTCGTCGTGCTCAGCAACGACCTGGACCACGAGGCATTCGAGCAACTGACCCGCCACCTTAAAGAAGCCGTTTTCGCTCCTGTGCAAATCGCAGGCGACACCATTGCTCCCGTCTGTCTTGTCGTCCCGACCTTTTACGAACGCCTGGACTCCCAAGCATCGACTGTTTTGGGCGAACTCGATCGTCGCCTTCGCACGGCCGGCGGACTTGTTCCCAACGACAGTCTGCCCATACCCGAGATGGAACGCAAAGGCGCCGTCGCCGAGCACCTCGACATGCTCACCGGTCTCTACCGACCCAGCGAGTTTATGCGCCGTGCCAATGCCTTCATCAAGGCAAGGCGCGACGGCGCCTGGTGCATCGCCACGGTCGACATGGGCCACATGCGCCTGTTTAACGAATGGTATGGACAGGCCGAAGGCGACCGCCTGCTTGCCGATGTGGGCACGGTCCTCAAGGACATCGAGAATGCCGACATGGGCGTCGCAGGGTACTGGGGCCAAGATGACTTTTGCGCACTCATCCCCTTTAAGCACATCACCGTCCATCAAATCTACAACCGCGTTCGCGAGGCAGTAGCCAGGCATGATGGCGGCGTAGGTTTTTGGCCGTCCATGGGCGTCTACCCCATCGATTCCAATGAGGAGATCACCATCGATGCGCAGGCAAAGGCCATGTTTACCAATCGGCGCGCAAAAAACGACTTTAAGGAGCGCATTGCCATTTTTTGCCCCGAGGAGTACAAGCGCGAAATCGTGTTCAACCGCACGCTGACCGAATTCCAGTACGCGCTGTCAAATGGTCGCATCACGTACTATCTTCAGCCCCAGGTCGATATGGAAACCGGCGAGATTATTGGCGCCGAAGCACTCACCCGCTGGATTGACAAGGACGGCTCTCTCATTTCGCCCGCAACGTTTATCCCCGCACTCGAGGAAAGCGGCTTTGTAGTGACGCTCGACAAATATGTTTGGCAGGGCGTCGCCATGTGGCTCCGCGAGCGCCTCAATCGCGGCCTTCGTGTGGTTCCGGTCTCGCTTAATGTGTCGCGCGTGGATATCCTTGCCTGCGACGTTGCCGAGCATATGGGGGCGCTTGCCGCCCAATACAACCTACCGCCCGAGCTCATGCGTATCGAGATCACCGAGACGGCTTATACGGGAGAGTCCGAAGCCGTGGACAAACTGACAGCCGACTTGCACACCCGCGGCTTCTCGACCTATATGGACGATTTTGGCACCGGCCAGTCCACGCTCGCGATGCTCAAGAACGTCAACGTCGACGTCATCAAGCTCGACCGCACCTTTGTGCCCACCGACCGCGATCAAGGCCGCAGCGCGCAGATCGTGTCATCGATGCTCGAGATGGCGCAGTCGCTCCATCTGCCCGTCGTGGTTGAAGGCGTCGAGACAAATGAACAGGCGAACATGCTACGACAAATGGGCGCCCGCTACGCTCAGGGCTTCCTCTACTACCGCCCCATGCCGGCGAAGGATTTTGAGGCATTGCTCGATGGTGGCAATAACAACTGATACGCTCGCGCGCAAAACGCCACCGCCGAACGGGGGGATTTGCCTCCATTAGCCAACTTATATCCCCAATTCAAACCGAATTGGGGATATGATACAAACCGCTGTTCCGTCCGAGGAGGGTATCCATCATGAACGAGTCATATCGCCTGGGCGAGCAATCGATTATTGCCTATCTTCAGCGACTTGCGAATGGCATCTCGACCGCCGAACTCGATGTTGCCGCGCTGCCCGCTGGGCTACGCGCCGTTGGCGAGCAACTGCAAAAGACGCACGCCATCCTGCAACAAGAGCGCCGGCTGCTTGAGAGCAACGCCCATATCGACCCGCTCACCAACTTGGGCAACCGCAGCGGACTCGACCGTCACGTCGAGCAACTCTGGCACAAAGGCGACCCCTTCACCTGCGCCTATATTGACATCGACCATCTAAAACATTGCAATGATAGATTTGGCCACGCCGAAGGCAATCGCTATATTCTGAGCATCTGCCGCACGCTCTCCGAAACCATGGAGCACGATAAGATGCTGTTCCGTATCGGTGGAGACGAGTTTGTGCTTATCTCGCCCTCTGCAAACGAGACTGAACTCGAGCAGCGCTTGGAGCAGGTACGTGCCGGGCTGATCGAGGCGAGCTCAGGTGGCAAGGCGCCCATGATCGCCAGCTTTAGCTTTGGCTGCTCGCGCGTCGATCCACTTGCCGGCGACACGCGCCGCCAGATGACGATGGATGCCGATCGCAAGATGTATCGCTATAAGCTCATGCATCGTGTGCAGCAGCCGAAAGACAATGACGCGCCGCAACGCCCAATCGTCGATCAGCTTCCCTGCAACGACCGGGTGTTCCAAGCGATCTCCATGAGCTCCGAGACGCGCTATCCGTTCATCCTTAACCTCGATACGGGCGAATCGCAATGGTCGGTTAACGCCGTGCGCGATTTTGACCTGCCCTCCCAGCACCCTTTTAATTCGGTCGATATGTGGCTTGCCCGCGTTCATCCCGAGGACCGCGACAACGTACGCGCCGAGCTCGACATGGTGATAAACGGCACGTGACACTTCCACTACATGCAGTATCGCGTAATGGACGCCACCGGAAAATACGTGCTTTGCGACTGCACGGGCTACCGCTTGGACGGCACCGATACCGAACCCAACATGTATGTGGGCATTATCATCAACCGAAGCCTAGCGGATACGACCGATTCCGTGACCGGCCTGGGCGATATTCACGCCCTGGTCAACGCCATTGGCGAAATGCGTCGCGTGGCGCGCAAGGCAGGCTTTATTGCCATTAAGGTCGACGATATCGCCGAAGTCAATGCCCGCTTTGGATTCGATGCAGGCGACCGCGTGCTCGCCGAAAGCGCCGCCTGCCTCATGGATTGTTCGCGCGGCAAGGGTCGCCTGTTCCGCTCGACGGGACCAATGTTCGTGGCGCTTTTCGATGAGCTCGGCCCCGAGGCAATCGACGAGCTCGCAAACGAAATCGAACGATTCCTGGGTTCTCCCGTGCTCATCGGCTCGCTTGAATATCAGCCGCCCATTCGCGTGGCCACGCTCCATCTGAACAGCGTTGACCGACAGCCCGTTTCCATTTTGAACGAGCTCAAAGCGTTGCTCGGGAAAGCCGTGCAGGTGCCAGGTACCAAACTGGATTAGCACCGCGCCCGCGCCGCCTCCCCCATCGTGCGATAATCCTCTGCAGAAGTCACCAAAAGCAGAGGGAGTTTGTGATGAAGGTTCTTTTGGTCAATGGCAGCCCCAAGGCAAACGGCAACACCGCCCGCGCACTCGCCGAGGTCGCCGAGCAGCTCAATGCCGAAGGCATTGATACCGAGGTGTTTCAGCTGGGCGCCAAGCCCATTCGCGATTGCATCGGTTGCGGCCAGTGCGGCAAGCTTGGCGGTCGCTGCACCTTTGACGATGACGTAGTGAACGAGCTCATCGCTGCCGCCGAGCAGGCAGATGGCTTTGTTTTTGGCTCACCTGTCTACTATGCGCACCCCAGCGGCCGCATCCTTTCGGCCCTCGATCGCGCCTTCTATGCCGGCAGCAAGGCCTTTGCGCACAAGCCGGGCGCTGCCATCGCCGTCGCCCGTCGCGGCGGTACGTCGACGACCTTCGACGTACTCAACAAGTACTTCACCATCAACCAGATGCCCGTGGTTGCCTCCACGTACTGGAACAACGTGTTTGGTCGCGTGCCCGGAGACGCCAATGGGGACGCCGAGGGCCTTGCCACCATGCGCAACATCGGCAAAAACATGGCCTGGCTCCTTCGCTGTATCGAGGCAGGACAGGCCGCCGGCATCAACGCACCCGAGGCAGATCGAGCAACGACCAACTTCATCAGGTAGAACGGCGGAACAAATACATGAACGTGCAGATTTTTGGCACCAAAAAGTCCTTCGATACCAAGAAGGCCCAGCGCTATTTTAAGGAGCGCCGCATTAAGGTGCAGTTTATCGACCTTAAGGAAAAGGAGATGAGCAAGGGCGAGCTCACGAGCGTGATGCAGGCGGTCGGCGGCATCGACAAGCTGCTCAACCCCAAAGCCAAGGACGAGGAGACGCTCGCGCTCATCCAGCACCTCACCCCTAGCCAGCGCTTCGACAAGCTGCTCGAGAACCAGCAGGTTCTAGCCGAGCCCATCGTGCGCAACGGTAAGAAGGCCACCGTCGGTTATTGCCCCGATGTATGGGGAGCCTGGGAGTAGCTTGTGTTATTTGCCGGCGCGTGGGTATAAGAGCAGGCGTTTGGCATAAGATTCAACTGTAAGCCACGTCTAACAAAGGAGGGCACATGCCCAACAAACCCGTGAAGATCATCATGCTTACCGGATACCTCGGTGCCGGCAAGACCACGCTGCTCAACCACATCCTCGCTAACGACGGCGGCATCCGCGCCGCCGTGATCGTCAACGACATCGGCGAGATCAACGTCGACGCCAGCCTTATCGCCGACGGCGGCCTTTCCGAGACCGATGACCTCATCCCGCTCACCAACGGCTGCATCTGCTGCACGCTTTCGGACGACCTTGCCAACCAGCTGCAGGGCATCGCCGATTCGGGCAACTTCGACTACATCATCATCGAGGCCTCGGGCATTTGCGAGCCCATCCCCATCGCCTACACCATCTCGAGCTTCTGCGACGAGGCCAAGGTGGGCGGCGAGCCCAAGCTCGCGCTCGACAACATCGTGGCCGTGGTCGACTGCGCCCGCATGTACGACGAGTTCAACGGCGGTCGCGACCTGCTGGCCGAGGATATCGACGAGGACGACATCGAGAGCCTGCTCATCCAGCAGATCGAGTTTTGCTCCACGCTGATCCTCAACAAGACCGATACCGTGAGCCCTGAGCAGATCGCCGAGCTTAAGGCCATCGTGCGCAGCCTGCAGAAAGACGCCGTGATCGTCGAGGCCCAAAACGGCGAGGTCCCCATGGAGGAGCTGCTCGACACCGACCGCTTCGACTTTATGCGCGCCTACAACTCCGCCGCCTGGATTGAGGCCATGGAGCATCCCGAGGAGCACGACGACCCCGAGGTGCTCGAGTACGACATCGAGACCTTTGTGTACTCGCGCCGCAAGCCGTTTGACCTGCAGAAGTTCACCGATTTTGTTGAGCAGGAGTGGCCCGACGAGGTCATCCGCGTCAAGGGTCCGTTGTGGCAGACCGGCGATCCGGACATGTGCTACATGTTTGAGCAGGCTGGCCACCAGATGCGCCTGATGGAGAACGGCCTGTTTGTCGACTCGGCGCCCGAGGGCGAGAAGCAGAAGATCATCGACGAGAACCCCGAGATCATGCAAATTTGGGACGACGAGACGGGTGACCGCATGACGAGCCTGTGCATCATCGGCCGTCACATGGACAAGGATGCGCTCATCGCCTCCCTCGATGCCTGCCTGACCGACTGGCACCGCGCCTAGGTTTATCCAAGCGGGTTTTTCCGCTACGTAACCGCCAAACCACCACGAAGGTGTCTGTCCCCTTCGTGGTGGTTTTTCGTACTGAGCCAAGGAGATTCATGTTCAACATTGTGCTGTATGCGCCCGAGATTCCGACCAATACGGGCAATATCGGCCGTACCTGCGTGGTCACCGGCGCCCGTCTACATCTGGTGGAGCCACTGGGCTTTTCGCTCGACGACAAGACGGTACGTCGCGCCGGCCTGGGCTACTGGCAAAACTTGGACGTGACTACCTATGCCGGCTGGGAGGATTTCCTTGCGCGCAATGGTCTCTCCCCTGCCGACGAACGCCTGCATCTGCTGACCAAAAAGGCACGCCGCTCCTATGCGCAGAGCACCTACCGCGACGGCGACTACTTGGTCTTTGGCAGCGAGAGCTCGGGCATTCCCGAGCCACTGCTTGCCGCGGCGCCCGAGCGCTGCGAGCGCATCCCCATGCTGCGCGATTGCGACTCACTCGATAACGCCGAGGCTTGGGAAGCTCACGAGGAATCGCTGGGGCATACCGAGGACAGCCACGAGGCCATCCTTCAACAGGATATCTGCGGCAACTTCGTCAACCCGGACGACTACCGCATTAGCGCCCTCAACCTCTCCAACAGCGCCGCCATCGTCCTCTACGAGGCCCTGCGCCAGGCAGGCTTTCCGGGAATGTGACAAAGGAACTATCCCTTTGTCACATTCAAGCGCCACGCCGATGGCACACACGCCTAATTGATGCTCTAGATAAAGAGCCCTCACTTTTAATCAGAATTAACTAAAGTAAAATGAAGTTAAACGACGGTGTGAAAGGAGAGCCTTGTGGAATATCTCGAGAACCCGTTTACCCCCAGTTTTGGTGAGGTTCCTGCCCATCTCGCTGGCAGACAACAGATTATTCGGGATTTGGACCGCGCCTTCTTGAGCCAGCGTAGGCGCCCAGAATTGACCTCGATCTTCTCAGGCGCGCGTGGAACCGGTAAAACCGCTCTCATGTCGTCGCTCGCGACAAGGGCGGAATCCCACGGCTGGATTGCCGTAAAGACGACCGCGCTCCCGGGAATGCTTGAGGAAATCGAGTTCGGGGCGAAACGTGCTGCCGGCCATCTTATCGACCCGTCTAAGAACTTCGAAGTCACCGGTCTCGGAATTGCACCGCTCGGCAGCATCGAAGTCAATCGCGTTCACGATGCCTCAACCTGGCGTTATCGCATGAGCGACATCATCGACCAGCTCAACGAGGCTGGCACCGGTCTGCTCGTCACAGTTGACGAGGTGGACCCGACACTCGACGAGATGATTCAGCTTGCAGCGACGTATCAGCACTTTGTGACCGATGGGAAACGCGTCGCCCTGCTCATGGCGGGACTTCCCAACAACGTCTCGACGTTGCTGAACCACAAGACGGTCTCGTTCCTTCGCCGCGCCCAACAATATCATCTGGGTCGCATTGCCGACTATGACGTACGCGAGGCCTTGATTCGCACAATCCAGGAAAACGATCGCCTGGCAGATGCTGGGGGAATCGATAGAGCCGTTCGCTCGATCTCTGGTTTTCCCTTCCTATTGCAACTCGTAGGCTACCGTGCCTGGGATCTCACAAGCGATTCGAAGGAAATCTCGTCACGCGACTTTGACCTGGGAATCAAAATCGCGCGCGACGAGATGGACGACCGAATCCTCGCGGCAACCTATCGGGAGCTCACTGCAGAGGACAAGCGATTCCTCATCGCCATGCTCGATGACGAGGAAGAGTCCACCACCGCTGACCTTGTCGAGCGCCTTAAGCGTTCGCCGCAGCAGGTCTCCCGCTACCGACGCCGCATGATAGATGCCGGCATCATCGGGGAACGAGGACGAGGGCTCGTCGCATTTGAATTGCCATTCTTCCGCGACTACCTCGCGGCTCAATGCGTGAAATAGGCATCAATGAGGCAAAGGGGCTGTCCCTTTGCCTCATTGTCTATAGGTAGCGGCCGGTAATGCTTGCGGAGCAGGCCGCGATGTCGCCCGGCGTACCGGAGCAGACGATTTGCCCGCCCGCATCGCCACCGCCCGGGCCCATGTCGACCACGTAATCGGCATTGCGGATAAGGTCGAGATCGTGTTCGATCACGATGACTGTGGCGCCCTTGGCAACGAGACCGTCAAACACGTTCAATAGCACCTGAACATCGAGCGGATGCAGGCCGATCGTGGGCTCGTCGAATACGAATACGGCATCGTCCTGCACGCGGCCCATCTCGCTCGCAAGCTTAAGACGCTGTGCCTCGCCGCCCGAGAGCGCCGGCGTGGGCTCGCCAAGTGTGAGATAGCCCAGGCCCAGGTCATGCAAGGTCTGCAAGCGCGTCTGAACCTTCTTGAGTCCCAGTGTGGCGTCGATGGCCTCGTCCACACTCATGTCCATGAGCTGCGGCAGCGTAAGCAGACTCCCGTCCTTGCCCTCGCGATGGATATGCGAGGCGGCCTCGGCGTAGCGCGAACCACGGCATGCCGGGCAGACGATCTCGACGTCGGGCAAAAACTGCACGTCGAGCGATATCGAGCCCGTGCCATCGCACGTAGGGCAACGCAAGGCGCCAGTGTTGTAGCTAAAGGCGCCCGCCTTGTAGCCGGCTGCCTTGGCTTCGGGCGTACGGGCAAAGGCGCGGCGCAGCTCGTCATGGATGTCGGCATAGGTTGCCACCGTCGAGCGAACATTGGCGCCAATGGGCGTAGCGTCAATCAGGTTGGCGCGGGCAATGCCTTCGGCATCGACCCAACGCACGTGTCCCGGCAAGCGCTCGCCAGCTGCCTGCGCCTTAAGCGCCGGGATGAGCGTCTCGAGCACCAACGTCGTCTTACCCGAACCCGAAACGCCCGTCACCGCGACAAGGCGGCCGCGCGGGATATCGACTTCGAGCGGCTTGACGGTATGGATGGCATCGGTCGCCATGCGGATATGGCCCTGGTCGAACATTTCGTCGTCAGTCACCTGCGGACGCAAGCGCTTGGGCTCGGCGCGCAAAAACGGCGCGATGCGACTGCTCTGCGATTGCTCGACCTCGTCTACCGTACCAGCGGCGATCACATTGCCGCCGCCTGCTCCGGCAACGGGGCCCATCTCGACCAGATAGTCGGCTTCCGCCAGCACACGTGTATCGTGGTCGACAACAACCACGGTGTTGCCGTCATCCACCAGATCGCGCATCACGCCCACCAAGCCGTCGACATTGGCGGGATGCAAGCCGATCGAAGGCTCGTCCAGCACATAAAGCACGCCCGTCGATCGGTTGCGCACCACGCGAGCAAGCTGTACGCGCTGGCGCTCACCCGTGGAGAGCGTGGCACCGGCGCGGTCGAGTGAAAGGTAATCGAGTCCCAGGTCGACTAGACGACGGGGCGCGCTCAAAAACGAATCGCAGATATCCGTCGCCATGGGCTGCATCTCGGGCGGCAAGGATGCAGGCACCCCGCGCACCCACTCAATCGCCTCGCCCAGCGTCATGGCTGCCGCCTGTGCCAGATTGATACCGCGCACTTGGGGCTGGCGCGCAGCCTCGGAGAGACGCGTGCCGCCACAGCCACGGCATGCTCCCTCGCGCAAAAAGCGCGCAACGCGTTTTAAGCCCTTATCGTCCTTGACCTTGGCGAGCGCATTCTCAACGGTATAGACGGCGTTGTAATAGGTGAAATCGAGCGGCGTGGCGCCCTCGCCGTTTTTGGGCACGTAGAGAATGTGCTTTTTAACCGCCGGACCATGGAACACGATGTCGCGCTCTTGAGGCGTGAGCTGGTTAAATGGCACGTCGGTGCGCACGCCCATCTCGCCAGCCACCTGCTTCATCAGATCCCACATGAGCGTGCCCCAAGGAAGCACCGCGCCCTCGTTGATAGTCTTCGACTCATCGGGCACCAGGCTCGCCTCGTCCACCTCGCGCATGACACCGGTGCCGCCGCAGGTAGGGCACGCACCGCCGCTGTTGAAGGCAAGGTCCTCGGCGCTCGGCGCGTAGAACTCGCGACCGCACGCAGGGCACGTGAGCGCCAGGCCAGCGGCCACGTTAAGGCTCGGCTCTACACGCGCCCCGCAATGCGGGCACACATGATTGGCGCAACGGCTAAAGAGCAGACGCAGGCTGTTGTTGAGCTCGGTCATGGTACCAAAGGTCGAGCGCACGCCCGGCACGCTGGGGCGCTGATGCAATGCGAGCGCCGCCGGCACGTGCAGCACCTCGTCCACCTGGGCGTGCTCGGCCTGTGTTAGGCGACGACGAGTATAGGTGCTGAGCGCCTCCAGGTAGCGACGCGAGCCCTCGGCATAAAGAACCCCCAGCGCCAGCGAACTCTTGCCCGAGCCCGACACGCCGGCAATACCCACGAGCTTTCCCAGCGGAATATCGATATCGATGTCCTTGAGGTTATGGACGCGCGCGCCGCGCACCTCGATAGCCTGCGGGCTCATCTTCTGTTCCGTCACCTTTATCACCCTACTCATGCCATAAAACTCGATCGCGAATGTACGCGCCCAGCATGGGCACCGTATACCGGACGAGGCCGTATCCAGCTGCCTCGATGACGCGCTCGCGAATCAGACTTGCGCGATATTTACTCGCCCAGCTCTGGGTGCGATCGCAACGCTCAATGATGTCCGCCATGCGCGTCGGTTTACCCTCGTCAACCGCCATGGCCTCGATAAATAGGCGTTGTGGACTGCGCAACCCGTAATACAGAGGCGCGTCAACCGCTTCATAGAACTCGGAGACGGCATCCGCATGGCCATCCTCGACATCACGCCTTTCAATGACCTGCGAGCCACGCCGGACAGCAGCCCGCCACATGTAATATCCCACCAGCTGGACCATATAGGGATGCCCCATGCTCTTGTGTGCCGCAAGATCCGCCGTCTCCGCGTCAACGTAAAGACCAGCGTCCTTGACCGTTTGGATATACGAATCGCGCACCTTGGGCAAAGATATCGCCCCCAGCGTACGCTGCTGGGCGCGGCGCAAAAACGTCACGCTCGGCTCTTCGAGCAAATCGTCAACCATGCTGGGTAAGCCGGCGAACACCAGCGCAAGACCGCGCTGGTCGCTATCGGGCAAGCCCGTGGCATCCTGATCTCCGAGCACTTGCTGGTAGAGAACGGCAAGAGCCGCCAGTTCCTCGATAGACGCAGATTGAGCCTCGTCAATCGCAAACAGTATGCCCTTGCCTGGACCGAGCTTCTTGAGGCGCTCGTTGACCAGCCCTCGCAACGTCTCGCCCTTTGCTCGCGCCGCCTCGACTGACATCCGCCCAAATGACGGACCGAACTCCATTGACGTTACAACGGGTTTATTCGAGCGAAGCTCGTCGGCCAAGCGGTCGCATAAGCCAAGCGAAGCGGAATCGGAGACAACCGCCCATCCGCGCTCACTGGCCAGACGTTGCAGCTCCCGCAGGAGAACTGTCTTGCCGCAGCCGCGGTTTCCCGTAATGAGCATGAGCCTGCCCGGCGCTCCGGCGCCGTTATCGAGCCCTTCCTCGAAATCTTCGATGACCGACTCGCGACCGATGAGTATCGGAGGCCGCTTGCCTGCCGTTGGCTTAAAGGGATTTGGATTCATGTCGGCCTCCTCGGATTGGCAAACCCTGGTAATAGTTATACCAACTTATACCGAGTTATACCAATAGCATGGAACAAAAGGAACTGCCCCTTTGTCACATGTGGCCGAAAAACTCCGCGTCTGCTGCACGCCAGGGGCGGAAGGTGGCGGGATCGACCTTTACGTGTGCCGCGGCGGGTACGTCGTACCATTTGACCGTGTAACCGGCGCCGTGAGAGCAAAAGACCGAGTCGGGCGTGTTGGGCAGATCGGCCTCGGGCTCATAGGCGGCAGTCTCGATGACGCGCTCGGCATCATGGCAAGCCGCATAGCCGGCGAACTCCAGGTACAGATGCCCGCGACCGCTCGTGTAGGCGGCCACCTCCAGCGCGTAATCCTGCACCTCGGATGCTGGCACGCGACCCACAAGCTTTGTCCGGTCTCCCGCCATCGTCGGCGGCTCGTACTCGGCACCCATGCGTGTGGCATCCGAGAGCGCCCGGCCCACGCACTCCCCCGGTACCTCGAGCTCAAAGCGATACCACGGCTCCAGCAGTACCGCCGCGCCGGCCTCACGCGCCTGCATGAGTCCCTGGCGAATCGCACGGTACGTGGCCTGGCGAAAATCACCGCCCTCGGTGTGCTTGGCATGCGCGCGGCCGCCCGTGAGCGTAATGCGCACATCGGTGATGGGCGAGCCAGTCAGCACACCCAGGTGGTCGCGCTCCATGGCGTTGGTGAGTGCCAAACGCTGCCAGTTAAGATCGAGCTCGTCGGTCGAGGTCACGGTGCCAAACTGCACGCCCGAACCCGCTGGCAACGGCTCCAGGCGCAAATGCACCTCGGCATAGTGGCGCAGCGGCTCAAAGTGGCCCACGCCCTCGACCGGCTGCGAAATAGCCTCCTTATAGAGAATGACGCCAGACTCAAACGCAACCGAAAGGCCAAAACGATCGGCCAACACCCGCTGCACGACCTCGAGTTGCACAGCGCCCATCAACTGCAAATGAATCTGCTCTAGATGCGTATTCCAGCTTACGCCGAGCATGGGATCTTCGTCCGCCAGCTCAGTCAACGCTTTGAACACCGCATGGACATCGTGTTCGCCCGGAAGCACCGTATAGGTGAGGACCGGCGCAATGACGGGCGCATCGCCCGCGGGCTCCGCGCCCAGGGCGTCCCCTGGGCGAACATGCGCAAGACCCGTCACAGCACAAATACCGCCAGCAGCAACTTCTTGGGCAAGCTCATACTTTTCGCCGTTATAGATGCGTACCTGATCGACCTTCTGCTCCCATGCCTCGGCGCCGGAACGTCCGTCAATCATCTGCTTGGCATGCAGCGTGCCGCCGGTCACTTTAACCCAAGCCAAGCGCTCGCCGCGATCCCCGCGGCTGACACGATAGACGCGCGCGGCAAACTCCGGAAGCCATGCCTGTTCACGCATCAGCGCGCATATGCCGTCCAGCAGCTCGTCCACGCCTTGGTCCTTGAGCGCCGACCCGGCAAAGCAGGGAAAGAGTTTGCGCTCGGCAACCATGCGCGACAGCGTTGCGACAGAAAGCTCGCCCGCCTCAAGAAACTCCTCGAGCGCTTCTTCGTCTAACGCGGCAGCGTCCTCCTGAACGGCCCCGCCCGCCAGCAGTTCGCTGGCATCCAAGCAGCCCTCGGAGAGACGTTGCCCAAGTTGTGCCAGCAAAACATCGCGGCCGGGATTCTCCAAATCGATTTTATTGACATAGATGAACGTCGGGATGTCATAGCGCGCAAGCAGGCGCCACAGGGTTTCGGTATGACCCTGTACGCCATCGTTGGCACCCACAACCAAAATCGCGTAGTCGAGCGCGCGCAGCGTGCGCTCCGCCTCGGCAGAAAAATCGACATGCCCCGGCGCATCCACGAGCATGACGTGGGTATCGCCATGGTCGAGCACGGCCTGCGACGAGAAGATCGTAATGCCACGCTCACGCTCGATCGCGTTCGTGTCCAGATGCGAATCGCCATCGTCCACGCGGCCGCGCTTGCGAATGCGACCCGCGTTGAACAACATGGCCTCGGCCAGCGTGGTCTTGCCGGCATCGACATGCGCCAAGATTCCAACGACCGCTTGCTTCGACATGGCTCTCCTCTTATTGCAAGCCCATCGCACGCGGCAACGGGCATCCTCGTTCCACACTGGATGATACAATGTACGGGCCGGCGGGCGAAGCGAGCCCTATCCCCCGACCGAGCTCATCGCCCCGCGTTGCCGCGCAGCGATTTTCGTAGGTTCGCGCCTTGCGAAAGCCGGCTTTCAAAACAGCGTAGTAATCGAAAATGGCCCCACCCGGGGCCATTTTTGGTAAAACGCTAGTATGTGGCTCGGCCTTTATGCCTCGCGCAGCCAATCAAACGCGACGCGCGGCGTACCGTCCGACACATATACGATACCGGCGCGCTTAAACCCGGCCTTGGCGATGGCTCCCTGCATGGGCAGGTTGTCCTGATGCGTGTCGATGCGCAGGTGATCGGCGCGTTCCTTGGCAAAGGCAAACATCGCAGCCGCGATACCGTGCGCGGTGCCATCGGACGCCACACGGTGCAGCACAGCATACGGGGCGTCGCTGCGCCACTGGCCGCCCTCGATCACATCGTAGGAACTGTCCGGCCCCGGCAGAAAGGCAAACGTCGCCACCACGCGTCCGTCTTCCTCGCACACATAGCTGCCACCGGCGGCGATATCGGCAGCCAGCTGCTCGCCCGAAGGCGTGCCCTCGGGCCACTGCGTCGTGTTGCCATGTGCGCGCATAAAGGCGCGGGCCGCGTCATAGATGGCCATGACGGCGGGAATGTCGGTATCGAGGGTTTTTCTGATCATCACGCGGCGACCTCACGTTTATTGGTATCACTTTGATTGAGCAATGATACCAACGTTTGGAGAAGGGCGCGAAGCAGATGGGAAGCAAAAAGCGAGCCGCCTGGTCAAAGGCCAAAAGCGAGTTTTTGAGCGCTGCTACCGGCGGCGATATGAGCGACCTGTTTGCACGCGAGGACGAGCGCCGCGACGCCCTGGACGCCGAGCGCGATGAAGCCTGGCGCTACAAATCGTGCGAGCGCAAAAACCGTTACGACACGCGCGCCGAGGCCGAGGCAGTTATGGCCGACTGCGAAAACCGTGGACGCCGCGGGCTGGCCTGCTACAAATGCGAATACTGCGGCGGCTGGCACTTGACGTCGCACCCTTGGAAATAGGCGCCGCATCGGCACGGCATTGACGGAGCGTCAGCCATCGCACGCAAGCTACGGGCGCAGCGGCACCAACACATCGTAGCGAACGGCCTTGCCCGCAAGTTGATAGCTCGGCTTAACGCCGGCAAGCAGCGGCCCCTTCACCGGCCGCTTGATAACGACCTTGCGCGGGCGCGCCGCAAGCGCAGCTTCGACCAGCGTCTCCTCATCGGCGCACGGCTGCTCCAGATGGTGCAAGAGTTGGAACTTCTTTTTCACCGCCGCGCTCTTGGTGCGTTCGGGAAACATGGGATCCAGATATACCACGTCGGGGGCGGCAAGCTCGCCCCGCCCGATCAGCTCAGCCGTATGACGAAGGCCGGCAATGCTGTCCTCGCCCGCATGTAAACGCATGCGCGACACGGCAGCCGCAAGCGCCGGATCATCTGCCGCGCGATCCAGGGCATCCTTGAGGAGCGCCGCGATCACGCAATCCTGCTCATACAGATCGACGGTAAAGCCCGCGGCCGCCAACAGCAGCGAATCCTCGCCAAAGCCTGCCGTGGCATCAATCGCCCATGGGCGCTCGATGCCTTTTGCGCGCGCAGCCTTTACCAACAGCTCTTGCTGCAGACGGCCCTGCTTGAGCCGCGGAAGCATGCGGTCAAAATCGGCACGCAGCTCCATCGTGCCGTCGGTGAGCGTGAGGCCCTCGGACTTCCCGATCAGCTCAAGCCCCGCGGCCCGAGCAACAGAAAAGGGATCGACGACGCCCATGGGCACTCCTTAGCAAGCAAAACGAATACGCGAGTGCCGTTTATGCCAGCACCCAACCGTCCGCTATTGTCCCACATGCGACATGGCCCACAGCATCGCAATGCAAAGCACCGCCATCAATCCCGTGCACACGGCAGCGATCACAGAATCACCCATGCGCCTTCCCAACGACTGCGGCTCACGCACTTGCCCTGCTCCGTACATCATGACTCCTCCTTGAGACCAGCTCCTTGTTACGGCCTCATCATCGCAGCGCCGCACATGGGCTGCCATCGATTTGGCTTACGTCCAGCTTTCCTTTTTGAAAGGTTGGACCGTACAGGCAAGAGACGCTTTCAAACGCATGCATCGCCCCGTTGAACTACAATGTGCTTCACGATATGTGCCGCAACCTGGGTGCGACAGATTCTCCGCGCCCGCATCGAAAGGACCAGCTATGAGCGCCGCTCGCAAGACACTCAAAATCCTTGCCCTGATTTATTTTGTTCTGGGCATCGCCAGTCTCGTCATTGGAATCGCCGGCATCGCGACCGGCAACCTCGATTCCACGTACGGGTCGAACGCCATGCTCGCCGCGGTCGTGCTGGTCGCCAAGGGCCTCATCGATCTCGCCGCAGGTGTTGCGGGCATCAAGGGCGCCAACAAGCCTTCGCAGGTGGATGCTGCGTTTAAGTTCGGCATCGTTGCCGCAATCGCCACGATTGCGCAGGCCGCGCTCACGCTTCCCGCGCTCGGCGGCAGCGCCGTCAATATCGTCGCCTTTGTCATCGTGGTGTACGACCTGTTCTTTGTTCAGCAGGCACACGCCGTTAAGGCCGAGAACAAGGACCGCCTGTAAGCGCCCGCTTCTCATAACCTCTGCAGCCAAGCAACTAAAAAGGGCCGATCGCGCATCTCCGCGGTCGGCCCTTTGCGTTTGCCCAGATAAAACCTGCCAAAATAAACCTGTCCCTTTTTGGTAGGTTAGCAGTGGCGGTACTCGGCGATGATGAAGTCGATGTCGGTCTGGAGCGTGTCCAAATTTGCCAGGCGCTCTTTGTCGGCAGGGCGTGTGCGGTAGTAGTACGGCGTCATCTGGAACACCGCCTCGATGTCGGCCTGGGTCCGGAGCGTAATATTCGCAGACACCCGCTGCGTTCCGACCAACTCGAGCTCCGTAGTCTTCGGCAGCTTTTCATCGTTGAGATATGGCGTATCGTAGAGCACCTCTTTGAGCCCAAACAGATGGCGGGCACCCGGCACCACGGTGTAGAGCGAGCCCTCGGGCGCCAGCACGCGAGAAAACTCACGCTCGTTAAAGGGAGCAAAGAGCTCGGTCACCATATCGAAGGTGCCATCGGCCACGGGGATGTCCTTCATGTTGGCCACGAAGTAGGTCGCATCGCCGCGCTTGGCGGCAAGGCGCACCATCTCTTTGCCCAGGTCAAAGCCGTAAGCATCCACGCCCGGCACCGCACCCATGGCGCTGGTGTAGTAGCCCTCGCCACAGCAAATATCGAGCAACGTCATGGGGCAGTTCGTAGACGCGGCACGTCCAGACACCCGCTCGCGCACCAGCTCGACCATCGCATCGCGCAACGGCGCATAGTAACCGCGGTTCAGAAAGTCGCGACGGCTGCGTGCCTGCGACTTGGGATCGCCCATGGAGTCGCCGCTCTTGGACGAGCGCAGGAGATATAGATAGCCCTCGCGCGCACGGTCAAACCGGTGCCCACCCGCGCATGCAGCACCGCGTTCGTCATCCACCAGCGGCTCATGGCAAACGGGACACAACAACATGGCAACTCCTTAGCGCGAACAACACAACGCCCACCATTGTCGCACGCCTTCCCCGCCTAGTCATTGGGGACGTTCTTGAATGAGTAATCGTTTTAGAACGTCCCCAATGACTAGTCGATTAGGAGTATCATCGTCTGCGCAAATAAGCACAAAAGAGCATGTTAGAGATTGAGAGCGTATGGCTGACACCGTATCTAAGCACATTGACATGACCACCGGATCGCTGTGGCGCAATGTTCCCCTGTTCGCCTTCCCCGTGGCCGCCACGAGCATCTTGGAGCAGCTGTCGAACCTCATCGCCACGGTCATTATCGGTAACTTCTCGGGTGACCAGGGAACCCTCGCCATGGCGGCGGTCGGCTCCAATGTTCCGCTTACCAGTCTTATGCTCAACTTGTTTATTGGCATGTCGCTTGGCTCCAACGTGGTCATCGCCAACGCTATCGGCCGCAACGATCAGAACATGGTCAAACGCGCCGTCCATACCTCGATTTTAATGGCGCTCGTGGGCTTTGTCGTCATTGCGCTGGGCGAGATCTTTGCCGAGCCCATGCTCGCCGCGCTCAATGTTCCCGCCGAAACCATGCCGCTCGCTTCGCTCTACCTGCGCGTCTTTTTGCTCAGCATGCCCTCGATCTTGCTCTACAACTTTGAGGCCGCGATCTTCCGCTCCGTCGGCATCACCCGCATGCCGCTGCAGGCACTTGCCGTGTCCACCGTCCTCAACATTGGCCTGGATCTCATCTTTGTCCCCATACTCCACTGGGGCGTCGCGGGCGTCGCCATCGCCACCGCTATCGCCTACACTGTCAGCGCCGCCACGCTCTTTATCCGCCTGCTCAAGACCGACTCCGTCGTCCGCGTCACCCCGCGCGACCTGGCTATCGACCCCGTCGCCCTCAAGCGCATCGTCAAGATCGGCCTGCCCGCCGGCATCCAGAGCGCCGTCTTTGCCGTCGCCAACATCATCATCCAGTCTGCTATCAACAGCCTGGGCACCGAGGTCATGGCGGCATCGAGCGCCGCTATGAGCTTGGAGTACGTATGCTACAACCTGCTCAACAGCTTTAGCCAGGCTTGCACCACCTTTGTGGGACAAAACCACGGTGCCCGCCAGATCGACCGCTGCACCAAAACGCTCAAGGTCTGCCTGGTCGAAGGCGGTATCGTTGCACTCACCACGATCATCGTTATTGTCGGCCTGGGACGCGAGATCTTGTCGCTGTTCAACAGCGATCCCAACATCGTCTCGATCGGCTATATCCGCGTGTGCTCGATCTTCCCGGCGTACGCCTTTAGCATGTTCTACGAAAACATGTCGGGCTACCTGCGCGGCTTTGGTATCTCGCTCACGCCCGCCCTCATCACCATGATCTGCGTCTGCGGCATCCGCTTCTATTGGGTGTTCTGCGTGTTCCCGCACTTCCGCACCTTTGCGAACATCATGATGGTCTACCCCATCAGCCTGGGCACCACGGCGTTCTTTATGGTCGTGGCGGTGCTACTTTGCCACCCGGCACGCACCTATCGCGCCACCCAAGCCAAAGCGACAGCCCGCTAAACACCGCACCCAACGCTGCGCCAGTCATTAATTGACAATATGCGAGCTCATATAGTCGATAAAGCGCCTCGTGGCGATGGGCATGGTATCCCAGCTGCGCCAGGCGGCCACTACGTCGCGCGAGGGGGCGTGCACGATGGGACGTACGCGAATATCGGCCCGCATGCCCTCGACGGTACGACGGTAGAGCATGCTCACGCCTAGGCCCTCCTCCACCATCGCCATGATGGTGTAGTCGTCGGTGACCTCGCTCGTCACGTGCGGCGACAGCCCATGCGTTGCGAATGCATCGAGCACCAGACTCTGTTCGCCCTCATCCAGCAGCACAAAGGGCTCGGACGCCAGGTCGGCGAGCGTCACCTTTTCCTTTGCCGCCAGCGGATGCGCAGCCGGCAGCAGCGCCACCAACTCGTCGTGATAGACCACACGCTTCTCGAGGCCTGCGGTAAACCCGCGCGCCGTAAAGCAAAAATCCACCACGCCGTCGTGCACCCACTGAGCGTTGCGCGTGTAATCGCCCTGCTTGAGGGTAAAGCGTACGCCCGGGTGCAGCGTACCAAAGTCGCGGATCACACGCGGCAGCACGGTACGGCTCACGTTGGTAAACGTCGCGATGCGAATATCGGTCGACGAAAGCCCCAGCAGCTCCTGGCGCTTGCCCTCGAGCTCGGCCTCGGCGGTCACAATCTGGCGCAGGTACGGCAGATACTGCTTGCCATCGCGCGTAAGCGAAACGCCCTGCTTTCCGCGCTCGATAAGCGTGGTGCCCAGCTCGCGCTCGAGCGCCTTGACGGCCTGGCTCACCGCACTTTGCGTATAGCCCAACTCGTCCGCCGCGCCCTTAAGACTGCCGCGATCGACCACCATACAAACAATCTGATACCGCGATGCCATCGTGCCTCCACATCAATGCAGCCGTAAAACGTTTTGCCAGCGCTTTTCCTAATGACATTAGCATTTCTTAATCATACTGAAGATACATTCGCTTTACTACATCAACATCTGGGAGCAGAATCCTTTTTACGAAACCGTTCTGTAACAAAAGGAGTCCCATGGATCGCAAAAAAGCAATCGCGCTCTCATTTTCCGTTCCCGTCGCATGGGGCTTTTCGTACCCCCTCATGAAGATCGGCATGGACAGTATGAACGCCACGAGCATCGTTGCGCTGCGCTGCATCATCGCCTTTGTGGCTTGCCTGCTGCTCTTCCACAAGCGCGCTTTCCGCATCAACCGCGACCTTATGGTCCGCGCTGCCATCATCGGCGCCATTATGGCAACCGAGCTCACCTGCATGTGCCTGGGTTCCAGCCTCACCTCCGCCTCCACCGCCGGCTTTTTGCAGAGCCTGACGGTCGTGATCGTGCCGTTTGCCAACGCCGCCCTGCTGCGCCGCGCCCCCGAGCGCAAAGTGCTCATCGGCACCGCCATCGTCACCTGCGGCATGCTGCTGCTCTCGGGCGCCGACTTCACCAGCCTGAACCCGGGCGCGCTCATCATGCTGCTCTCCGCTTTTGTCTATGCCGGCCACATCATTGTGGCGAAGCGCTTTGTCGAAGATGTCGACCCGCTGGCCCTGGGCGTTTGGCAGCTGGGCTTCGGCGGCCTGTTCTCAGGCATCGCCGCATTCACCTTTGGCGGCTTCACGCTTCCCAGTACGCCCAGCGAGATCGTGGTCGTCGTCGCGCTCGCACTCATCTGCTCTGCCTACGGCTTTATCACCCAGACGCTCGTGCAGCCCCACGTGCCTGCCGAGACCACCGGTTTCGCCTTCTCGCTCGAGCCGGTATGCTCCGCCCTCTTCTCGTTCTTCCTGGTCGGCGAGGTCCTGAGCCCCATCGCCTTCTTTGGCGCCGCCCTCATCCTCACCGGCGTCATGGTGGCAACCGTCGAACTTCCGCACCTTCGCGCACATGGACAGGCTCGCATGGCAGGAGCGCCCGAGCACGTCTCGTAGACCCCACTCCTCATACAGCCGTGGCATAAAGGCAACCGGTGCGCCTTTACAATAGATGTCAACAGAACATCTGACGTAAAGGAGCCCCATGGACGCCGCGACCCGCGACCGCAACATAGCAACTTGGTTGGGCGATGCGCCGCAGCCGGTACGTGACACTACGAACCAGCTGCTCGAGCGCATCGCCCTTTTGCGTGCCGAGCAAACCATCTACCCGGCACAAGACGACATCCTCAATGCCCTCGCCTACACGCCGGCCGACCAGGTCAAGGTTGTCATCTTGGGTCAAGACCCCTATCACGGACCCAACCAGGCAATGGGGCTGTCGTTCTCGGTCCCCGCGACGCAAACCAAGTTGCCGCCGAGCCTGCGCAACATCTATAAGGAGCTCAAAGCCGATCTGGGCTGCCCCATTCCCGCCACGGGAGACCTAACCCCATGGGCACAACAGGGCGTCCTGCTCCTCAACACTACGCTCACCGTGCGCGAGCATGCCGCGAACTCGCACGCCAAGCTGGGCTGGAGCACGCTCACCGACTACGTTATCGAACGCTGCTGTCAGCTGCCCCAACCGGTCGTCTTTTTGGCATGGGGCCGCTTTGCCCAACAGATGGTCGAAGGCAAGCTCGCTGCGACCGGCGCGGGCAAGGCAACCGGCAAGTTCTGCCTGGCTTCCACGCACCCCTCGCCGCTTTCGGCCAATCGCGCCACGGCAGAACTCTCCGCCTTTATGGGGTCGCGCCCCTTCTCCACTGCCAATCGGCTACTCGAGCAGCACGGCTCGACCCCCGTCAACTGGACTTGCCTCGGCTAAAAATCGATACATCAAAAACGCGCCCGACGGCAATCTTGCCATCGGGCGCGTTTTGTTACTCGGGCCAGATAAACTGGGTGCGGCCGGCCTCGCCGCCATCGATCAGCAGGCTCTGCCCGGTCATAAACCGGTTGGTCACGCCCACAAAGTAGATCCACTCGGCGATCTCTTGGGCAGTGGCCCAGCGCTTAAGCGGCGTGAGCTCCATAATCTGGTTCCACAGGTGCTCGTCTTCCATCACGCAACGGTTGAGCGGCGTGATAACGCCACCCGGGTCCACACTGTTGGCGAGGGCCTGCGGCGCCAGACGGTTTGCAAGGTTCTTGGTGTAGGCAATAACGCCGCCCTTGCTGGCAGCATAGGCGGGAAACTCCGATCCCGTATGCCCGCTCGCCGACCCCACATTGACCACGGATTGGATAGCAGGCGCCGGCCTGGCGGCAAGCCCCTCCCCCACAAAGGCGTAGCGCTCGGTCACGTTGATGGTGCCACGCAGGTTGGCAGCAATATCGTCGGCCGAATCCTGCGTACCAGCAACGTTCACGATTACCTGGGGTTCAAGGTCGCCTGGAAACGAGTCAGGCTCGCGTACATCAACGATCAGATGGCGGTAGCGCTCGTGTTCGACCGCCGCCGGCAGCAGATCAAAGCCCACGACCTCGTGGCCCTCGTCCAAAAAGCGCTGCACGCACGCGGCTCCGATACCGCCCGAAGCGCCCGTGATCAAAACCCGCATACTTGCTCCTTAGGCGGTTGCGTGGCGCTCGAGGTACTCGGCGCCCACATTCTCACGCTCCCAGCCACGCACGACCTTGTAGCCCACGGGGCTCAGGAAGACCTCGCACAGCAGCTCGGCGACAGCGCCGGTCAGCGAGCACATAAGGACCTGCACCCAGGTCCAACCAAAGAACGTGTGGCTCACCACAATGGCAAAGACCAGGTTGTCGATAAACTGGCCAACACCCGTAGACACATAGGAACGGAAGGCGAAGCTCGCAAAGTTATTCTTTTTGAGCATACGGCCGAGCGACTGGTTGAGCGTGGAGTTAACCACGGCAGAAACGAGCATTGCCAGCGAAGAGCCCAGCACCACGTACCAGGTGCCGCCGATGGTGGCGTTAAGGGCGGTGTTGACCTCGATCATGCCGGTGTCGTAGTAGGCGCCCCACATACCGGGCGTGAGCGAGCATGCCCAAAAGCACAGGCTCACGGCCAGGTTAACCAGCAGCGCGAGGATAGAGATTTTGATGGATGCCTTGGCGCCAAAGCGCTTGCAGATCATGTCCTGGCACAAAAACGAAACCCAGCTCACCACAAAGCCACAGTCGAGCGCCAGATACGGCAGGCTGATAAGCTCTTTGTTGGCCAGCAGATTCATCATGATGACGCTCACGAAAAACAGCGAAACCGTTGCCGCGGGAATGCTCCGCAACAGGACCTTGTAGTCCTCCATGACCTTCTTGATCATTATGTACTCCTTTGGTTTTAGGTTTAACGAGCAGGATATCGGACCCGAACTGCTCGGACGCCCCGGTCTTGAGACGACGGTGGGTATGATAGCCGCTCACACGGCATCAGGCAAGTAAATGGCGCGGCAGCCCCGCAGGGCCACCGCACTGGTGCGTTAAAACGCTACGTTGCCAAACTCCGACAGGATAAGGTCGGGATTGTGGTCGGTTGCCCAATCAACGTTCCACGGGCTCGTGAACAGCAGCAGCTTGCCGCCGCGCATGTCCTCGACGCGCAGCGTGTCGCGCGTGAGCGAAAGGCCCGGGATATCGATGGTATCGGGGTCGTTCTGGATCCAGCGGATGTCCGTATAGGGCAGCGGCTGGCGACGAACCTCAACACGGTACTCGGCCTTGAGGCGGCGCTCGAGCACCTCAAACTGCAGCACACCGACCACGCCCACGATGACGCTCTCCATGCCGGCACCAAGCTCGCGGAAGATCTGGATGGCACCCTCCTGGGCAAGCTCCTCCATACCCTTGACGAACTGTTTGCGCTTGAGCGTATCGACCTGCGTAATGCGAGCAAACATCTCGGGGGCAAACGTCGGGATCTGCGGATACTGCACGTGGCGCTTGCCGGAGCACACGGTGTCGCCGATGCTAAAGATACCCGGGTCGAACAGGCCCACGATATCGCCCGCATACGCCTCGTCCACGATGGCGCGGTCATCGGCCATCATCGAGGTACCCGTGGCAAGCTTGAGCTTGCGGTTGCCCTGCACGTGGAAGGCGTCCATGCCGCGCTCGAACTTGCCCGAGCAAATGCGCACAAAGGCGATGCGGTCGCGGTGGTTCTTGTCCATGTTGGCCTGGATCTTAAACACAAAGCCGCTGAAGTCGTCGCGGCAGGGATCGACCGGCTCGTTGGTGAGCGTATCGGTATAGGCGCGCGGCGTCGGGGCCAGGCGCAGGAACTCCTTGAGGAAGGGCTCCACGCCAAAGTTGGTGAGCGCCGAGCCAAAGAACGCCGGGCTTAGCTTGCCGCAGGCCACGGCATCCAAGTCGAGCTCGTCGCCGGCACCATCGAGCAGCTCGATGTCGTCCATCAGGTTCTTATGGTTCTCCTCGCCGATGAGCTCGTCCATAGCGGGGTCGCCCAGCTCGGCCTCGACCTCGGCGACCTTCTTGGTGGCGTTAGCGTGGCCGTCGCCCTCAAAGGCGATAACGCGACGGGTCTGGCGATCGAACACACCGCGGAAGTTGCGGCCGCTGCCGATCGGCCAGTTCATGGGATACGTATTGATGCCCAGGACATTCTCGATCTCTTCCATGAGCTCAAACGGATCGCGGGCCTCGTGGTCGAGCTTGTTCACAAAGGTGAAGATGGGAATGTGGCGCAGCGTGCAGACCTTAAAGAGCTTTTTGGTCTGGGCCTCGACGCCCTTGGCGCCGTCGATGACCATGACCGCGGCGTCGGCGGCCATAAGGGTACGGTAGGTATCCTCCGAGAAGTCCTGGTGGCCGGGGGTATCGAGGATGTTGACGCAGGCGCCGTTGTAGGTGAACTGCAGCACCGAGGAGGTAACGGAAATGCCGCGCTCCTTCTCGATGTCCATCCAGTCCGAAACGGCATGCTTGGCCGAGCTCTTGCCCTTGACCGAGCCGGCGGTCTGGATGCTGCCGGTATAGAGCAGCAGCTTCTCGGTAAGCGTGGTCTTACCGGCGTCCGGGTGGCTGATGATCGCGAATGTGCGGCGCGACGAGATTTCATCCGACAGGCTTGCCATGCGGATCCTTTCTTGCATTGAGTGCATTACGTCGTTGTAACCGCACTATTGTAGCCGCGAAATCCCGCTCTAGGGCACCTATCAGGACAAATTCATCAGTCAGAACGTGAACGGCTAGTTATCGAAAGTATTCTGCAGCAGACTGTCTCAATCTGTAACAGCAGGCGACCAAAAACGGACCCAGATGGTACAGATTGAGATTGTTTTGGAGCAAGCGCGGCGCCGATGGGCTATTCCACATTTAGCTCTTGCATAACTGTGCATAGTGTATATATACTGTGCTTACCGGTTATATACACGTGTAGCCCAACAGCTAAGGAGCCGCTGTGGACATCATCCTATCCAATTCGAGCGATAAGCCCATCTACGAACAGATATCCTCGCAGGTCAAAGCTCAAATCCTTTCGGGCACGCTCACTGCGGGAGCCAAACTCCCCAGCATCCGTGCACTCGCGAGCGACCTGGGTGTGAGCGTCATCACCACCAAGCGCGCCTACGCCGACCTAGAGCAACTCGGGTTTATCTGCACCGTGCAGGGCAAGGGCTGCTTTGTCGCCGAGGGCAGCCAGGAACTCTTGCGCGAAAACCAGCTCTGCCATATCGAAGAGCTACTTGCGAAAGCGGCGAGCCAAGCCGAAACCCTGGGCGTCACGCGCGACAAACTGCACGAGATGCTCGACCTGGTAGCCCCCGAAACCATGCAGTAGCCATCTGCAAGAAAGGCTATACCATGCAAAACCTTTTAGAACTCAAAGGCATCTCACGCCGTGTGAGCGACCGCTTTTCACTACGCGACGTCACGCTCGCTGTGGAGCCCGGCCAGATCGTTGGCTTTGTAGGCGCAAACGGCGCCGGCAAGACAACGACCATTCGCGCCGCGCTCGGGCTTATAAAGCTCGATGCCGGCGAAGTGCACCTGTTTGGGCAGCGCTGTGGCGCCGACGCGCCCGATGAGTCGCAACGCCATCTACGCTCCCGCGTCGGTCTTGTCCTGGACACGTGCCCCTTCCCCTCCACGCTCAGGGTGGGCCAGATCGAGTCGCTCGTAGGCCCGGCGTACCCCACGTGGGACCGCGAAACGTTCGCCGGATTCATCAACCGATTTGGCCTCGATCCCAAGACAAAGGTCAAGGACCTCTCCCGCGGCATGGGCATGAAACTGCAGCTTGCCTGTGCACTCAGCCACAATGCCAAGCTGCTCGTTTTGGACGAAGCCACCGCGGGCCTCGATCCCATGGCACGCGAGGAACTGCTTGATGAGCTGCTTGCCTTTGTCGCCGACGGCCAGCACAGCGTGTTACTCTCGAGCCACATTACGTCCGACCTCGATCGCACCGCTGATCGCGTCATCTGCATCGAAAATGGCTCGATTATTTTTGACCTGCCGCGCGAGGACATTACCGACCGCGCCGGCATCGCCCACTGCACCCAAGCACAGGCCGCCGAGCTTATGGCTTGCGTCGAAGGCGCCCGTGCCGCCCACCACGCCTATAGCGTGGACGTGCTCGTGCCCAACCGTCGCGAAGCGCTCGAGGCCTTTCCCGAGATTCCCTGCGATCGGGCAACCATTGATGACTATCTTCGCCTCACGCTGAAAGGGGCTTCGAAATGAAACGCGCCTTTATGTCCGAGCTCGCCATCGTTCGCTCGCTTGCCCCAAGCATTGCGGGTGTCGGCTTGTTCATATTCATCGTGCTGACCCTTGCCAACGCATCGGACGGCGATTCCGGCATGAGCGCTGGCGCCTGCGCGGTCAGTGCTATGTCACCCATCATGGTCATGAGCTCGCTGGCCGGCTTCGACAATCAAAACGGTTGGGAGCGCTACCGGGCAACGCTGCCCTTCTCGCGCAAAGACATCATCCGCGCACGCTACCTGAGCGTTATTGTCTTCTCCGCCGTCATGGCATGTGCCGCCGCGCTTCTGAGCATCGTCTCCTTCCCGCTCTTCAACAGCGCGGGCATTCCTTCGACGAGACAGACCGTCTTTGAGATCGCAATAGCCTCGGCAGCATCGATGCTCATCTCCCTCATGATGGTGTTCTTGGCACAGCCGCTGTTCTTCCGATTTGGACACATGGAGGCGCTGCGCCTATCCGTTGGCCTGTTTGCCCTACTCGGATGCCTTGCCATGGCAGCGCTGAGCTCCTCCAACCCCATCAGCAACTGGCTCATGTCAATTGCCGGAGCGAATCCCGATCCTGCCGTTCTGGGCTGTCTGTGTGCAGGCATCGCCGCACTTGCCCTCGCGCTATGTGCAATCAGCTGCGCCGTCAGCACCAAGGTCTATCGGGCACGCGACCTGTAATCGACAGCCAAAGGGCTTGGGCTGCACGCCACCTCATTTACCAGATAAGACGAAGCAGCAACAACGTCGCTACCGCCCTTCACGGCATGCCGTTTAAATCTTGGCAACCAAAGAGAAGCCGACAGCATATCGACAATTCGAGCCTCAACCAAATGGCTCCCCGGAACATAACCCCCGTCTCGCCGCGGCCATATCAAACCTTCATGGTGGGGCGGTATCCTCATGTCCATAAAACTCGCAGGATAAACCCATTATCCAAGGAGGCACCGCACCCGTGTCGTGGGTTGTCGCAGCATTTGCGTCAGCATTCTTTGCCGGCATCACATCCATCTTGGCCAAATGCGGCATCAAGCAGACCGACTCCGATGTCGCGACGGCCATTCGCACCTGCGTGGTGCTCGTTTTCGCCTGGGCAATGGCGGGCATTTCTGGATCCATTGGAACCATTGGCAGCATCGAACCCAGATCCTGGCTCTTTCTCGTCCTCTCGGGACTCGCTACCGGTGCTTCGTGGATCTGTTACTTTAAGGCGTTGAGCATCGGAAATGTCAATAAGGTCGTACCGGTCGACAAGATGAGCACCGTGCTCGCCGCGCTGGTCGCCATCGCGCTTTTTGACGAGACGAGCAACCTTGCGGTTAAGCTCGTGGGAACCGCTGTCATCACCCTCGGCACGTTTTTAATGATCGAGAAGAAGCAGTCCGCCGAACCCGAGCAGCAGCAAGACCGAACCTGGCTCGTTTACGCCTTCGGCGCCGCCGTGTTCGCGGCACTCACCTCCGTCCTCGCCAAGATCGGCATCGAAGGCGTCGACTCAAACCTGGCCACGGCAATCCGCACCTGCGTGGTACTGGTTATGGCATGGGCAATCGTGGCAGCCAAGGGAAAACTGGAGCAGGTCGCGCACGTTGACCGGCGCGAACTCACATTTCTCGCAACATCGGGCATCGCGACTGGAGCATCGTGGCTGCTCTATTACTATGCCATCGCTGCAGGCCAGGTGAGTGTCGTGGTGCAGATCGACAAACTATCGATTGTCGTATCGGTGCTATTTGCGCGCCTGGCATTCAACGAAAAACTCTCCCGCCGCAGCGCCATCGGTCTCGTCCTCATCGTACTGGGCACCGCCGCGCTTGCAATTTGGAAGTAGCGCCGATACCGAACGAAATCCAGTCCACCCGCAAATCCGTGACACAGCGCCCGCACCGGACTTGAGATGTTTGTACTGACCGCGCGCTGCCGTGCTACTTGCGCAGTGGCTTGGGCAGCGGGATGCCGGCGGCGATGACGGCCGCGATGATCATGCAGACGATGCCCTTGAGCGGGAAGCACATGAGCAGCAGGCCCACGACCATGACAGGCTGGCGCATGACGGCGCCCATCGTCGATGCCGTGCAGACGGCGACGCAAAAGACCGGATCTGCGCCGGTGAGGATGGCAAGGCCATAGCCCAGGCTTACGCCCGAGAAGATAACGGGGAAGAAGTGGCCGCCGCGCCAACCAAGGTTGATGAGGGCGGGCGTCAGCATGGCCTTAACAAGACCGGTCGCGATAAGCACACCGGCGGGGATGGTCAGATAGGTTTCCATGAGCACGTCGGCCTGCGTCTCGCCGGCAAACATGGTGAAGGGCAGAGCCGTACCGCAGATGGCAAGCATCAAACCGGCCAGCATGGCCTTGACGACAGGGCGCTCCCCCACGGCATGAGCCAATGCCTCGCTCGCGTGCTCCGAGACAAAATACAGCCAGCCGCAAACGGTGCCAACCAACGCCAGCGGGATGAGCCAGGTAAGCTCCAGGTTGCCCACCTCGGCGGACTCGAACCTGGGCATGCCCATGCCGCCGCCCATAAGCTGGCCGAGCAGCAGATAGGTGCCCAGGCCGCCGGCAATCGCAATACCGTAGACCACAGTCTTTTGCGCCTTGGGAAGCTTGATCGTGATCTCGTCGGACGCGGACTCATCGTCATTAGCACCCTGGCCGTCGGCGCTACCGGCGAGCGGCGCCACAAAGCCAAAGACGGGCGCGGTAAAGAGCGCCGTCAGCGCGGCCTGGGTGCCCAGCAGCGTGAGCTCCCTAAACTCGGCGCCAAAGCGGCGCATGCGGTCGCCGACCCAGCTGCACAGACCCGCGATAACGCCGGTCAGGCCGGCCTCCGGTCCAATACTTCCGCCAAACAGCAGCGGCAGCAATGCCGCGAGCGAAAGTTTGCCCAGGTTGTCGTACGGGTAGCGCCCATCTTTCTTAACCTTAGCCATCACCTGGTTGAGGTCGTCGGTCTTGGTGCCCGTAAGCTTTTCGTACAGACCGATCAGCAGGCCGCCCAGCAGGCAGACAAAAAACGGATACGGCAGAAAACCGAACGGGCCGCTGGCGAGTTCGGGCGACGCCGCGCCCAGCATGTGGGGGATCTCGGTCCACAGATAGTCGATACCGTGCTCCATCGCAAAAAAGAACAGCCAGACCGCGGCACCTGCGAACGCACCGGTCACGGCAACGCTAACTAAAAACAGCGCGCGGTTTGTGGGTTTGGCAAGGTTGTCCATCGGGTCCTCCCGCGGTCAAAGTCGACATAATTACGTTTTATTGTAGAGCGAGCGTTGCCCAGACAAGCCAACCATCTGCGCCACAAACGGCACCATTGGGAGTCATAGTGGGGCAGGCTCAAGACTTATCCGTTGATAATCGAGACAATCTCGCGCAAATCGTCGGCAAAGTAGATGCCTTGCTGGCGCCTCGGGCTCGAAAGCCCCTTATCAATCATGTGCCCGAGCAGCGCCTTGAGGTCGTTGTAGTAACCGTCAAGGTTATACAGGATGCACGGAGCACTCAGGTGCCCCAACGACACCGCGGACATGACCTCGGCAATCTCCTCGAGCGTGCCCGTCCCACCGGGAAAGGCAATGAACGCATCGCCGAGCTCAATCATCTTGGCCTTGCGCTCGGCCATATCGCTCGTCGCGATGAGGTCATCGATGCCGTCGTGCTGAAACTCGGCCTCTATAAAAAAGCTCGGCTCAACACCCGTCACGTGTCCACCTGCCTCGAGTACGCTATCGGCGAGCGCGCCCATCAGGCCCGATTTGGACCCGCCGTATACCAGCGCGTGCCCGTTGGAGCCAATCCAGTTGCCCAGCTCTTGCACCGCAGGCAGAAACGCCGGGTCATTGCCGACGCTGGCGCCCAGGTATACCGTGATATTCATATTCAGTCCCCCTCGTCGTGACGCGCGGCGCCCGTTCTAGCGTTGGCGTCGGCGATATTCGCGCACACGGCGCGACAGGTCGGCGAGCTCGTCACGATCGAGCTCTTCCAAATGCTCCAGATCGTCCATAAAGCGCGCCATGGTGTCCTTTTGGCGCAGCTTGATGAGCGTATTGCAGTAGTTCACCGCCACACCCGTGAGCATGGCAATGTAGAAGATGCTGATGACGCTCAGGACGACGGTAATAGCACGGGCGACCGGCGTTTCGGCCGGGATATCGTCAAAGCCGATGGTCGAGACGGTCTCAAAGCTAAACCAGAGGCCATCGCCAAACGTAAGGGTCGTGGGCTCGGACAGCCAGACAGCCGTCGAGCACAGCAGATAGAAGATGA
This sequence comes from uncultured Collinsella sp., assembly GCA_900545445.1. Lineage (GTDB taxonomy): Bacteria > Actinomycetota > Coriobacteriia > Coriobacteriales > Coriobacteriaceae > Collinsella. The sequence continues at coordinate 14,675 of UQZH01000009.1, read as the reverse complement.
GGAACAGGCCCGTGATACGCACGAAACCGGCCTGGCGCAAAACATCGGCAAGCGTCCTCAGCTTTTTCATCTCGACCCCTTTTCCCAGACGCCCAATCACGTTTGCTCGGTATTGTCCCACAACCGGCAGTTAGGCAACCGGCAGTTAGGGACGTTCCTTTTGTGCCGGCAGAAAGGGACTGTCCCCAACTGCCGGACGGGACCGTTTAGCGGTGCGGCGGCCGACTGGGCAGGCTGAGCTGGTATCCTTATGCGGTATTGTCTCGATTCGTTAGGATTGCACGTGAGAGCTTCCGCTGTCCTTCGTTCAGTTATATGTCGCACCCTGGCCGTCGCGCTTGCCGCGTTCGCCGTACTGAGCGCCGTCATACCCGTCCCCGCCTTTGCCGCCGACTCTGACCAGCAGGTCAAGACGGTCCGCGTTGGCTGGCTTATCAACAACGAAGGCTTCCAGGACGGCACCCCCGGCGAGCGTCTCTCGGGCTGGGGTTATGACTACCTGCAGACGCTGTCATACTATACGCCGGGCTGGCAATACGAATACGTCTCCGGCACCTTCACCGAACTTATGGACATGCTCGAGGCGGGCGAAATCGACCTCATGCCCAACATCTCCTACTCCGAGGAACGCGCCCAAAAGCTGCTCTTCTCCTCGAACCCCGAGGGCACCGAGCGCTACTACATCTACGCCAAGCCCGATCGCGACGACCTGGCCAAGGGTGACCTCCAAGCGCTCCAGGGCCTTACCATCGGTTGCAACTCCGGTGTTATGCAAACCTTCGTTGGCCAGCAGTGGCTCGCCAACGAAGGAATCACCTGCACATACAGGGAGTATGACGGAGGCTCCATGCTCTTTGACGCACTCGCAAACGACGAAGTCGACGCCGTCATCATGAACGACACCATCTCGTCGCCCGATGCGTCGCCCATGTTCTACGTTGGCTCGAGTGACTACTATTTTGCCGTCCCCAAAAGCCGCCCCGACCTGATGAACGATATCAATGCCGCCATGACGGCAATCGCCCGCGTCAACCCACGTTATAACGACGAGGTCAAGGCGAATTACTCGGCCCAAAACAGCGGCTCATCATCGCTCACCGGCCCCGAGCGCTCCTGGCTCAAAGCAAACGACAACACCATCACGATCGGCTATCTTAAAAACAAACTCCCCTACTGCACGCAAAATGACGACGGCGAAATGGAAGGGTCGCTCGCCTCGCTTGCAACGACGTTGCACGACAAGTTTGGCATTACGGTTGCAACAGTAGCGTTCTCGAACAACGAGCAAATGACCAAAGCCCTTTCCACAGGGACCATCGATGTCGCCCTACCGTTGTTTCGCGACTACTGGCTTGCCGAGCAGGCAGGGGTCATCCTGTCAAACCCGATGGGAACGGTTTCCCTAGCCGCCATTCACAGCAGCAGCAACCTGAACAGTGACCTTAAGAACATCGCTTGCACAGCAGACGCGATCGTCAACCGTTTTGAGCTCGAAAACCTATTCCCCGACGCAAAGGTAACCGAGCATCCGAATGACAACGAGGCACGCGAAGCCCTCAATAAGGGGGAGGCAAGTTGCATCATTGTCCCCAGCACGCGCTTGAAAACCATCCGCGACACCTACGATATCGAGGATTTCCAAACACAGGAGCTCACCGACACGGCACAGCTATCGTGTTTGATTTCGCGCGGCAAGCCCGTGCTGTTGGGAATCATTAATAAGGGCATCGTCAATGCTGGCGAATCGCTCTCTGCAAGCAGTTATTCCCCCACATCGTACTCGGCGCAAGAATCGGATGCGTTTCGACTTCTCTACCGCAACCGCATCGTCATTGCGGCAGTCGTCATCTGCATTTTGCTCACCGGCATCGTCATCCTTGTCTGGTCGCTTCACCGCGCGCAGAAAGAACAGCAGAAAGCCGATGCCGCCAACGCCGCTAAGACGGCATTCCTCACGCGCATGAGCCACGACATCCGTACGCCACTCAACGGCATCCTGGGTCTTATCGAAATTGAGGAATTGAAAGACGGCGACATGCAGGCCGCCCGCGAAAGCCGCGCCAAGGCGCGTGTTGCCGCCAATCACCTACTCTCGCTGATCAACGACATCCTCGAGATGGGCATAATCGAAGACCGCAAGCTAACTCTGGAACATGCGCCTTTTAACCTCAAAGAGCTCTGTGACGATACGCTGGTGCTGTGCAAGCTCCGCGCATCCGATAACGGCATCACAATGCAGGACAATAGTCTGCCGTACGCCACGGGGCCATACATGATCGGCAGTCCCACCCATATCCGACAGATCATAATCAACCTGTTAGACAACAGCATTAAGTACAACAAGCGCGGCGGCTCCGTCACCTTTAGTTCAAAGACCAAGCCACTCGATGATGGGCGCGCGCTCTTTTGCTTTAGCGTTTCGGATACCGGCATTGGCATGGCTCCCGAGTTTTTAAAGCATATCTATGAACCGTTTGCCCAAGAAGGTGACGATGCGCGCAGCAAGTTCCAAGGAACCGGCATGGGCATGCCAATCGTCAAGTCGCTTATTGAACTGATGGGCGGTACGATTGAGATTTCGAGTGAGGTTGGCGTGGGGAGTACGTTCAACGTCCAGATTCCGCTCGATATCGACAAGAACCCTCAGGCGCGGGCAGATACGGTCGAGGGGGTGCTCGACTGCTCGCTCGCCGACATGAACGTGTTGCTCGCCGAAGACAACGAATTGAATGCCGAGATTGCCCAGACGCTGCTCGAAAGCGAAGGCATTGTCGTAACTCGCGCCGCCGATGGCAACGAAGCGGTCGACCTATACGTTGGCCGTCCCGCCGGCAGCTTCGATGCGATTCTGATGGACATCATGATGCCGGGCATGGACGGCTATGAGGCAACCCGCGCGATTCGTCTGAGCGAGAAGGTCGATGCAGCCGATATCCCCATCATCGCGCTCACCGCCAACGCCTTTGCCGAGGACGCCAAGGCGGCACACGATGCCGGCATGAACGCCCATCTGTCCAAACCGCTCGACTTTAACAAGCTCAAAAACATACTCGCCCGCATCAAGAAAAACGGATCCGTTTCGCTATAGTTTGTGCTCAACCACCACGCACGACCAGAAAGGAAGCCAACGATGTTTAGGCCCTTACGTCGAAAGAAACGCGCCATCACCGACGAGGAAGCGCGCGAACTGCTCGCTACCTGCAAGCGCGGCGTCTTTGCCGTCAACGGCGACGATGGCTACCCGTACGCCATTCCCGTCAACTACTTCTTTGACGCCGAGCACGACAAGATTTATTTCCATGGCGCCAAGGCTGGCCACAAGGTCGACGCACTCAAGCGCGATGACAAGGTCTGCTTTACCGTTTACGGCAACGAGTGGTACAAGGACGGTGACTGGGCTCCCTACGTTATGAGTACCGTAGTCTTTGGCCGTTGTCGCCTGGCGAATGACACCCCCGCGTTTATCGAGGATAAAGTTCGCCAGCTCGCGCTTAAGTACTACCCTTCTGCCGAAGAAGTCGAAGAGGAAATCGCCAAGGACATTAAGGGCGTCCAGCTCTACGAGATTACGATTGAGCATCTCTGCGGTAAGCAGATTCAAGAAAAATAAACCTTCGCAGCAGGTCTGCGCCCAATGGTTACAGATGCCTTACCACACGGGGCCTTCTAGCCGACTTGGCAGAAGGCTCCGCATGCAGTGCGCGCTTACCGTGCATTAAAAACGTAGCGGCCCAGGCGGTCGCACGCTTCCCTCACGCGCGAAAGCGGCAGCGCCAGATTCACGCGAATGTGGCAGGGCCCGTGGAACGGGCGGCCGTCCTGATACCCCACGCCCACGCGCGCCCCCTCGTCGAGCAACCACTGAATATCGCGGCCATGCTCGCGGCACCACTCGGTGCAGTCCAGAAACACCATGTACGTGCCCTGCGGACGCGAAAACGCGACGCCCTTCCAGTGCTTTTCTGCATACGTGCAGAAGTACTCGATATTGCCGGCAAGCACCTGGTTGAGCTCATCAACCCACTCATAGCCCTGCGGCTGGTAGGCACCGATAAGCGCATGCATGGAGAGGACGTTCATCTCGTTGTAGTGGGTCTTGTTGGACACGGCGCACACGCGGTCGCGCAGCGTCTCGTTGTAGACAATGTGGTAGCTGCCGACCAGGCCCGCCAGGTTGAACGTCTTGCTGGGCGCGTAGAGGGCAACCGTGCGCATGCGAGCATCCTCGCTCACCGACTGCGTCGGGATGTGCTTGTGTCCCGGCAGGATGATATCGGACCAAATCTCGTCCGAGATCACCACGCAATCGTGCTGGCGATAGATGTCCATGGCGCGCTCGATCTCGTCGCGCTCCCATACGCGGCCGCAGGGATTGTGCGGCGAGCAGAACACCGCGGCATGGATGTAGTTTTGGGCGAGCTTGCGCTCCATGTCCTCAAAGTCCATGCGCCACACGCCCTGGTCGTCGAGCTTAAGCGGGCTGTGGACAATACGATAGCCCGCGGCTTCGATGGATTTGGTAAAGCCGATGTAGGTGGGGCTATGGACCAGCACCGCATCGCCCGGCTGGACATACGCGCGCAACGTCGACACGACACCGCCCAGCACGCCGTTTTCGTAGCCGATATGCTCCGGCGCCAAGTCCTCAACGCCGTTGCGACGGCTCTGCCATTCGATGATGCGGTCGAAGTACTCGGGACGCGGATTGAAGTAGCCAAACATGGGGTGCTGAGCGCGCTTGATGATGTACTCCTGAACCGTGGGCACCGTGGCGAAGTTCATGTCGGCCACCCACATGGGAATGCGGTCGAAGCCCTCGTCGGGTGCGTTCGGAGCCATACCGGGGATCTCGCCCCAAGAGTCAACGGCGATGGCATCCATGCCGTGGCGGTCGATAAGCGAGCTAAAGTCGTATTTCATGCTGAGCTCCCATGCAAAGCGGACTATTTTGGTAGGCGTTATTGTCCACCAGCATGGGCGATTTTGACATGGGGTTTGGCGCTTAATTTGACGGGTTCAGACGAATGGCTGGTTAGTCTTGCGCGTCGTTGACGGCGACTACGGTTAGCTGGGTTTTATCGACCGTAAAAGATATGTCGAGCCCAGCATAAGCTAAGTGGTAAACGCGGTTTGGCTCGTGCTTGCTGCCCGCGCGGCGCGGATCTTGGCAAAGGACCTCGACCAAGCCGGGGAGCTTTGCGGGCGGGACCATATCCTGCAGCGCTTGTGGAAACTCAACATCGAGCTCTTGCCACGGAGCACCCTCAATCCAGCCGCCGGTCGCATCCGGGTGGCAGTCCGCAAACGGGATGTAGGGCTTGATATCGTAGATGGGCGTGCCGTCGCGCAGATCGGCCCCCAGCACATGGATGATGGGGCCGTCGTCGGTAAGCTCCACGCGGTCGAGCTTAACGCAGGTGAGCCCGATGGGATTAGGGCGAAACGGACTGCGCGTGGCAAAGACACCCACGCGCTCGGCTCCGCCCAGACGCGGCGGGCGCACGGTCTTCGACCACTTGACGTTGGTGCCAGACCTGTCCTGCGACTTGGCATCGGCAGCTATGTCGTTTGCCGTGCCGCCGGGCGTTCCGTTTTCGAAGCGCCACAACAGCCATAGGTGAGAGAAGGAGTCCAGGCCCTCAACCGCTGCATTGGAGGCAAATTCCGGCTCAAAGACGATGTGTCCCTGCAGATGAGGCGCCAAAAAGCTGTTGCGCGGAATGCCGAACTTCTGCGGCAGGTCGGTATGTATGTGTGCGATAGGTTCCATGCCGGTCATTGTACGGCATGGAGGTGTGGGGCGTTGCGTGCAATTCTTCGCCGCGGTCCCCCGTCGTGCAACCAACGGTTGCTTGGAAGGGCGCCTGCTGCCGCGTATGCTTAAGCCATCAACCAGCAGAAAGGAGCCGTTATGGCCTTTGCAGAAAAGCTCATCGCCGTCCGTCGCGCCCATCACCTTACCCAAGAGCAGCTCGCCGCCAAGCTCTTCGTCACACGCCAAGCCGTCAGCCGTTGGGAGCGTGGCGAGGTCACACCGGGCATCGACATGATGAAGCTCATCGCCGCTGTGACCGGCGAGCCCCTGTCTCATCTGCTCGAAATGCCCGAGCGCTATTGCCAGAGCTGCGGCATGATACTCACGCCCGACGACTGCGGCACCGATGCCACGGGCGCCGCGACCGACCATTACTGCAAGTGGTGCTACGACCACGGCCAGTACACCTACGACACCACGATGGAGGCAATGATCGAGGACTGTGCCCCGCGCCTGGCGCAAAACACCGGCATGTCACTCGACGAAGCCGTCTCGCTCATGGGCGCCGTCCTGCCGCAACTGGAGCGCTGGCGCACCGTGCAGGAAAACGAGGAACGCTACGGCGCCGAGGCTCGGGCGCGCTATGGCGATGAGGCTATCGATGCAGCAAACGAAGCGCTGCTGGACATGGACCCCGAGACATGGAACGACATGAAGGAACTTGAACGCGCTATTTTGGGTCAGCTCTCGATTGCCATGGGCGACGGCGATGCGGATGGAAGCGAGGCTCGCAAGCTCGTCGCGATGCATCGTCGTTGGATTGGTCTCAACTGGGGACGCGAACCCCAGAACGAAGCGTACCTGGGCCTCGCCCACGACTATCTTGCCGACCAGCGCTTTATTGACTACTACGACAAGCCCTGCGGCGCCGGAGCCACGGCGTTTCTGGTACAGGCCATCGAGTCGTCGCTGGCCCGCGCATAGATTGCGGCGGCTTTGGGTATTTCAATCAAAACCTCAACCGATTGGAGACCTATGGCTACTAATCATGAGCTCGTGCTCTACGTTATGACCGGCTGCCCGTATTGCATAAAGGTCAAGCGCTTTTTGGCCGATAACGGCGTGACCATTCCCGAGCGCGATATCTCGACCGACCCCGTTGCCGAGCAGACGCTCATCGCCGTCGGCGGAAAACGCCAGGTTCCCTGCCTGTTTATCGACGGAAAACCGCTCTACGAGTCGAGCTACATCATCGCATGGGTACAGAAGAACCTGCTCTAGCACGCGCATCCCGTCCGTCCAAGGCCCCACCCCATACGGCCTAAGCATGTACACCAGCATCCAAAGTCGACATTTTCCGACATCTTTGGATGCTGGTGTACAGTTTTTTGCAGAGGTAGTCATTGGGGACGTTCTTAAATGACTAGTTGTTTGAGATGGCCTTTGGATTATGGTTGTTTGAGGCCGCCTGACGTCTCTGGAAAGGGTTCCTTAGAGGACAGTGTTCAAAAAATGGCAAATATGAGTACTGTTACTTGTTTAGTAACAGCGATTTTAATCATTTCAGGGATCATCCAACGCCCCAAGCGTCCGCAGACGTCGTTATTTCTCCGCATATGTTCAATAAAAGAGACTCCTAATGGTATTAAATCTCATCAGGGGTCTCATTTTTGAGCAGAATAAATGCAACCATAATGGCAGCAGTACTCATATTTGCCTTTTTTGCACACAGCCCTCCTGAATAGTCGTTAGAGACGACTCAAAATGACAAATCCGGCACTTAGACGTTCTCTTCTTGAATGACTAATCGTTAAAGAACACTCAGCGACTACTCCAATTCGCGACACACTGTGTCGCGAATTAAGCTGGTCTCACCACCGAAGACCAGTGAAAGCTCCTGGCCAGAATCTCGATAGTTTGTTAAAGTGCCCCCCTGCAAGTTCAATGAGCGCTCATGTTCCAAACTGAAAAATGAAGAAATATCGAAGCCATCGACGCTCATTTCCTATCGGAAAAACTAGTCAACACAAGCTAATTAGCTTGATAAACTGCTTGTATTTTTGTCTACAAAACTGTATACAAAAATAGATTCCGAGAACCAGCGCTCGACATTATGCCAATCGATAGGAGGCGCTATGGACGCTAAGCAGCTCGAAAAGATGATGGGGTTTGCCCCCGGAGAGTTGGAGAAAGCCGCGGAGGCATACGAAAAAGATGAGTGGCCGAAGGGTCGCACCATCAAGCTGGGAAGGCCGTCGATCTCCGATGAGCCAAGCGTTGTTTTATCGGCACGTGTGGGTGAGTCTGTTCTTGATGCGTTTGACGCAAAAGCAAAGCGCCATGGGCAAACACGCACGGAGCGACTCAGAGAGCTCATCACGCTCGATGCAATGATTGCCTAGACTCCACTCCCCCGCCGACCCAAACATGTACGCCAGCATCCAAAGTCGACATTTTTCGACATCTTTGGATGTTGGCGTACAGTTTTTGTATGGGTTCGGCACGGGTAGTCGTTGGGGACGTTCTTAAATGACTAGTCGTTAAAGAACGTCACCAACGACTAACTAGCCGTGGAAGCGGGCTATGGGTGCAAGTGGCTGCTCGCGAAAGACGCGCTCGACGGCGGCGCGGTATTCGTCAACCTTTTTAGTCTTACGTACGAGCTTGTGAACGGTAGCGGGGTCGGCGAAAGCGCACTTGGCGTAGAACCACCACTCCTTCATACGAAAGACCGCGTTGCCGCCGATCTCTTCTGCATAGGCCGCAAACAGCGTGTCGTGGAAGCGCTGCAGTTCGGCTGCCGTGGCAGCGGGACCGCCGTTGACCATGCGAGCCAGAGCTGGGTTCGCGAGCAAGCCGCGCCCCAGCATCACATGACGTGTGCCGGGATAGGCCTCCACCAGCGCACCCATGTCCTCAAGATCAAAAATGTCACCGTTGTATGCCACCGGAAACGGCGCGCGCTCCAGCGTCTCGCCATAAAACTCCTTGCGCGGCGTGCCCGTATAGCGGTCCTTTTGTACGCGAGGATGCACGATCAGCTCTGCCAGCGGCATGCGGCAATATAGATCGAGTACGCGCTCGTATTCGTCGTCGCTCTCCAACCCCAACCTGGTCTTGACCGATACCGGCAGCGGAGAGCGCTCACACACGTCACTCAAGAACACCTCAAGCTCGTCCAAGTTGCGCAAAAAGCCCGATCCTTTGCCCTTGGCAACAACCGTCCCCGAGGGGCAACCCAAGTTGAGATTGACCTCGCGATATCCCATGTCGGCGAGTACCTGTGCCGCCCACACAAACTCGTCCGCGTTCTTGGACATCAGCTGAGGCACTACGTTGAGCCCCTGGTTATTGGCAGGATCGATCTCCTTAAACGCCTTGCCGCCAAAGCGGTTTCCCACCCGCGGCGGCGGCAAAAACGGCGTGTAATAGCAATCGAGCGCGCCGAAGCACTCCGCATGCACGCGACGGAACACATGCCCGGTAATCCCCTCCATGGGGGCAAGCGAAAGAATCATCAACATCTGCTCTCAGATCAATGCGGCAAAGGGACCGCCCCTTTGTCACATGCATTATGCCTTGTGCTCCAGATGATTCACAAGGCAGAGGTAGCAGCTTGACGATAATCACCCTTCCATCCGTCGCCTCACGCAACGAAGGCGAATGGTTTTCCGCGAAGTGAACGAGTGAAATCGGACCCCCGAAGCATCGACACTTTTGGAGAGGCATTTCCTGCGGTTTTGTCGCTCAAATCCTACGGTTTTTGCATCCAAAAGTGCGAATGCTTCAGGGGTCCAGAATAGGTCGTTCACTTCTCTGAAAACCATTCACCTTCGATTTGCTGGCGCTCACAAACAGTGAGAGACTGTCCCACGGCAACCCCCTTGCGCGTCATTCGCCCCACGACAGCGACTCCGTGCTCCAAAAACGACGTTCATGATCGCGACGACCACCAACACCACGCTGTTGACACTATGTTTGAATAATAGACGCCCCACTCATTTATACTAAAGAGCGCGTGCGCATCGCCCCCGAAAACGATGAGGATCGAGGACCCCATGCAGCAACTCACCGAGCAAGAAAAGAAACGCATCCGGCGGTACTGCACATACCCCAAGATCGCAGCGACCGCACTCGTCATGTCGTTCGTAGCATGCCTGCTGATGTTGCCACTCCAAATGATCAACGATATCGCGTTCCACCAAAAGGAATTCCAACCCGCGGGCATATATACCGCCATCGCACTCACCGCAATCGAACTCGCCATCTTTTGCTATTGCGCTCTTGCGCCGCGCTTTGGAATGCAGGGCAAACAGTGGAAGGAGCTGAAGAGCAGGCTTGCGGTGGCCCAAACCAACAAAGACCGTTCCGCGGAGGTCGCCGGTGTGCTCGCCACGCAAGCTGCCGGCCGCCTGCTCAAGAACAGTGACAACGATCTCGCACGCAACCTGGGCGGCGCCGCCGAGGTTGCCGGCGCCGTAGGGGCAGTTGCCACCGCGGCGGACGTGCTAGCCGAAACCTCGAGCAATGCCGAGGCCATGGCGGCCGCATACGACGTGACGATTCCAAGCGTCAAGAAGCAGATCATGGCTCTCGCGGTGTTGCCCGTCATTGTGCTGCTTGGCGTCTACATCCCGCAGTTTGTCCAGGGAAATAACGAGCTTCAGGCAAGAAAGGCTGCAGCCGCCGAGCAGCTCGCCATCGCGCAAGATGCCTTGGAGCCCGTGTGCGAACGCGTTGCGGCAGACGACCCATACGAGTCGTATCACGACTACGGCTACCGCATTATCGGCTATCTGCGCGATAATGACCTCGGCGCTCAAGCAGCCTATGTCTACCTTTCTTTCGATGCAGACGGCATGCTCACGGACGTCGATTACACCAGCCAGATCGACCCCGAGGCAAGCCTTGCAGACAACCTCGCCCGCGCCGAGCAGGACATCGCGACGCTCTGTGCCCCGCTCAACGGGTTGGACATTTCCGTTGCCGCACCGGGCCTCCTCACGCCATGCAGCCTGTCGGATGAATTTAAACAGGCATTTTTAGCCGGATCCCTATATGAAGAAATCAGCATCAAGACGGAGGACGAATCTATCAAGTCGTACTACACCTTTGACACCGAGCCCGAGGAAGAGTTCGACGAGTACACCCATCCGGAAATTAGGCTCATGCTCTCCGCAAAGAAGAACTAAAGGCTTGCACTCTAATTGCCGCTCGCAAACATCGTCTATATCTCGAGGTCTAATACTTTTCCCGAGAAGTGAACGACCGTTTTTGGACCCCCGAAGCATCGACATTTTCAGACGTCAAAACCGCAGGATTTGGCTGACAAAACCGCAGGAAATTGCATCTCAAAAGTGTCGATGCTTCGGGGGTCCGTTTTTACTCGTTCACTTCTTGGAAAAGTATTAGACCTCGATTTACAAGCCACTCAATGTGGCAAAAGGGCTGTCCCTTTGTCACATTATTCGGAGCGTAGGGCTTCTACAGGGTCTTTTTTGGATGCGCTTCGGGCCGGCAGCAGACCGGCAACGACCGTCAGCAGCACCGAAATTGCAATGAGCACCAGCGCATCCTGCACGGGCAGGCTCATCAGATTGGGCACTTGTTTGGCAGCAAGCGCCCAGGCATTAACCGGAAAGCTCACGGCCACCACGACGACAATGGCAAAGACGCCGGCGATGAGGCCCTCGATAAAGGTCTCGGCATTGAATACGTTGGCCACGTTGCGCTTCGACGCGCCGATCGCACGCAGGATGCCAATCTCCTTTTTGCGCTCCAGCACGCTGATGTAGGTGATGATGCCAATCATGATGGAGCTCACCACCAGGCTGATACTCACGAATGCGATGAGCACCAAGCTGATGGTGTTCACGATGTCGGTCACCGAACCCATGATGATGCCCATGTAGTCGGTGTACGAAATTGCACGATCATCATGGCCAGCGGCTTTGACCTGCTTGTTGTACGCATCGATGTGATCGAGTACGCGCTCCTTGGCCTCAAAGTCGCGCGGGAAAATCTTAACCGAGATGGGGTCCGCCTCATCCGCATAGCCCAACGTGGTCAGATTGTTGTCGTAGGTAAGCTTCGACGCCTTCGCATAGCTCATCATGAGCGAGCTCAGGTCCTCGGCGTCCATGTTGAAATGGATGGCATGAGCAAAGGCACTCGCATCCACGCGCATGGCGCTCGCCAGGTTAGCAAAACTCGACGACATCTGCGTCGCCATCTGGCCCATGAGCCCTGCTGCGCCTGCCCTGAGCTGAGCTGACACCGTCGCCGCAATCTGATCGCTGATCGACTTCATCACCTGATCCATAGCCTGCTGCAGATACGGAGCCAGCTGCTTTTGCACATAGTCGGTCATCGCCTGCTGCAGGCGCTCGGCCAGGGCATCGCCGCCGAGCGCTTTGAGCTGGGCCAGGATTTGCTGGGCTGCCGTATCACTCTCAAGATACGCCGAGAATGCGGCAGCAAGCTTTGACGCGTCCTTAAAATCATCGGGTGACAGCGCCCTAAACTGATCAGACTGCAAAAAGCTCTCAAACAGCTGGTTGGCTAGCGTTCCCACCTGCTGCATTTGCTCGGGCGTGAGTTCCAGGCCGTCAAAGATGCCCGAGAAATCTGGAGCCGGCGCTTTGGCCATGATGTCACCAAAGTCGATGTCCTTGCCAACGCCCGAAAGATCAATATCCAGGCCCGACAGATCGACGCCCGAAAGATCAATGCCGTCGCCGGCCGCGCCCGAGAGCGCAGACGTATCGAACGAGAACGCGCTCTTGAGCGCCGCCTCGTCCACACTGAACATGCTGCCCAGGTCCACGCCTTGTTTGGCCTCGCCTTGCAGCTCATCGAAAGACTTGCCCGTAAAGACATCCGTCTCGGGGTGGGCGAGTTGCTCCTGCACAATCTGCGAATCGGCGGCGCGCTCCATAAGCTGGCGAGTCAGCGCATGCGTATAGGCAATGCCCGGAGACAACGCGCTCGCATTGGCCGTCTCGTTAGGTCGCACCACGCCCACAATGTGCACGTCGATACCGTCGGCAACCTTGGCAGCCATAAAGTCGGCGTCGCCAGACATGTCGGTCCATATGCCGGTCTCTTCGTTTTTGCGATACGCATCGGCCGGCGACAACACCTTAAACGTCGTGGACAGCGCATCGTCGTAGGTAAAGTCGGTACCGGTCTCGGGCGCTTCAACCCCACCGTCAGCCGTCATAGCGCTGTTAACCAGATTGTTAAGCTCATTGATATCCAGCGCACCGATGCTGTAGAGCGTGTAGTCGCCCACCGTACCGCGGCTCGAAAGCACCATCACGGCTTCGTTGGCAGACGTGGGCCAATGACCGGCGACGACATCGTACTGGCTGTCGAGCAGGCTCTGGTCGTCAATCATCTCGTTAAAGACCGAGGTTCCCATGGATTCCATGCTCACCGTTGCCGCCGAACTCGCACCTCCGCTCATGGCCTCGGTCATGGCGTTGGGCACCAGCCGGACAGGCTTCTCATCGCCCTTGCCGGCACGATAGACAACCGGCGATACACCGTAGCCGTACTGGATGGCGTTGACTTCTTTATCGATGCCGTCGCCACCGGCATCGAGCCATGCCTTAAAGCTCGTCATGTCATTGGACTTAACGCTCGCAAACATATCCTTTACGGCCGTGACCACGGGAATCTTATCGGTTCCCTTAGCTTTGCCACCAGTACCGTCAGATAAATCATCGCCGTTGGACGCCTCGTCATCCGCAGCTCCCTGCCCGCCCATCATGGACGACAAGTCGTAATCCTGCTTGGAGATCGTAAGCGGGTAGCTCGAGAGCGTGTCCTCCTCGACCTTCTTGATGTAGCCGTTTACGCCGTTGGACAGCGCCAGGATCGCCGCGATACCGATAATGCCAATCGAGCCCGCAAAGGCAGTCATGGCCGTGCGGCCCTTCTTGGTCATGAGGTTTCGGGCAGAAAGCCCCAGCGCCGTCACAAAGCTCATCGAGGTTTTGCGCGTAGGCTTGGCTTCGCGGCGCGTGGCGTCAGCGACATCGAAAGGATCGGAATCGTCGGTGATCTTGCCATCCGCCAGATTGACGATGCGCGTGGCGTATTGGTATGCCAACTCGGGATTGTGCGTGACCATGATGACCAGGCGGTCGCGTGCAACATCCTTGAGCAAGTCCATGACCTGCACGGACGTTGTAGAATCCAAGGCGCCGGTCGGCTCGTCTGCCAGCACGATCTCGGGGTCGTTGATCAGGGCACGGGCAATCGCCACGCGCTGCATCTGTCCACCCGAAAGCTGGCTCGGGCGCTTGTTAACATGCTCGCCCAGGCCGACTTTCTCCAACGCCTCGCGCGCACGCTGGCGGCGTTCGGCATGTCCCACGCCCGTAAGCGTGAGCGCCAGCTCCACGTTTTCCAAAATGGTCTGATGCGGAATGAGGTTATAGCTCTGGAACACAAAGCCGATGCGGTTGTTGCGGTAGGCATCCCAATCGCGATCGTGAAAGTCCTTGGTCGATATGCCGTCGATCAGCAAGTCACCGGAATCGAAATGATCGAGCCCACCGATAACGTTGAGCATCGTGGTTTTACCCGACCCCGAAGGTCCCAGAATGGCCACGAACTCGTTATCGCGAAAAGACAGGCTTACGTTGTCGAGCGCCACCTGCGTAAACGACTGCGTAACGTACCTTTTGCAAATACCTTTGAGCTCCAACATAGACGGCAACCTCTCCCACGCGGGCGCACTTGCCCGCTCTCCCCCGCCGTTCGTATTCGACGCGTTTGTCCTACTCTATCCCCATTTTTGCCGGAGCCAGAGAGGAATGTAACGAAGCGCGCCAAAAAACGAGCAGGACGGCGCCCAATCAGAACCACCCTTAAAAAGGGTGGTTTGCTCTTAGGGTATAACCCACGGGCC